>JAFRJF010000260.1 GCA_017432405.1 Clostridia bacterium | reverse complement strand
CCGAGAAACGTAGTAACTACTGCCGTTTCCTTTGAATCAAACAAATCCCGTGGCCGAAGGCCTAGCGAAGCGTTAAGGGATTTGCACCACCCCTAAAACCTAACCCCTAAAACCTAAAACCTGAATACTGATTTATCGAGCGTAGCTCGATAAATCAGTATTTGCCGGCGATCTCCCGGTAGGTCCTCAGCGCGGACGGGAACGGCAGGGCGCTCAGCACCTCCCGGTCGACGGGGGCATACCCTTCGGGGACGGCGTCGCACTCGGCCTGCCAGCCCCGCATGTGCCAGACGAGGTGGGTGAACACGTGCTTGGCGTCGGGCAGGGGGCGGATCAGCCGGACGCCCGAGAAGCCCAGGCCCTCCAGCGCGGCGACCAGGTCTGCCCGGTCGTCAAAGTGCCCTTCGACGGCGACGAATTCATACAGTCCGCCCAGCAGCCCCTTCGGGCGGCGGCGCACCAGCAGCTTTCCGCTTTCCTCCATCAGCAGGATCGTCCAGTCCTGCTGTTTTTTGACGGTCGGGGGAGGCTTGCGGGGGTATTCCAGCGCCGCGTCTTCGGCGAAGGCGCGGCAGTGGCCCGCCACGGGACAGGCGTCGCACTTCGGTGACTTCGGGGTGCATATCGCGGCCCCCAGGTCCATCAGCGCCTGGTTGTAGTCGCCGGGCCGCGCCCGGTCCATCAGGGCCGTCGCGGGGGAGAGGAGGTCGAAGGGGGTCCTGACGACGTCCTCCCAGGCCAGCACCCGGGCAAGCACCCGGGCCTGGTTGCCGTCCAGCGCGGGCACGGGCTCGCCATAGGCGATGGAGGCGATGGCGTTGGCAGCGTAGGGGCCGATGCCCGGCAGCCTCCGCAGGCCCTCCGCGCTGCCGGGAAACGCGCCGCTCAGCTCGCCGGCCACGATCCGCGCCGCCGCGTGCAGGTTCCGCGCCCGGGAATAGTAGCCCAGACCCTCCCACAGCTTCAGGACCGCCTGCTCGTCGGCGGCGGCCAGCGCCATGACATCGGGGAAGGCGGCCAGGAAGCGGGCGTAATACCCCTTCACCGTCTCCGCCTGGGTCTGCTGCAGCATGACCTCCGACAGCCAGATGCGGTAGGGCGCGCGCTCCCCCCGCCAGGGCAGATCGCGGGCACAGCGATCGTACCAGGCGAGCAGGTCGGTGGAGAAGAACATAATGGATGCTCCTTTCAGAGGGATGTGCAAATACTGATTTGTCGCGCTGCGACAAATCAGTATTTATCGCTCCACGCTTCCGCTTCCCCGCAAAAATGCAGGAGCGCCGAAGGGCGCTCCTGCCGAGTCTGCGTGGAACTATTCCGCCGCGACGGTGGCGACGTCGGCGCCCATTACCGATTGCAGGTCGGCCCAGACCTGGCGCATCCTTGCGGCGTCGGCGTAGGCCATGCCCTCGGGGGCGTCCTCCAGCCACTGGCCTACGGCCAGCGCCTGGTAGTTGTACTTGCCGTCCTCGGTCTCGCTGCGCCACACGTAGGTGGGCACGTAGAGCGGGTTGGTGATGGCGAACCTGCCGTGCTCCGTCTCCTCGATGGTGAACTGGAACACGATGCCGTTGTCGTTCTTGCCGTACTGGTCGGAAAGCAGGTTGCCCGTAGCGCCCAGGCACAGCGTGCGGCGCACGTTGCCCTCCGCGTCCTTCGTCTCCAGCCAGGTGGCGGGCTGCACCACGTGGGGGTTGTAGCCGATGATCACGTCCACGCCCCACTCGGCCAGCTTCTGGGCGATCTTCTTTTCGGTGTCGGTGGGGGTCGGGTTGAACATCTCGCCCCAGCTGCAATAGCAGACGACCACGTCGGCGCCGGCCTCGCGGGCGCTGTCGATGTCCTTCTTGGCGTTGGACTTGGAGATCAGGTTCACGCCGTATTCCAGCGCGGCGGGGTCCGCGGTCTGCTCGTTGCCGTTCAGCGATTCGGTGTAGGCCAGGAAGGCCACGTTGATGCCGCCGATCTCGCGAATCAGCGGGGTAGCGCGCTCCTCGGCGGAGGCCGCCGCGCCGACGTAGTCCATTGACTCCTCCTGGCAGTTCTGGATCGTGGCCTGCAGATCGTTGAAGCCGCCGTCCAGCGCGTGGTCGTTGGCCAGCATCAGCATGTCCACGCCGCATTCCTTCAGCGTGCCGATCAGCGCCGGGGGCGTGATCATCTTGTTGCTGCCGGAATATTCGGTAGTGCCGCCCAGCGAGCCCTCCACGTCGGCCACGGTGTAATCCGCGTTGCCGATGACCGAGGAGATGTTCGTGAACATGTTGCTGAAATCAAAGGTGTTCCCGTTTACCGCCGCGCGCAGCAGGTTCTGCTGCATGGCGATCTCGCCCAGCGAGCGGATCGTGGCCGAGCGCAGCTCGGGCTCGGGGGTCGGTGTGGGCTCCGGCTCGGGGGTCGGTGTGGGCGCCTTGGTGACCTCCGCCTCCGGCGCTTCCTCCTCCGCCTCGGGCGGCAGCACATTTGTGGCGGCGACGTCGTTGTTTCCGAACGGGTGGACCACGACCAGCACCACCGCGGCGATGATCAGCATCACCAGCACCGCCAGCACGACCAGGCCCAGCGGCGTTATACGATAATTGCCTACCCTGAGGCCCTTGACAGGCTTGTTGGACATATGGCTTACCTCCGTGAAAAAACAGATATTACGAGCTGGTTCCAATTGTTACACACTCTATTATAGCATATCGGCGGGAATCAGGCAATGGGGTAAATTGAATTTATGGCATATTTTTTGCGATATTATTTCGATGTATGAAATTCTGAGGTTTAAGATAATGACAAAATTTCATTTTTTTATTTCAAGATGATTGACAGATTGGTATATATGATGTATGCTTGTAATGGCATTGAATAGATAAAGGGGCTTGTATGCCCCGACAGCTGTTTCAAAAGGCATGGATACCGGTATATTAAGGTGGTAGAAATTATGGCTACGCATTCCATCGGAAAGCTGAAATTCAATCTGTCCGGCCAGGGGCTCGCCTACCGCTGGGGAGAGGGAGGAAAGACCCATCGCCTCTTCCAGGGCAGGCGGACGTCCGGCACGGAGGACGACAATTCATATGAAGAACAGCCTGAGGGCGACGCCCTTCAGGACCGTTATGATGCCGACGACGACAGGTATTCGGACGACGTCTATGACGATGACGATCGATATGACGACGATCGCGACGACGACCGCTATGCGGACGACGACGGCTACGACGATGACGGCTATGACGACGACGACCGTTACGACGATGACGACCGATACGACGACGATGACCGTTACGACGGCGACGACCGATACGACGACGACGAACATTACGACGACGACCGTTACGACGACGATTACGATGACCGTTATCAGGACGAGGACGCCGACGAGGCCTACGACGATTCGGAGGAATACGACGACGCGCCCCGCGGCCGCCTCGGCCAGTTCGTCGAGGAACACGACTGGGTGACCTATGCGATGCTGTTCCTGCTGCCGCCGGTGGGCATCTACCTGCTGTGGCGCAGGCGGCGCTTTGACGAGCCGGTCCGCTGGGCGATCACCATCGCGTCGGCCATCTGGTTCGTCGTGGCGCTGATCCTGCTGCTGCGCGGCCTGCTGGGCGGCGCGGGCGACAGGCAGACCCAGCCCCAGATGACCCTCGCGCCCGTCTCCATCCAGGAAACCCTCGCCCCTGAGGCCACCGCCGGCGGCGTCGAGGTCATCGACCTGTCAGGCGGCGCGACCGACGGGGATACCTCCACGGACGGTTCGTCGGGTTCGGACGCCTCCACCGGCGATACCTCCACGGACGGCGCCTCCGATACCGGCCTGGATGCCGCCGGCGTGTCGCCCTCTCCGACGCCCCTTAGCGGCTCCGGCAACGGCGCGACCGGCGAGAACGCCGAGTATGTGTGGAGCCCGGCCTCCGGCCTGTATTACCACTCCAACGAGACCTGCCCCAGCATCGAACAGGGCGTGCAGGTGTGGCGCGTGACCCGCGAGATCGCGGAAAACAGCCGCCACCAGTCGCCCTGCCCGGACTGCATCGGCGGCGGCAGCACCACCACCTACTATGGCACGCTGGGCGGCAAGTACTACCATATCGACGAGAAGTGCAGCAACATGAAGAACCCGCTGGTCTACACCAAGCAGGCCGCGGAGAACGAAGGCAAGCAGGCCTGCCCGGTCTGCATACTGAAGACCAAGGATTCCCTGGACGAGGACGAGAACATCACCGCGGTGCTGATCAACCAGGAATCCGAGGACAAGAGCGGCCTGAGCGTGTACGCCACCAAGGAGGGCACCTACTACCACGTGCAGAAGGACTGCTCGAACATGAAGAACGCCACGAAGCTGTCGCTGCGTGACGCGCTGCTGGCGGGCAAGGCCGCGTGCCCCACCTGCTGCGCCTCCGCCGGCACGGTGGTCTACTGTACCGCCGGCGGCAAGTCCTACCATACCGACAAGAACTGCCAGGGCATGACCGGCGCAAAGAAGGTTTCGTTGGCCGAGGCCATGGTGCTGGGCAAGACAAAATGCGACGTCTGCGTCAAGGGCAGCCTGGGCGACGCGGCTGCCGCCGAGGCCGAGAGCGCCAGCAAGGAAAAGACGAAGACCGTTTCGCTGACCGGCAATACCACCGGCGACGGCGTGAAGGTGTACGCCACCCAGAACGGCACCTATTACCACACCAAGAACACCTGCAGCGGCATGAAGGACGCCCAGCTGTATACGCTGAAATCCATGCTGCTGGCGGGGAAGAAGGCCTGCCCGGTGTGCGCCTCCAGCGCCAACACCCAGGTCTACGCGGTCAAGGGTGGCAAGTACTACCACTCCTACGCCACCTGCTCGGGCATGAAGAACGCCACGGCGGGCACGCTGGCCGACGCGCTGGCGGCGGGCTTCAAGCGCTGCCCGGACTGCTGGGGCACCACGACCAGCGACGGCAGGACCACCACGACCACCACCAAGGACGGTACCACCACCACGACCACCACCAAGAACGGTACCACCACCACGACGACCACCACCAAGGACGGCGTTACGACGAAGTCCACCACGAAGAACGGCGCCACGACCTCGACGACCTCGGGCGGCAGCACCCGGGCGTCCGCCGCGGCATCGAAGGCCACTGCGAGCAACACCTACGTCTATGCCACCCGCCAGGGCAGCTACTATCACCTGAACAGCAGCTGCGGCGGCATGACCGGGGCCAGTCGCATCACGCTGAAGACCGCCATCAAGGCCGGCAAGAAGGCCTGCCCGACCTGCGCCGCGGCGGCCAAGCGCACGGTGTATTCCACCAAGAACGGCGACCACTACCACGCGGCCAGCGTCTGCGCGCCCTCGGGCATGAAAAACGGCACGAAGCGCACCCTGGCCCAGGCGCTGATGCTGGGCCAGACCGCCTGCCCCTACTGCCTGAGCAGCAGGAAGGCGGCGGAGTCCGCCAGCGAGGCCGCCAAGACCTACAACGAACAGCTGAAGAAGGCGGCGGCTGCGGCGGAGGCGGCTGCGGCGAAGGCCGCAAAGACCAAGTCCACCGCGGACAAGGTGGCGGCGGCGAAGGCGGCGGCAGCCAAGGCGGCGGCCCAGGCCGCGGCGTCCACGGCCACCCGGAAAGCGACCTATAAGTCCGGCAGGTCCGGCGTGCGGGTGTACGCCACCGTCAACGGCAAGTACTACCACACCCGCTCCAGCTGCTCCAATATCTCCGGCGCGCCCAGCAGGGTCACGCTGGAGACGGCGCTGAACTACGGCAAGAAGGCCTGCCCGGTGTGCGCCTCCGCGGCCACCCGCAAGGTGTACGCCACCCGGGGCGGCAAGTATTACCACTACAGTAAGGCCGACGCCGGCTCCGGCGCGCGGCAGGGCACGCTGGCGGCGGCGCTGGCCTATGGGCTGGATCCCTGCCCCAACTGCGTGACCAAGTCGGCCCGCACCGCCGAGCGCACCGGCCCCTACACCTCCGGCACCTCCGGCATCAAGGTCTGGGCCACGGCGGGCAGCAAGTACTACCACGCCCGCGCCCACTGCTCCGGCCTGACGGGGGCGACGAAGATCTCGCTGGAGACGGCGCTGAACTACGGCAAGAAGGCCTGCCCGGTCTGCATGGGCGTCGCAGGCCTGAAGGTCTACGCCGCGCCGGGGGACAAGTACTACCACTTCCTGAAGTCCCACGCCGGCGCGGGCGCCACCGCAGGCACGCTGGGCAAGGCCAGGGCCATGGGCCTGAAGGCCTGCCCCGACTGCTCGAAGCTCTCCGCCGGATCGGACAGCCCGGAAAACGGCGGCACCGAGAGCGCGCCGGTGTCCATCAAGATGTATCCCGGCGACGCCGACAGCAAGGTGTACGTCGACCCGGGCACCATCAACACCTACTACCACCGGGCGTCCACGTGCAGCGCCGTCAAGTTCAAGGGCGGCACAGGGGTGTCGCTGCAGTTCGCCATCGACTGGGGCTACAAAGCCTGCCCCCACTGCCAGCCCCCCACCAGCGTCACGCCGGGAACGGAGGACAACGGGTGATTCAGGAATCTGGAAGCAAAAGCCTTCCCCGGTGGGGGAAGGCTTTTGGTTTGATATACGCCATGTGAATATTCCCCCTTGCGAAAAACAGCGCTATGGTTTACAATATAGATGTGCCAATATGGCAAGTATGCGATTCAATACACATTCACGGCTTCAGGGGGTATGAGATATGGACGTCAGGGCATGGTACGATCGGAACAGGGCGCGGCTGGACGCGCTCTATGCGGGACAGGATCAGCTTGGGCGCTACAGCGCTCTGGCGGAGGCGTTTCGCGGCCACTTCAACCGCGAACCGGAGGCTTTCGTCTCCGCGCCGGGCCGCGCCGAGGTGGTGGGCAACCACACCGACCACCAGAACGGCAGGGTGCTGGCGGCGGCGGTGAACCTGGATACCGTCGCGGCGGTGGCGCCCCGGGACGACAACCGGGTGGTGCTGTACTCGGAGGGCTTTCCCACTGCCTTCGAGGTGGACCTGGGCGACCTGAGCGTCCACGGGGACGAGACGGAGACCACGTTCGCGCTGATCCGGGGCGTGGCGGCGCGCCTGGCGCAGCTGAAGTACCGCATCGGCGGCTTCGACGCCTGCGTGACCAGCACGGTGTTCAAGGGCAGCGGCCTGTCCTCGTCGGCGGCCTTCGAGGTGATGCTGGTGGGCGCGTTCGACGCGCTGTTCAACGGCTGGGTGATCGACCCCCAGGAGAACGCCCGCATCTCCCAGTACGCCGAGAACGTCTACTTCGGCAAGCCCAGCGGCCTGATGGACCAGATGGCCAGCGCCGTGGGCGGGCTGTCCATACAGGACTTTGGCAAGACCCCCACCGACGTGGAGGCCATACGCTACGACTTCGGCGCGAAGGGCTTCGCGGTGTGCGTGGTCAGCGCCGGCGGCGAGCACGGCAACCTGACCGACGAGTATGCCGCCATCCCCGCCGAGATGAAGGCCGTGGCCCGGGAGATGGGGCAGGAGCTGCTGCAGAACGTGACCCCGGAGGCGCTGTTCGAGGCGATCCCGAGGCTGAAGAACAAGGTGTCGGACCGCTCGATCCTGCGGGCGCTGCACTTCGTGGACGACACCCGCCGGGCCCAGGAGGCCGCCGACGCCCTGAAGCGGGACGACCTGCCGGCCTTCCTGGACATTATCATCCGCACCTGCAACAGCAGCTGGGAGCTGCTGCAAAACCTGAACGTCGCCACCAGCAGCAACCAGGAGATTCCGCTGGCTCTGGAGATGAGCCGGCGGATGCTGGAGGGCCGCGGGGCCTGGCGCAACCACGGCGGCGGCTTTGCCGGCACGATACTGGCCTTCGTGCCCTTCGACCTGCTGGACAAGTACCGAGCCACCATGGACAGCGTGTTCGGCAAGGGCGCGACGACGGTCCTCGCTATTAGGCCCGAGGGAGTCGTATGGGTGAAATGAGGAATGGAAACCAGATGACCAACCATACGACATTTGAAACCCATTCTGAGCTTGATACGCTGAAGTTCGCCTCCCGGCTCTCGCCGATGCTTGCGGCGGGGGACGCGGTTCTGCTGGAGGGCGACCTGGGGGCGGGCAAATCTGTGCTGGCCCGGGGCATCGCCCGGGGCATGGGCGTCGAGGGCCCCATGCCCAGCCCGACGTTTACGCTGATGATCCCCTATGAGGCCGGCGGGCGTCGGCTGTACCACTTCGACCTGTACCGGCTGGCGGATCCGGACGAATACTATGCCGCCGGGCTGGACGAGTTCGTGGGCGGCGACGGCGTGGCCGTGGTGGAATGGCCGGGCATGGCGGAGCTGGACCCGGAACCCGCCCTGCACATTCACCTGGAGCGGGGTGCGGGAGACGAGACGCGGGTCATAACCATCGAAAACCGGGGCGTGGCGGGGTACGATCCCGACGTGCTGGCCGAGTGGAGGTGTGGGGATGTCAACTGACAATATGCAGCCGACCGTGCTGGCCATCGACACCTCCGGCCCGGTGGCGGGCTGCGCGGTGCTGAAGGGCGGCAGGATCGTCCACCAGATCGCCATGAACCACGGCCTGACCCACTCCGAGACCATCATGCCTGCGGTGGACGCCGCGCTGGAGGGGGCGGGACTGCGCTGCGGGGACGTGGACGTGTTCGCTGCCGTGGCGGGGCCGGGCTCCTTCACCGGGGTGCGCATCGGCGTGTGCGCGGCCAAGGGACTGGCCCATGCGGCGGGCAAGCCCTGCGCCGCCGTCCACGCGCTGGAGGCCCTGGCCATGAACTTCTATGGCTTCGACGGCCTGTGTTGCCCGATCCTGGACGCCCGGCGCGGCCAAGTGTATTGCGCCGCCTTCGACATGGCGGGGGGCATGCCCGTGCGGGCGCTGGATGACGCCGCCCTGCCGCTGGCGGACTTCCTGGCGACCCTGCCGGAGGGCAGGCGGCTGGTATTCGTGGGCGACGGCGTTCCGGCCTACGGAATGGCCGTGCGCGAGGCCCTGGGCGACCGGGCCCTGATCGCCCCCGCCCACCTGCGGGATCTTCGCGCCGACGCGGCATGCCTGCTGGCCGCCGCAAGGCCGGACATCTGGGTCCCCGCCGCCCAACTCCAGCCCATCTACCTGAGAGCCCCCCAGGCGGTGCGGGAGCGGGAACGGCGGGAGAAAGAGGCAAGGTAACTACTGATTTGTCGCACTGCGACAAATCAGTAGTTAGGTTTTAGGTTATAGGTTTTAGGTGTTAGGGAAGGTAGAAATCCTGACGGATTTCTTTTATTCAAAGGACCGAGAAACGTAGTAACTACTGCCGTTTCCTTTGAATCAAACAAATCCCGTG
>JAFRJF010000025.1 GCA_017432405.1 Clostridia bacterium | reverse complement strand
CAGTGTGATCGTCCAGACATCTCCCGACTTCTCAGGTGTATTGTAAAGGCTGTCTGAGCTGCCTGTTGTTCCAACATCAGCAAGGGTTACTTCGTCCCCATCAACAATCATTTTAATCAGGCAGCTCATTTTGTTATAACCCGCTGGCGCTTCCACCTCTTCGATAAGGTAGACTCCTGCTGGCAATGTCCCTGACCAGAATATTCCCGTATCGTTTGCAGAAGAATCGCCTGCTCGCGGAGCAGCTCAACGTCGAGACTTTACAATTCCTTATAATTGTGCTATAATGCCTCCGTGAAATCAATACAAGGAGGCTATTTCAATGAAGAAATTCCTGACCCTGCTGCTGGTCGCAGCCCTGGCCCTCTCCCTGGCGGCGGTCTCCGCTTCCGCAGAGGATTATTCCGACTACACGATCCGCATCTACTCCAACTCCAATTCCCCCGAGCGCGTGACCTGGCTGGTGGACGCCGCAGCCAAGGCAGGCTTCACCATCTCCCTGGACGACAACTCCGTCATCTCCGGCGACACTGCCGCAGTTCAGACCGCCAACGAGAACAAGGATGCCGACATCATCTTCGGCCTGAACGAGGTCCGCTGGTCCCAGCTGGTGAACGGCGCCTATGAGAACCTGACCGTGATGGACTGGCCCCCCTCCTGGGCCGACAAGGTGGGCGCTTACAAGTATGACGGCAAGGCCTACGGTCTGGTTATCCAGAACATACTGATGCTCTACCGCAACGACGAGCTGGGCACCAAGGGCGAGGCGCTGCACTTTGCGCACTGGGCCGACATCGTGAACAGCGGCTACACCTGGTATCGCCAGAACAAGGTCGGCGGCACCACCAACATGAACACCAACAACGCGCTGCTGTACGCCTTCACCGATCCCACCTCTCCCGCCGGCGGCATCTCCCTGGACGGCTGGAAGACCCTGTGGGCTTACTGCGCCAACGGCAAGGTGTTCCCGGACGACAAGTACGGCCTGGATCCGCTGATCCGCGGCGACGTGCAGGTCTCCACCTTCTACTCCTCTTCCCTGTACGGCAACATCGAGGCCGCCGAGGAGGCCGGCACCGAGGCCAACCCGCTGCATGGCACGCTGGAGCCGGAGAACTGGGATCTGGTGGACATCGATGACGGCACCTACTACATCGCCGAGTACCTGGGCGTGATCGACAACCCGAACCGCACCGAGGCGCAGACCGAGGCCGTCAAGGCCTTCGCCGACTGGTTCGGGTCCGCCGAGGTCCAGATCGCCTGGTCCGACGAGTTCGACAGCTATCCCTGCAACGAGGACGCCGTCGCCGAGCTGTTCGACGAGGTGCCCGCAATCTACGCGATTCCGAACTTCTCCCTGAACAAGGTGGAGGGCACCGACATGACCTACGCCGAGTACGTGGGCGCTCACTCCGCCGAGTGGACCAACATCATGACCAACCTGGGCTTCTTCTGGGCGGACAGCGCCAGCGCCGTCGCCGAGCCCGATTGGGACAACCTGGACTGGGCGACCCTGACCCAGAAGGCGCCCGAGGCCTGATATCGTACCGGACAACCAGGGGCGCCGCATCGGCGCCCCTGCACGTGTATATGAAGATGCAAACCTACCGAAGGAGCGATGCGCATGATCCAGTTGAAGGACATCGTGGTCAAATTCGACAATTTTGAGGCGCTGCATGGCATCAACGTCCACGTAAAGGAGGGAGTGTTCTTCACCTTCCTGGGGCCCTCCGGCTGCGGCAAGACCACCACGCTGCGCACCATCACCGGGTTTATCGAGCCGGTGTCCGGCAGCGTGCACATGCAGGGGGAGGACATCACCCATGTGCCCATCGAGCAGCGCAACATCGGCATCGTGTTCCAGAGCTACGCGCTGTTTCCCACGATGACGGTGCGGGACAACATCGCCTTCGGCCTGAAGATCAAGAAGCTGAAGAAGCCCGAGATCGACCAGAAGGTGAACGCCATCGCCCGAAAGGTGGACCTGTCCGATGAGCAGCTGGCCAAGGCGGTCTCCCAGCTCTCCGGCGGCCAGCAGCAGCGCGTGGCCATCGCTCGGGCCCTGGTGACCGAGCCGGCCATCATCTGCATGGACGAGCCGCTGTCCAACCTGGACGCCAAGCTGAGGGTGCAGCTGCGCAACGAGCTGAAGAAGATGCAGCGGGAATTCGGCATCACCACGATCTACGTCACCCACGACCAGGAGGAGGCGCTGACCCTCTCTGACCGCATCGCCGTGTTCAACAAGGGCAGCATCGAGCAGATCGGCACGCCCAACGAGGTCTACAACCACTCCGCCACGGAGTTCGTGGCCAACTTCATCGGCGACATCAACCCACTGGGGCCGGGCGTGACCGAAAAACTCGGGCTTCCCGGGGACAAGCACCACTTCATCCGCCTGGAGCGGGTGCGGGTCAACCGAAGCCGTGACGACGGCGAATTCCAGGCAGAAGGCGTCATCGAGAGCCGGGAATATTACGGCCTGTACATCAAGTACTACATAAAGGCCGCCGGGCAGACCGTCAAGGTGATCGAGAAGAACGACGGCATCAACATCTACGAGCCAGGCGACAGCGTCACCGTGGGCATACATCCCCAGGATGTCATGTCCTACTGAGAAGGGGGGCGAGTACATGCAGCGCACTGAGCGGCGCAGGGGCGGGCTCGACCTGTCCCTGCTGTACAAGGTCTTTGGCGCGATACTGTTCGTCTATCTCTTCCTGGGATTCATGGTGCTGCCCTGCCTGAACACGCTGACCTCGATCTTCACCACGAAGGACGCCGCGGGAAACGTGGATCCCTTCGCGGTCATACGCTTTTTCTTTGTGGGCAACATGCCCTCCTTCGTGATCAACTCGCTGAAGCTGGCGGTGTGCCTGGTCATCACCGTCAACGTGGTGGGCATCTCCATCGTGCTGCTGACGGAGTACTTCGACATCAAGGGCTCGAAGATACTGCGGCTGGGCTACATGACCACGTTGATCTATTCCGGCGTGGCGCTGGTCACCGGCTACCAGTTCCTCTACGACAGCAACGGCATGCTGACCCAGTGGCTGGCGGGCATGTTCCCGGGCATGAACCGGCAGTGGTTCTCCGGCTTCAGCGCGGTGCTGTTCACGATGACCTTTGCCTGCACCAGCAACCACGCGCTTTTCCTGCGCAACGCCATTCGCGGCATCGACTACAACACCGTGGAGGCGGCCCGGAACATGGGCGCGAAGCCTTTTAAGGTGCTGTTCAGTGTGGTCATGCCCACGCTGCTGCCCACGCTGTTCTCGCTGACGGTCATGACCTTCATCACCGGCCTGTGCGCCATGAGCGCCCCGACGCTGCTGGGCTACAATTCCATCAACCCGGAGATCGTGCGCCTGGCGGGCTCCTCGGTGGCCGACGAGGCCTTCCCTCAGGCCAGGGCGGCGCTGCTGTCCATCATACTGGCGCTGTTCACCATCGCGCTTCTGACGATGCTGAACCACTACGAGCGCAAGGGGCATTACCTGTCCGTCAGCAAGACGAAGGCCAAGCTGGTCAAGCAGAAGATCCAGAGCCCCGTGGCCCGGGTGCTGGCCCACATCTATGCCTATGTACTGTTCGTCATCTACATGACCCCCGTGGTGATGATCGTGCTGTTCGCCTTCCAGAACTGGCCGGCGGTGCGGGCCAAGTCGCTGAACATGTCCGACTGGACGCTGATCAACTTCTTCGGCACCCAGGACTACAGCTACACCACCTCCCGGGGCAAGCAGCGCATCCGCGAGGGGGTCATCTCCGGCGTGTTTTCCAACGCCGACACCGTGGGCGGCATACGGCTGAGCTTCGTGCTGTCGGCCCTGGCGGCGGCGCTGGCCTGCGCCATCGTGGTGGTGGCCGTCAACTACATCTTCAAGCACAAGGGCAAGAAGCGCTCCGTCGTGGTGGAGGCGTGCCTGCTGTTCCCCTGGCTGCTGCCCACGATACTGATCTGCTATTCCTTCCGCACCTTCTTCAACGGCGAGGTGTGGTACGTGTTCGGCAAGAACCTGTACTACCGGGAGAACGTGCGCTTCCTGATCGTGATGGCCTACACGGTGGTCAAGCTGCCCTTTGCGCTGCGCATGGTGAAGGCGGCCTTCTATGCCATCGACGACGAGCTGGAGGACGCCGCCCGGAACCTGGGGGCCAGTTCGCTGGTCACGTTCCTGCGGGTCAAGCTGCCCATCGTGCTGCCCAGCGTGCTGGCGGTGTTCGCGCTGAACTTCAACGCGCTGTTCACCGAGTACGACATGTCGGCGACGTTCCATTCCAGCTACGGCAAGTCCTACGCGATGGTCATCCAGTCGATGACCGCCGAGGAGGGCCGCGACGGCTACAACATGAACGGCTCCGGCCGCCGGTGCGCGTCGACGGTGTTCATCATGCTGGTCTCCGGCCTCATACTCTACCTCGTCTACGGCGTCGGCGCCCGCGACCTCGGCGAGCGCCTGGAGCGGAGAAAGAAGAGGAAGGAGTTCTGGACAAAACTCACGAGAAAGAGAGTGGAGAGTTGAGAGTGGAGAGTGGAGATATAATGCGCGCTGCAGCCGCTATTCACTAACCACTAACCACTAACCACTAACCACTGACCACTATCCACTAATCACTCCAATTGTTAATTTCATATTGACAACCGGCACAACATCATGTATAATAT
>JAFRJF010000024.1 GCA_017432405.1 Clostridia bacterium | reverse complement strand
TGCGCCGGCCGCGCCCGCGCCGTCGAGGGCCTGGAGTGCTTCGGCATCAAGCTGGACCCCGAGCGCAACAAGGTTCGCGGCGAGGAAGCGAAGATCTCCGCCGACGACAGCAAGGTGCAGGTCTGGGTCATCCCCACCAACGAGGAGCTGGCCATCGCCCGCGACACCCTGGCCCTGGCCACCGGTAAGCCGATTCAATAAAAAATAACTTGCCATTCGGCATACAAACGATTATAATAGCAAAGGTTAGGGGGTATTGGGTTGGCACTGGATGTCGGCAACGCGCTGAAGAATCCCGGCCAGGTTTATTCCTTCGAGGCGGCCATCGAGCTGCCGGAGATGGAGATCCTGGGCGACCCGGTCCGCTTCGAGGGCATCGACGTTCGAGGCGAATACTTCTGCACCGGCGACAGCCGCATCAGCCTGAGGGCCAATGTGGCCGCCGAAGTGCATACCCGCTGTTCCCGGTGCCTTGAACCCGTTCAGGAAGCCCTGAGCGCCGAAATCGACGCGCTCTACGCCAAGCAACCGGACCCGGACGACCCGGATCTGTACACCTTCGAAGCCCACGCCCTCGAACTGGAGGACGCCGCGAAGGACGCGCTGCTGCTGGCGCTGCCGCTGCAATTCTTTTGCAAGCCGGATTGCAAGGGCTTGTGCCCCGTCTGCGGCGGCAACCTGAACAAGAATACCTGCACATGCCAGGAGGGCAACGTTGTCACCGGCCCCTTTTCGGCATTAAAAGATTATGTGCTAAGTAATGAGGAGGTGTAACAATGGCCACTCCCAAGGGAAAAGTCTCCAAGGCAAGAAGGAATTCTCGTCGCAACGCTCATTGGAAGCTGTCCGCGCCGGGCATCGTGAAGTGCCCCCGCTGCGCCAAGATGAAGCTGAGCCACCGCGTGTGCAAGTTCTGCGGCTACTATGACGGCCAGGAGATCATCAAGGTTGAAGCTGCGAAGTAATCGCGTGAAAACCGCAAATTACAACCCGTCCGCTCGTCGGACGGGTTGTTTTCTAAAATATTTCCCGTGAGGTGATATCATGTTCCAGGGCTTTTCCCAGGCCACCGGCGATTTCCTGTGGGGCCTTTCCATGAACAACGACCGGGAGTGGTTTAACGCCCACCGGGATGAATACGAGGCCCACCTGAACGGGCCCTTCCGGGCGCTGGCCCTCGAGACCCTCGCCCTGCTGCAGCAGCGCTTCCCCGAGCAGGATTTCCAGGTGCACGTGGCCCGTATCTGGCGGGACGCCCGCCGGCTGTTCGGGCGGGGGCCCTTCAAGGACCACCTTTGGTTCTCGATCCAGTCCGGCGACCGCCACGCCAAGGGCCCGATGTTCTGGTTCGAGCTGGACCCCACCGGCTGGAGCTACGGCGTGGGCAACTGGGAGGACGCCGCCGACGTGGGCGCGGCCTGGCGGGCGCTGATCGACGCCGACCCCGCCCGGTTCGAGGGCATCGCCCGGGGCATCACAGCCCTTGGCCCCTTCAAGCTCTGGGGCGAAACCTACAAGCGCCCCAAGGCGGATCGCGGCGAATTCCTGAACCCCTGGTACAACCGCCGCCACGTCTCCGTGGGCCGGGAACAGGGCTACGGCGGCGTGATGTACACCCCCGAGCTGCCCCAATACCTCGCGGACCGCTTCGCCGAATTGATGCCCCTGTACAAGTTTTTGCAGGAGGTCTGGAACAACGTGCTGATCGAGCGGGCGGGGAGAGGGAAGTGAAGCATAAGTAGTTGATAGGCTGGTTGGTGTCTATTGTTTTTCGATGGTTGACTGAAAAAGGATGTAACTGGCGTATGCAAACTCCGATTTGTTAAGCTGATTGCGACGGTCCCAAGGTAGCCTTCCCCTCTGGGGAAGGTGGATTTCCCGGAAAATGCTTGCATTGTTCCGGGAAAGACGGAAGAGGTCCTTGTCGCTGAGACAACGTCTTTTAGAACATAGGCGCAAAGCGTAACGTAAGGGGACCTCTTCCGGCGCTACGCGCCACCTTCCCCAAAGGGCAATGTCATCAACTTAAGGAATCAGCCTGTTACTGCGCACCGCAATACTCGCCGTAGCGGCGGCCCTAAAGGACTAACTTCGTGTCGCAATCTGCCGCCACAGAAGATGGCGTGGCGACTGATAGTCGCCGCTACGGAGGTCTTGACGCTTGTTGTGAACTCTTTTCCTATTACAACTTTTGCTAAGTTGACGACATTGCCCCAAAGGGGAAGGCTGGCCACCGCATCACCCCGTCAAATCAGAAGTCACCTGACTGAACAGATGCCTCCCTGACAGATTATTCCTGTTGATAGTAAAACGCATTTGAAAGTGATATGCAATAGTCACATGATATAGAGTTGTAGAAAAGGGCGATAGAATAAGTATCCTCACCTGTGGAAAAATGTGATCGGGCCTGATTGAAGCCCGATCACATCCTGTCCTGGAGGCGTGCCCGTCGGCTGCCTATTGTATCATCCTCAGCGCCGGCACGGCGTTCAAATCCAGCCCGGCCACCTCCCCGGCCATCAGGCGGTAGAAGGCGGCGGAGCCGATCATCACGGCGTTGTCGGTGCACAGGTTCTTCGGCGGGATGAACACGTCCATGCCTGCCTTTTCGCCCCGGCGCTGCAGCTCGCTCCTGAGCAGCGAATTGGCGGCCACGCCCCCGGCCACGGCCAACCGCTTTGCCCCGGTGTCCTTCGCGGCGGCGACGGTCTTGTCCACCAGCAGATCCACCACACTCCTGCGAAAGGACGCGGCGAAGTTCGCCGCGTTGATCTCGACCCCCTGCTGCCGCAGGTTGTGGGCCTGGTTGATGACGGCAGTCTTGAGCCCCGAGAAGGAGAAGTCGTACTTCCCCTGGGTGTGGGGGTGGGGAAATTTATAGGCGCGGTCGTCGCCGGTGTCCGCCAGCCTGTCCAGCAGCGGCCCTCCGGGATAGGGGATCTCCAGCACCCGGGCCACCTTGTCGAAAGCCTCCCCCGCCGCGTCGTCGGTGGTCTGGCCCAGCAGCTCATATTCCCCGTAGCGGGTTACGTTCAGTATGTGGCTGTGCCCGCCGGAGGCCACCAGGCACACGAAGGGCGGCTCCAGGTCCGGGTGGGCGATGTAGTTGGCTGAGACATGACCCTCGATGTGGTTCACGCCGATCAGCGGCACGTCCATGGCGTAGGCCAGCGCCTTGGCCCAGCTGACCCCGGTCAGCAGCGCCCCCACCAGACCCGGCCCGTAGGTGACGCCCACGGCGTCGATGGCGTCCAGGGTGACATGCGCCTCGGCCAGCGCCGCCTCCAGCAGCGGGTCGATGGCCTCCACGTGCATCCGGCTGGCGATCTCCGGCACCACGCCGCCGTACAGGGCGTGGGTGTCGATCTGGCTGGCGATGGCGTTGGCCAGCTGCTGACGCCCATTGCGGACCACGGCCACGGCGGTCTCGTCACAGCTGGATTCCACCGATAATATCAGCGCTTCCCCCCGACGTCGAAGGTCTTCGGCCTTTGCCCGGCAGCGCGCCGCATAGCTCGGTTGTCGTTCCATGCATTTCCCTCGTTCCTGTTTGTTTTCGGCCAGATATAGGTGAGCAGCACGGCCAGCGCCGTCACCCCCGCCATTCCCCCGAGGCCCAGCAGGGCGATTCGCAGCCCCATGGCCGCGAACATGCTCTCCGGGCAGATGCGGATCAGCAGGTCGGTGCGCGGGTCCAGCAGCCACAGGTCGTTGGTGAACAGCAACCGGTGGAAGAAGGTGAACGCGCCGTCGAAGTCCACGGCCGCCCACAGCGCGAAGGCCCCCAGCGGGATAAGCAATATCAGCGGGGCCAGCCATGCGCATCGGCGGGCCTTCCGCCGGTTTTGCAGCAGGTACGCCCCGCCCACGATCAGCAGCACCGCCCAGGGGATCAGGCGGCTTCTCACCTTCCGCAGCAGCGCGAACAGCCGCTGGCAGTCCGCCATGTGGGTCATCTCCCGGTCGTTGAACGGCGGGGCATCCTCCAGCGCGGCGCTGTCGCCCCGCAGGTAGTCCGCCAGGCGGCGGTCGATGTCCCGCAGCTCGTCCTCTGATACCCCTGCCTCGGGCAGTATGCCCGCTTCCGTCTGCAATTTGAAATACAGCCCGTCGTCGGTGCCCACCGCATGCAGGGCGCTCAATACCAATATCAGCATCAGCGCGACCAGGCCCAGCGTCAGGCCGATCGCGCCAATGGTGGTTCGATTTTGTCGGGACATAGTGTCCTCCTTGGGGAGATAAATTCTGATTTATCGAGCTGATGGCAACGGTCCCAAAAGTAGCCTTCCCCTCTGGGGCAATGTCATCAACTTAAGGAAAGATCAGGGTCTGCGAGCGTTCTGAGGGAAGGAATTAGAAGGGTGAGAACGCTTGCGAGGGAAGGAGCGATCAGGGCGAACCGGGACGAGAGAGCGAAGGGCATGTGCCATCAAGCGAAGCATACGACGTTTTCTGCGACGTAGGGAGTCGTCCATCAGGAGGAAAAGCAATTCATCCTTCAGGAGTCCAACCGTGGTGTTGACATTCTGCTTGTACTCGAACTTGCGGTCGGCAGAGGA
>JAFRJF010000259.1 GCA_017432405.1 Clostridia bacterium | reverse complement strand
CGACGATCTCCACCCCCCTGCCGCCCAGCGCCGTGACCGATTCCACCCCGATGCCCGCCCGCTCCAGCGCGGCGGCGGCCCGGGCCGCCTGCCGGGTGCGCAACCGGACGGCGCCTCCCTGTTGCAGGGCCAGCGCTTCGATCAGCTGGCGGGCCTGGTTGAACTGGGCGGAAATCAGCCGGTTTTCCGTGCCGCGCTTCAGCCCATCCCGGCGCGCTCGGGCAAAGTCCTCCAGCATGTCGCCGATGCGCTCGGGAATCAGCCGGCCACGGCGGCAGCGCCTGGAGAGCTCCGGCGGCGCCTCGCCTTCAAACAACGGCGTCTCGCCGGACAGGGCCACCGCCCGGGCGATCAGGTCGCACAGCAGTCGCGCCCCGCCGTCTGACCCGCCCTGCCAGCAGCCGGCATAGCCGGCGCAGCCCTCGCACAGCCGCTCCCGCAACCGCTGCACCAGCGCGTGGGCGTCCGGCAGCCCGGTTGGCGCGGCATAACCCTCCGCCAGCTCGCCAAAGGCCGCGCCCAGCGCCCTGAGACGTTCCGCCGACGCCCGCTGGAGCCGCGTCGCCAGGCGCTGGGGATCACAGGGATCCGGCACGGACTCCGCCAGACGGGAGAAAAACCGCGCCCACGCCTGAGGCATGGGGGCGACCAGCAACGACGAGGCCCCGACGCAGACCAGCCATTGGGACGGCGCGTTCAGCAGCAGGCCCGCGCAGAGCATCGCGCTGCTGGCGCAGACCGCCCGGGCAGGCCTGGACCGTCCGCCGCAGAGCTGCACCGTCGCGCCGCCCACCGCCGTCAGCGCCATGATTCGCGGGTCCGCCCCGGCGATCAGCAGCGCCCCGCCGACGCCGATGCCCGCCAGCGCCCCGCTGCCCGCGAGCAGTTGGGTCAGTGCGCTGCCCACGCACAGCGCCACCGGCAGCGAGAGCCGCGCCAGCCCCAACAGCATAAATGCCCACAGCAGGAACACGCCGGCCTTCTCCTCGGCGCCCAGCCAGCGCCGCCGGGGATGCGCCTCCAGCGCCGCGCTGAAAAAGGGCGTGGCCGTGGCTGCGGCCCCCGAGGCGGCGGCCACCATCGCCGCCGATGGCCAGATCGCCTCGCCCATCCCGGCCAGGCCGGGGATCAGCACGCCCATGCCCGCCAGGATCGGACCGGCGATCCCGTCCCGCCGTTTCGGCGAGCGCGCCTGCCGGCGGGGCAGAGGGTCCGTCCCCCGGGCCCGTCCCCCCACGCGCAGCCACGGTCCCTGCCCCAACGCCCGCCTCAGCGCCGGGGACAGCGTATCCCAGGCGATGCCGCCCCCCAGCACGATGGCCGCGCCCGCCGGAAGGCGCAGGTTGAAATCCGCCAGGCTTCCCTCCATCGCGCCGGCGAGGCAGCCCGCCAGCAGCGCCGCCCCGTTCTTTCCCGCCGCCAGCCCCGCCGCAAGGAACGCCATCCCAAACGGAGCCAGCAGCGGCGGCAGCTGGGCCCTGCACAGCAGGTATGCCGTCCCCGCCAGCGCAAGCCACACCAGCGCGCGCCGCCCCAGCAACCCGGCCCCGTCCCAGTCCATCCTCCTGAATCCCGAAGCGACCCAACCGTCCATCCTTCGCAGCATCCGTCATTCCTCCCCTCGAGCGTGGCATTATTTATGCCGCCGGAGGGGCGGGTAGCACCGGATGGCGCGGATAAAAGATGCTTTTACCCGAAGCCCCTTGAAAACCACGCCTCGGTTCGATAGAATATGTATTGTAGATATACTCTATCCGAGGAGGCGCAGTCATTTTTGCTGAACGATGTCTTTGACGTGGTGGTGATCGGCGCGGGACACGCGGGCTGCGAGGCCGCGCTGGCCTGCGCGCGGATGGGCCTGTCCACGCTGCTGACCACGCTGAACCTGGACGCCCTGGCGATGATGCCCTGCAACCCGTCCATCGGGGGCACGGCCAAGGGCCACCTGGTTCGGGAGCTGGACGCCCTGGGCGGCGAGATGGGGCGCGCCATCGACGACGTCTTCATACAGTCCCGAATGCTGAATACCCGCAAGGGTCCGGCGGTCCATTCGCTTCGAGCCCAGGCCGACAAGAAGGCCTACCAGCTACGCATGCGCCGGGCCGTAGACGACTGCGAAAACCTGACCCTGCGCCAGGCCGAGGTGCAGCGCATCGTCGTCGAAAACGGTCAGGTGACGGGCATCGAAACCACCACCGGGGGCCGGGTGGCCTGCCGGGCGGTGGTCGCCTGCTGCGGCGTGTACCTGAACAGCCGCATCATCATCGGCGAATGCAGCTGGAACGGCGGTCCCCAGGGGCTGATGGCCGCCAACGCGCTGACCCAGAACCTGATGGACCTGGGCTTCGACATCCGCCGCTTCAAGACCGGCACCCCGGCGCGGCTGGACGGGCGGACCATCGATTTCTCAAAGATGACGCCCCAGGAGGGGGACGACCCCATCGTGCCCTTCAGCTTCATGACCGACGCCTCCACGCTGAAGAACCGGGCGCTGTGCTACCTGACCTACACCACGCCCCGCACCCACGAGATCATACTGAACAACCTGCACCGCGCCCCGATGTATTCCGGCACGATCCACGGCACCGGCGCCCGCTACTGCCCCTCCATCGAGGACAAGGTGGTGCGCTTCAGGGACAAGGACCGCCACCCCATATTCATGGAGCCGGAGGGCCTGTATACCCACGAGTGGTACGCCCAGGGCATGTCCACCTCGATGCCGGAGGACGTGCAGCGGGAAATCTACGCCTCGATCCCCGGCCTGGAGGAGGCGAAGCTGCTGCGGCTGGCCTACGCCATCGAATACGACTGCATCGACCCCACCCAGCTAAGCGCCACCTTCGCCGCGAAGCACGTCGAAGGGCTGTACTGCGCCGGGCAGATCAACGGCACCAGCGGCTATGAGGAGGCCGCCGCCCAGGGGCTGTACGCCGGCGTCAACGCGGCGCTCTGGCTGCAGGGGAAGGAACCGATGCTGCTGACCCGGGCCGACGCCTACCTGGGCGTGCTGGTGGACGACCTGGTGACCAAGGGCGTGGACGAGCCCTACCGCATGATGACGAGCCGCGCCGAATACCGGCTGCTGCTGCGCCAGGACAACGCCGACCTGCGCCTGACCCAAAAGGGAAGGGACGCGGGGCTGGTGGACCAGGCGCGATATGAGAGGATGCTGGAAAAGCAGCGCCTCACCCTGGAGGGCAAGGCGCTGCTGGAAAAAATGCACCTGACGGAGCGCCTTCGGCACCCGGAGGTGGGTTACACCGAGCTGCGCGCAAGGCACCCGGAGCTGCCGGACTACCCCGCCGACGTCGTCGAGCAGCTGGAGATCGACACCAAATACGAGGGCTATCTCAGCCGCCAGCAGGCCGACCGCCAGCGCTTTTTGAAGATGGAGGACACCCCCCTGCCCCCGGACGCGGATTACCTGAACATGTCCGGGCTGCGCATCGAGGCCCGCCAGAAGCTGGACGCCCAGCGCCCGCGAAGCCTGGGCCAGGCCAGCCGCATCCCCGGCATCAACCCGGGCGACGTGACCGTGCTGATGATCTGGCTAAGGGCACGGGGGGTATAGATTTATAGCAACTGCCGTCGCTTTCAAAGGAGGTATCGCAATGAAGCTGTTCATCAACGCCTGCGTGCGCAGGGAATCGAGGACCCGGCGGCTGGCCGAAGCCGTCATGGCCGGGGAGCGGGAGACCTATAAGGAGGTATACGTACCCGCGATCAACTTTCCCAGGATGGACGAGGCCTTTATCGACTGGCGCAACGGCTGCGTCGCAAGGAGCGACTATGCCTCGCCGGTATTCGACCTGGCAAGGGATTTCGCCAGGGCGGAGGAGATCGTCGTGGCCGCGCCCTTCTGGGATCTCTCCTTTCCCGCCGCGCTGAAGCAGTACCTCGAGCAGATCTGCGTGGTGGGACTGACCTTCTATTACAACGAACACAACGTGCCCTGCGGCCTGTGCCGGGCGAAGAGGCTGACCTACGTCACCACCGCCGGCGGACCGATCTTCTCTGAGGAACCCGGCTACGGCTATGTGCGCGCCCTCGCCACGGCCTTCTTCGGCATAAAGGAAACCCGGATGGTCAAGGCGGAAAACCTGGACATCCGGGGAGCAGATGTGGAAGGGATTTTAAGGGAGGCCATGGACGGGATCGCACGGTCATGATTTTTCGCTCTGCGGCAATTCGCCGTTGACCATCCTTGCGATCCATTCCGCCGTCCATTCCCACTGCGCCTCAGGGGTCACGGTGGCGATACCGTCGCCCCTCTGCGCGCCATAGCTGCCGAAATTCGCGTGGTTTCCGCCGGACAGCTGGCGCATCACGGCATCCGGGGGCAGCAGGGAAGCCGATTTTTCCAGGTTGCTTCGGTTCAGCACGCCGTCCTCGCTGCCGTACAGCATCAGCACCGGCAGTTCCTCCGGCAGCGGCCTGTCGGGATAGGCGGCCAGCAGGACCAGTCCGTCCAGCTTGCCCGGATGCACTGCGGCCCAGCGCGCCGCCATCGCGCCGCCCAGGGAGTGGCCCGCCAACAGCCAGCGGTCGTGGGGATGGGCGGCCATCACGCCCTCGACCCGGTTGACGCCGAACACCGCCAGGTTGAAGGGCATCTTCACCAGGTAGCAGTCGGCGCCGTCCCGGGCAACGCGCCGCAGCAGCGGCATATACGCCTCAGCCTGCACCTTGCCGCCGGGATAGAAGGCCAGGGCCGTCGTCGCGCCAGGCGTCTCGACGCAGAGCGTCTGATCGGCAGATCGCACCCTCGGGCCGTCGTCTGCGTCCAGGCAGGCCAGCGCCGCGTCGGTGGCGCGATAGCAATCCGACACATAGACCCCAAAGGCCAGCGCCAGCACCGCTGCCGACAGCAGGATGGCCCATAGCACCCGCTTCCTGTGCTTCATGCGTTAACCTCCATGGAGCGATTAAAAAGGACCGCTGCGAATCATGCAGCGGTCCTTTGAATCAGGCGATTAGTCGTCGATGATCTTGGTCACGACGCCAGAGCCGACGGTACGGCCGCCCTCGCGGATAGCGAAGCGCAGGCCTTCCTCGCAGGCGATGGGGGTGATCAGGGTGATCTCCATGTCGATGTTGTCGCCAGGCATGACCATCTCAACGCCGTCGGGCAGCTTGATGTTGCCGGTAACGTCGGTGGTGCGGAAGTAGAACTGCGGACGATAGCCGTTGAAGAACGGGGTGTGACGGCCGCCCTCTTCCTTGGTCAGCACGTAAACCTGGCCCATGAAGTGGGTGTGGGGATGGATGGAGCCGGGCTTCGCCAGAACCTGGCCGCGCTCGATCTCGGTCCTCTGCACGCCGCGCAGCAGCACGCCGATGTTGTCGCCGGCCTCGGCGTAGTCCAGCAGCTTGCGGAACATCTCGACGCCGGTGACGACGGTGGTGCGCTTCTCGTCGGTCAGGCCGACGATCTCGACCTGGTCGCTCATCTTCACGATGCCGCGCTCCACACGACCGGTGGCCACGGTGCCGCGGCCGGTGATGGAGAACACGTCCTCAACAGGCATCAGGAAGGGCTTGTCGGTGTCGCGCTCCGGATCCGGGATGTAGGCGTCCACGGCGTCCATCAGCTCGAAGATGCACTTGCACTCGGGGGTGGTCTTGGCGTCCTTGCCAGCGGTCAGAGCCTCGAGGGCCAGCAGCGCGGAGCCCTGGATGATCGGGATGTCGTCGCCCGGGAACTCGTACTCGTTCAGCAGCTCGCGGATCTCCATCTCCACCAGCTCGAGCAGCTCCGGATCGTCGACCTGGTCCGTCTTGTTCATGAACACGATGATGTACGGCACGCCAACCTGACGGGCCAGCAGGATGTGCTCGCGGGTCTGCGGCATCGGGCCGTCAGCCGCCGAAACCACCAGGATCGCGCCGTCCATCTGCGCCGCGCCGGTGATCTTGTTCTTAACATAGTCCGCGTGTCCGGGGCAGTCCACGTGCGCATAGTGACGCTTCTCCGTCTGATACTCCACGTGCGCCGTGTTGATCGTGATGCCGCGCGCCTTCTCTTCCGGCGCCTTGTCGATCTGGTCGTAGCGCATCGCTTCCGCGCCGCCCACCTGCGCCAGCGCCATCGTGATCGCCGCCGTCAGCGTCGTCTTGCCATGGTCCACGTGACCGATCGTGCCGATGTTCACATGCGGCTTCGTGCGCTCAAATTTTGCCTTTGCCATTGGAAATTCCTCCCTTGATCATTGATCGTCCATTGTCTGTGAAACGCTTCCCATGGGCCTCTGCCGCCCTCAGTAGCGGCGACCCAGGATCTTTTCGGCGATGCCGGCGGGCACCTCTTCATAGTGCGCGAACTGCATGGTGTAGTTGCCGCGGCCCTGGGTCTTGCTGCGCAGGTCGGTGGCATAGCCGAACATCTCGCTCAGCGGCACGATGCCGTCGATAGAGTGCATGCCCGCGTGGGCGTCCATGCCGGTCACACGGCCGCGCCTGGCGCTGATGTCGCCCATGACGTCGCCCATGTATTCGTCGGGCACGACCACCTCGATCTTCATCATCGGCTCAAGCAGGGCGGAATCGGCCTTGCGCAGGGCCTCCTTGAAGGCCATGGAGCCGGCGATCTTGAAAGCCATTTCAGAGGAGTCCACCTCGTGGTAGCTGCCGTCGATCAGGTCGACGCCGAAGTCCATGACCTCGTAGCCGCCCACGCTGCCGCTGAGTGCAGCCTCGCGGATGCCCTGGTCGATGGGGGCGATGAACTCCTTGGGAATCACGCCGCCCACGATCTTGTTGTTGAACTCATAGCCGGAACCGGCCTCGCGGGGATAGATCTCGATCACGCAGTGACCGAACTGGCCATGGCCGCCGGTCTGGCGCACGTAGCGGCCCTCCGCCTTGGCGCGCTTGCGGATGCACTCCTTGTAGGCGACCTGAGGCTTGCCCACGGTGGCCTCCACGCGGAACTCGCGCAGCAGGCGGTCCACGATGATCTCCAGGTGCAGCTCGCCCATGCCGGCGATGATGGTCTGGCCCGTGGATTCGTCGGTGTAGGTCTTGAAGGTGGGGTCCTCCTCCGCCAGGCGGACCAGCGCCAGGCTCATCTTGTCCTGGCCGGCCTTGGTCTTGGGCTCGATGGCCACGCGGATGACGGGGTCCGGGAATTCCATGGATTCCAGTATGATCGGCTGGCCCTCGTTGCAGATGGTGTCGCCGGTGGTGGTCTCCTTGAAGCCCACGACGCCGCAGATGTCGCCTGCGCGGATCTCCTCGATCTCCTCGCGGTGGTTGGCATGCATGCGCAGTATGCGGCCCACGCGCTCCCGCTTGCCCTTGGTGGAGTTATAGACATAGCTGCCCGCCTTCAGCGTTCCGGAATAGACGCGCACGAAGGCCAGCTTGCCCACATAGGGGTCGGCCATGATCTTGAACACCAGCGCGGAGAAGGGCGCCTCGTCGGAGGACTCGCGCTGGATCTCCTCGTCCTTGCCGGGTTTGGTGCCCGTCACCGGGGGGATGTCGATGGGCGAAGGCAGGTAGTCCACGATGGCGTCCAGCAGGGGCTGCACGCCCTTGTTGCGGTAGGACGTGCCGCACAGCACCGGGTTCAGCTTGCCGGCAATGGTGCCCTTGCGCAGGCCGAGCATGATTTCCTGCACGGTCAGCTCCTCGCCATCCAGATACTTCATCATCAGGTCGTCGTCGCACTCTGCGGCGGCTTCAACCATCTTGGCGTGGTACTCCTCGGCCATCTCCTGAAGCTCCGCGGGGATGTCGGTCTCGTCCATGGTAGTGCCCATCTCGTCGACGTAGATCTCTGCCTTCATCTTGACCAGGTCCACCAGGCCCACGAAGCTGGCCTCGGCGCCGATGGGAATCTGGATCGGCACGGCGTTGGCCTGCAGCCGCTCCTTCATCATGTCCACCACGCGGAAGAAGTCCGCGCCAACGATGTCCATCTTGTTCACGTAGGCCAGGCGCGGCACGTTGTACTTGGTGGCCTGGCGCCAGACGGTTTCGGACTGGGGCTCAACGCCACCCTTGGCGCAGAATACGGAAACCGCGCCGTCCAGCACGCGCAGAGAGCGCTCGACCTCGACGGTGAAATCCACGTGGCCGGGCGTGTCGATCAGGTTGATCTGATGGCCACGCCATTCACAGGTCGTCGCAGCAGAGGTGATGGTGATGCCGCGCTCCTGCTCCTGCTCCATCCAGTCCATGGTCGCCATGCCCTCGTGCACCTCGCCGATGCGATGGGTACGGCCCGTGTAATACAGGATGCGCTCGGAAGTGGTGGTCTTTCCGGCATCGATGTGAGCCATGATGCCAATGTTGCGTACATGATCCAGTGAATGTGTTCTCGCCACAGTCTTTTCCTCTTTCTTTAAATCTAAACCCTGTACAGGGGATAATCTTAACAGTTCCCTATAGCATTATCAGCACGCATGATGCGTGCTGATAATGCTTATATGATATTGATCGAACCTGCGCTTCGCTTACCAGCGATAGTGGGCGAAAGCCTTGTTGGCCTCGGCCATCTTGTGCATATCCTCACGGCGCTTCACGGCGTTGCCGTTGTTGTTGGCGGCATCCATGATCTCGCCGGCCAGGCGGTCAGCCATGCTCCGCTCGCCGCGCTTGCGGGCGAACATCACCAGCCAGCGCAGGGCCAGGGTCTGACGGCGCTCGGGACGGATCTCGATAGGCACCTGGTAGGTGGAGCCACCGACGCGGCGGGCCTTGACTTCCATGGCGGGCATGATGTTGGCGATGGCCTGGTTGAAGACCTCCATGGCCTCCTTGCCCGTCTTGGCGGCAACAGTATCAAAAGCATCATAGCACACGGCCTGCGCGACGCCGCGCTTGCCATCGTACATGACCTGGTTGATCAGCTTGGTAATGATGGTCGTTCCATATACCGGATCCGGAAGCACTTCGCGCTTCGGGATAAAACCACGTCTGGGCATGTTTTTCACTCCTAATCTATATTCGGACGTTAAGTGAACGAGAGACAGGTAAAAGCTTACGCGAAAGTTGGCGCTTTCGCCTTCGCCCGGTTTCGTTGATCCTTTCGCATATTCCCACGTTCCAAATGGACCATGCGTTCAGACCGCCAAAGCCGTTTTCACCAATGTAAGGGAAGGATTACCCTTACTTCTTCGGACGCTTCGCGCCGTAGAGGGAGCGGCCCTGCATGCGCTTGGCAACGCCAGCAGCATCGAGAGCGCCGCGGATGATGTGGTAACGCACGCCAGGGAGATCGCGGACCTTGCCGCCGCGGATCAGCACAACCGAGTGCTCCTGCAGGTTGTGGCCGAT
>JAFRJF010000023.1 GCA_017432405.1 Clostridia bacterium | reverse complement strand
GTAGGTCATCTCCACCTTGCCCAGCAGCTGCGGCCGCTCGTAGGGAAAGAAATCCCAGTAATTGGCAAACTGCATGCCCGGCCGGTTGGAGTTGCTGACCTCGATGGGCAGCGTCTTCGACTCCTGCGCCAGCACACGGGTCAGGTTCAGACTCTTGACAAAATCGGCTTCCGAGATCATGGTTCAGCCTCCCAGCTTTCCTTCCTCAAGATAGCGCTCGATCACCTGCGCCACGCCGTCCTGGGTGTTGCGCGGGGCGATGCGCTTCGTGGCGCGCAGGGCTTCCTCGCAGGCGTTGCGCACGGCCCAGCCCTCGCCGGCCCAAGTCAGCATCGGAACGTCGTTCTGCCCGTCGCCAAAGGCCATGACCTCGCCCTGCCCTATACCCAGATGCGCCGCCAGGATGGCCAGCGCCCGGCCCTTGTCCACGCCCTCCGGCGCGATTTCCACGTAATGGGGCTTGGATTTCAGATAGCTCGCGCCGCGGGGGAACGCCTCGCGCAGAATGGCCTGCGCCCGGTCCGCGCCGTCGGCGGTGTCGATCACCAGCAGCTTCTGCATGTCCGAAGGATGGGCGCGCAGCCAATCGGCCATCGGCATGCCCACAGGGATCGCCGGCACGCGGATGCTGGCCGCATAGGCCTTGGTAAAGGCCGTGATCTCCCGGCAATAGTACCCCTCGCCGGGATAGAGCTGAATGTAAAAGCCCTCGGCCTCCATCCGCTCCACGATGGCCAGCGCCGTTTCATAGGCGATGCGCCGGGCGTGCACGACCGCCTTCGAGCGGTGGTCATATATCAGCGCGCCATTGTAGAGCAGCATCGGCGCGTTTGCGCCGATCTCCCGCGCAAAGGGCAGGCTGGACTCCAGCATCCTGCCGCTGGACAGCGCAATCCTGCAGCCCGCGGCCATCGCCTCGCGCAGCGCGGCCAGCGTGCGCGGGGAGATCTCACCCCGGGCGTTCAGCAGGGTGTCGTCCAGGTCGGTGGCAATCAGCCGAATCACGTCCGCTCACCCCTTCGATATTTTCACATTATCTATTGTAATACATTTTCTGCCGGGATGCAACACAAAAAAGCGCCGCTTGCGCGACGCTTCAGACCATTGACAAACCCCGCATCCAATAGAGGGTGCGGGGATTTATGTCCTTTATGAGAAAGAAGAGAGAGGCAACCAGCCTCTTGATATTCTGGACTGCAGCGGTCAGGAAGCACTGTTCGCGCATGTTCTTGATGCCAAGCATGCGGGCATAGCGGAGGCCGTGATTGACTTTGGCCTCCGCAAAGGATCGTTCAATGGTCTGTTTTCTCCAGCTGTAGATGCGACTGCCGTTGTGCGTTTTCGTAAAGGTAATGACATCATCCAAAGCATCCTGCCATACATGTCTTTCCACCATCCTTCTGGTCATACTCTTGCCGAAGCACTCGTTGCGCCTGGGACAAGCCGCACAGATTTTTGCGTCGCAGAAGTATTGGCGGTAACCCTCGCGGGTGGTGGTTTTCCAGTAGAGATGCTGGTGCTCAGGACAGATGTAGGCGTCGAAGAACGGGTCATATCTAAAACGGTATTTTCCGTAGTGTTCGCCTTTGTGGGTATGCCGCCGGTAGCCTATGACTCCCTGTATCCCCTTCGTCTTCAGCAGATGCGCGATCCATGCGTTGTGGTATCCGGCGTCCAGTCCCATGTACTTGGGCAGCTTGCCCAGTCGTGATTCTATCTCGTTCAGAATCTCGGGCATCGGGGTCACGTCGTTGATATTGGCGGGTTCTACGTGGACGTTTACAATGACGTTGTGGGCGCTGTCCACCGTGCGATGCTCGCTGTAGTGGAAGCCGTCCGGCTTGCCCTCCCGGCTCTGCTGGCCGCTGTCCGGATCGGTCGTGCTCTGCATCCGTGTGGCTGTTTCGGCATTTCCACCGCCGCCGCTGCCGCCGTCTTTGTGGTCGTCGTCCCTGTCAAACGGTTTCTTGCCCAGCACCTTCCTGTCCAGGTCCACCTGCTCGTCCAACTCTTTCAGATAAGATTTCGGCGTCTGTTCCACAACCACCTGCTTCTTCTTGTGCTTGTTTGCCTTCGCCTTGATGTGCGTCGAATCCGTGTACAGGATCGCTCCCCCTACCAGCCCCTTGGTGATGCACTGACGAAGGATTTCGTTGAAGATCTGCTCCGCAATGTTGTTGTCCCGGAACCGCCGCCGCCGGTTCTGACTGATCGTCGTCGCGTCCGGCGCTTTCTCCGTCAACTCCAGCCCACAAAACCATTTGTACGCGATGTTGTAGTTGATTTCCTCTTCCAGCCGCGCTTCCGACTTTATCCCATACAGGTATCCCACCAGCAGCATCCGAAACAGTATCTCCGGGTCGATCGCCGGGCGTCCGTTGTCCGCACAATACAGCGGCGCACACAGCTCGTAGATGAAGCTGAAGTCGACTGCTCTGTCCACTTTTCGAAGCAGGTGGTCTTCCGGCACCATCTGCTCCATAATGACCAGGTTCATCATCTGCTGCTTTTCCCGCTGCTGTCTCAACATTTCGACCACCGCCTGCAAGTATTACTGTTTATATTCGACGTCCTCCTCGTTTTTCCTTTTGGTTTTTTGCCTCTTTTGCAAAAAAAGACCGCCGACTTGACTTTGTCAACGGTCTGAATGGGGAGGTTGCACACCTCCCCATTCCCCTCCGAGGGTTTGTCAATGGTCTGAAGCGGGAGCATCGATCGATGCTCCCGCTTCGTGTTGCCTTGATTCTCCCGCCTCGCGGCGGGGAATCGCCTGTCTTACTGGTTGTCCGCGGTCACAGCCTGCGCGGCGGTGCGGCCGGAGACGAAGATTTCGACGATGGCGTTGCCGCCCAGGCGGTTGCCGCCGTGGATGCCGCCGGTGACCTCGCCAGCCGCGTACAGACCGGGGATGATCGCGCCGGTGGTATCCAGCACGTGGCGCTCGGTGTCGACCACCAGGCCGCCCATCGTGTGGTGCGTGGAGGGCGCCATCAGGCGGATGGTCATGACCGTGTTGTCAAGATCATAGGACTCCACGTTGTAGGTGCCGTCCGGATTCTTCTCGACGTTGCCCACGGGGCGGGAGGCGATGGCCTTGCCCACGTCCGGGAACTCGCCCTGACCCATCACGGCCATGTCATAGTCGCGGATGGTCTGAATGACAACCTCAGGATCAGCCGTGACGCCCAGCTGCTCGAACAGCTCCGGCAACTCGGCGATGGTGCGGCGGTAGTAGCGGCCCTCGAAGTCGCCGTCCGCGAGCTGCATGGGAGCGGGCATCATCTGCTCAACGTTGTAGAACTCCAGGAAGCAGCCCTTCACGCCGTTCATCTCGATGCCGTTCTGGAACTCGGCCAGGGACAGCACGTCGCGCTCGGAGCCCTCATCCACGAAGCGGTGGCCTGTGGTGGGGTTGATCCAGCAGGCGTAGTTGCCGCCGCCGAAGGCCAGGTTGCCGTTGTCGATCCAGGAGATGGGCATCAGCTGGGTGAAGCCCAAGCCAGTGGTGGCGGCGCCGACGGCCTCCGCCATCTTGATGCCGTCGCCCATCTGGCTGGAACGGTTGGTGGTCTTGGTAGCCGTGGACAGGTATTCAGTGGACCAGTACACGTTGTTTTCAAGCACCATGTCGACGTTCGCGGCGTAGCCGCCGGTGGCCAGGATGACGCCCTTGGTCGCCTTAATGGTGAACTGGGTGCCGTCGAAGCGCTCGGCCTTGACGCCGGTCACGCGGCCGTCCTCGACGATCAGGCCGGTGGCCTCGGTGCGCAGCAGGATGCCGTTCTTCTCGTTGGCGGCGTACAGGGTGGTCATGGGCGCGGCGAAGTAGGAACCCCAGCGGCCCATCTCAGGCGCGCCGTCGCCATCCAGGTCGATGGTGGAGCCGATGAACTCGTTCTCGCGATACCACAGCGCACCGATCAGGGTCTGCTGGCTGTCCTCATGGAAGGTCGCGCCCTGTTCCTCGAGCCACTCCTTCAGTCCCTGGCCGCCCTCGATGAACTGCTTGACCAGGTCCACGTCGCCATAGATCCACTCGGTCTTGTCCGCGCTCTGGCGCAGGCCGCCGTAGTAGGTCTGGAAAATGTGCAGGTTCAGCGTAGAGAACAGGGTCAGCTGGTTCTCCGACGTACCGGCGTCCAGCTGGGGCTGCGCCCAATCCAGGTACTCCTGGATCTCAGCCTTCAGCGCCTGCAGGATGGGCAGGTATTCCTCATGCACGCCATGCTTGGAGAGCTCCGCGGCGTCGCCGGCCACGAACTCGTTCTCCTTGTAGTACTCCTCGTCGAAAGGCTCCTCGGACCAGTTGAGGATCATCTTCAGCTCGTCGATGCAGCCCTGCACGCTCTTGACCTTCTCGTAGGTCTGTCCGTCATACTCGTACACGCCGGTGGTGGCGTCCGGATCGGCGGAATCCCACACCAGGTAGGGCATCACGGACTGGTACTGACCGCCGGAGACGAGGGTGTTGCCGCCCACCTCGGCGTTCTTCTCGATGACCAGCACGGTGTTGCCATCCTGCGCGGCCTGCGCAGCGGCAGCCATGCCCGCGCCGCCTGCACCGACGACGACCACGTCGAACTCGTCCTCCACGGGAGCGCCCGCGGTGTGCTCGATCTTGGCGGCCTTGAAGGCGTCCAGGTTGGTGCAGCCCGCCTGCTTGGCGGTGTCGTTCACGGCAGTGCGCAGCGCGCGAGTGGTAAAGGTGGCGCCGGACACGCCGTCCACGCCGGAGCCGTTGGCCTCGAGCATCTCGGGGATCATGATGTCATAGGCCAGGGTGCCCACATGGGCGGTCTCCGCGCTGGACTCGATGGCGATGTCCGCGATGGCGCTGTCGGTATAGGTGACCTTCACGGTCACGGGGCCGTTGTAGCCATCCGTCGTGGCGGTGTACTCGCCCGCAGTGAAGCCGATGGCGGCATCCTCAGCGGGAGCCCCCTCGGCCTCTCCGCCCAGGCTGGCCAGCGCGGCAGCAGCGGCTTCTTTGACGGCGCCGGAGGTGATCGAAGCGCCGGAGACGCCATCGATCTCGGCAGAGCCGGCCTGAACCAGCTGCTCCTGCAGGGGCTCCAGAGCGGCGCCGCCCACGTTGGGCGTCTCGTCGTCACCGGTGATGGTCGCTGCGATGATCTTGCCTTCCTCGACGGTCAACGTCACGGTCACCTTGCCGCCAAAGCCGTCGGCAGAGGCCGAGACTTCCTCGGCGAACGCCACACAGCCGAGCAGCAGGCACAGGCTCAGCAACAGTGCAATACCTTTTTTCATAAGC
>JAFRJF010000258.1 GCA_017432405.1 Clostridia bacterium | reverse complement strand
GGGGGTCCGTAAATCCGTTTCGGATTTCCGGACCCCCTTCCATCGAAATATCACAAACTTCACGCCCCCAGCATCGCCCCGCAGCTCTCCCTCACGATCAGGCTGCACTCCCGGATCTGGGAATAGGCGCTGCCGCCGTTTTTCAGGGTGCCGATCAGCTCTTCGATGGCGGTGACGCCGTGGTCGAAGGGGTGCAGGTCCACCGTGGTCAGGGCGGGGGTGAGGTAGGGGGTGAAGAACTGGTTGTCGCAGCCGATCAGGGCCACGTCCTCGGGTACCCGCAACCCCATGCGCTGCAGCTGTCGCAGCGCGCCCAGGGCCACCAGGTCGTTGATGGCGATGATGGCGGTGGGGCGGTCCTGGGGCGTGGCGGCGCTGAACAGGCGGTTCACGCAGAATTCGCCGGCCTGGGGGGTGAAGCCCGCGTCGGTGCGCTGCTCCCGGTCGGTGGGCAGGCCCAGGCGCTCCATCTCCTCGTAATAGGCCCGCCGTCGGGCGCTGGGGGAGCGCATGCCGCCGGACCCGCCGATGAAGCAGATGCGCCGGTGACCCAGGGTGACCAGGTGCGCCAGCGACTTGCGCACGCTCAGGGACAGGTCGGAGGTGATGTTCACGCAGCTGACCCCCTCCACCCGGGGCCCGATGGTGACGATGGGCATGCGCTTTGCGATGCGGTTCAGCCGCCGGCGGATTTCGTCCACGCCGCCCTGCTCCACCGCCGCGCCCACCAGCACCGCGCCGTCCACCGGCAGGGACGTGACCCGCTCGAGGCTGAGCTCCTCCGCGCCCGGGCCGAACTCCGGCTGGCACACGATCAGCGACCACCCGACCAGCCGCGCTGCCTGCTCGGCCCCGGCGCAGAGCATGCTGTAGTAGGGATTGGTCAGGTCTGAGATCACCAGGGCCAGCGCGTGCGCCTCGCCGGCCTCCTCGCGCCGCTCGGCGGAGGGCCTTCGATAGCCCAGGGCCTGGGCCGCCGCCTCAACTTTTTCCCGGGCAGCCGCGCTGGCGCTGCCCCCGGACAGCACCCGGGAGACCGTAGCGATGGAGACCCCCGCCTCACGGGCGACATCGTTGATGGTGACGGCTTTCGGTTCCATGAAAAGGCCTCCTTGCATTTTTCATAAGTATACCATATAGATTGGAAATTTTCAATAGTTTTCCAACTACATTTTCAACAAATGCTGAAAATTCTGCCATTTCTTTACGGAAACTATTGACAAAAGGGCCGATCATGGCTATAATGATAGACAAGATGAAAATGATTTACATTTTCACGAACCCTGCGGGCTTTGCCCGTTGAAAGAATGAAGGAGGAACCATCCATGAAAAAAGCGCTCGCTCTGATCCTGGCAGCGATCATGCTGCTCTGCACCGCTTCCTTTGCGGTGGCGGATGAGGCCCAGACCCTGACCGTCGTGACCTGGGACGCCGGCACCACTCCCTACCTCGTGGCCCAGAAGGAAGCCTTTGAGGCCTCCCATCCCGGCGTGACCGTCGAATACGTCGACGTCGCCTCTCAGGATTATATGATCAAGGCCACCACGATGCTGACCGGCGGCGACGCCAGCGACGTCTACATGGTCAAGGAGCTGCCCCATCTGCTGGACTGGCAGGCGGCGGGCTTCGCGGAGCCCCTGAACAGCTACATCGAGGCTTCCGGCTACGACCTGAGCGGCTTTGCCGGCATCGAGAGCAACTACGCCGTGAACGGCGAGCAGTACGCGCTGCCCTTCCGCTCCGACTTCTGGGTGCTGTTCTACAACAAGGATCTGTTCGACGCCGCGGGCGTTGAGTATCCCACCAACGACATGACCTGGGAGCAGTACGCCGAGCTGGCCAAGAAGCTGACCGGCGACGGCAACTACGGCACCCACTACCACACCTGGCTGAGCGCCGTGGTGAACTGGGACGTGTGCGACGGCGTGAACACGCTGATCGACGGCGACTACTCCGACCTGGCCTACTTCTATGAGCTGTACCAGGGCCTGGAGGACGCGGGCGCCTGCATGCCCTATGACGAGGTGAAGGCCGCCGGCCTGCACTACTCCGCCGCCTTCGAGAACGGCAACGTCGCCATGCTGCCCATGGGCTACTGGTTCGTGTCCACCATGATCGGCGCGATCAAGGACGGCACCTGCAGCTTCAACTGGGGCATCACTGCCGTTCCCCACAAGGAAGGCGTCGCCGCTGGCTCCTCCTTCGGCAACCTGACCGGCGCGATGATCAACGCCAAGTCCGAGCACAAGGATCTGGCCTGGGAGTACATCTCCTGGCTGGCCGGCGAGGAAGGCTCCCTGGCCACCGCCTCCACCGGCACCCGTCCGGCATGGGTCTCCGCGGCTGTCGCCGACACCATGGCTTCCACCGACGGCTTCCCCACCGACGAGGCCAGCAAGGCCGCGCTGGTGCCCGTGTACGTGGGCATCGAGATGCCCGCCTCCGAGCACTCCTCCGAAATCTCCACGATCCTGAACGAGGAGCACACCCTGATCATGACCCGCGAGAACACCATCGAAGAGGGCATCGAAGCGATGAACGAGCGCGTGGCCGAGCTGCTGGGCTGATGACGTCAGCAAGGCAGTAACCACACATACCGGCGGGGAAGGCGAACGCTCGCCTTCCCCGCTTTTTTAAACGAAAGGAGCTGTCCCCATGGCCAAGGCGCCCAAAAGTCGCTACAAGCGGCAGATGACCGGCTATGAGCGCAAGAAGGAGCTGATCGCCTATTCCTTCATCGCGCCGAATTTCATCGGCTTTGCGGTATTCACGCTGCTGCCGGTGTTGTTTTCCATATTCCTGTCCTTCGTGAAATGGAAGGGCGGCGCGTTCGACACCATGGAATGGGTGGGCCTGGGCAACTACGCCGAGATCTTCAAGACCGCCAAGGTGGCCGAGAAGGGCATCGGCTATCTGTTCAACAAGGTGGACCTGGGCATCGCCCTGAAGAACACGCTGTTCTTCACCGTGGTCACGGTGCCGCTGACGCTGGTGTGCGCGGTGGCGCTCGCGCTGGCGCTGAACCGGGCGGTGAAGGGCGCGGTGGGCTTCCGCACCGTGTTCTTCTTCCCCTACGTGGCTTCGATGGTGGCCATCTGCGTCTGCTGGCGCTTCATGATGATGAAGGACGGCCCCATCAACCAGATGCTCATGGCCCTGGGGAGCAGCTACAACAAGAGCTGGACGGCGGACAGCAACATGGCCATATGGTCCATCATACTGGTCAGCGTGTGGCGCAACATGGGCTATTACATGGTGATCTACCTGGCCGCGCTGCAGGGCATACCTGCCGACCTGTACGAGGCGGCCACGGTGGACGGCGCGAACAAGTGGCAGCAGTTTATCCACGTGACGCTGCCCCAGCTGCGTCCCACCACGTTCTTTGCCTCGACGATGCTGATCATCTCCTGCTTCAAGATCTACGACGTGGTGGCCATCATGACCGAGGGCGGCCCGGGCCGCAGCACAAAAATGCTGGTCACCTATATTTACGACGAGGCGTTTGCCAACTTCAACTACGGCACCGCCAGCGCCATCGCCATGGTGCTGCTGGTGATCGTGCTGATCTTCACGCTGGCCCAGTTCAGCATGGAAGACCGCTACGCCAACAACTGAGGGGAGGGGAAGCAACATGACGCAAATGACCGCGAGCAAGCCTGTGGGCGTCCAGACCCCGCCCATCATGATCGTATTGAAGATACTGCTGTACGTGGTGCTGATCGCCCTGGCGCTGTTCACGCTGATTCCCTTCGTGTGGATGCTCTCGTCGTCGCTGAAGCTGGACCGCGAGGTGTTCAGCTATCCGATCCGCTGGATCCCGGAGACCTTCCACTGGGAGAACTACAGGCTGATTTGGACCAAGGTGCCGCTGCTGACCTACTTCAAGAACACGGCGATCATCGCCATACTGGTCACCTTCATACAGACGCTGACCTCCTCCTTCGCCGCCTACGCCTTCGCCAAGCTGCAGTTTCGGGGGCGGAACGTGCTGTTCATCTGCTACGTGG
>JAFRJF010000257.1 GCA_017432405.1 Clostridia bacterium | reverse complement strand
CCGACGGCACCGACACCGAGGTGCTGGAATCAGAGAACCTGGCCGACTGCGGGGCGCTGATCTGCCTGACCAACCGGGACGAGGACAACCTGATCACCGGCATGTACGGCGCGCGCCGGGGCGTGAAGAAGGTCATCGTCAAGGTGAACCGGCTCAACGCCATGGACATCGTGGAGGATCTGGGCATCGACTGCGCGATCAGCCCCAAGCTGACCACCGCCAACGCCATACTCCGCTCGGTTCGGGCACTCAACAACAGCCGCAACTCGGTGGTGGAGAAGGTCTACTACATGATGGGCGGCCAGGTGGAGGCCTATGAGTTCACCGCCCTGGAGGGCGCGCCCTACCTGAACATACCGCTGAACAAGCTGAACATCCGCAAGGGCATACTGGTGTCGGTGCTGGTGCGCGAGCGCAAGTGCATCATCCCCTTCGGCAGTGACGAGATCGAGGCGGGCGACACCGTGATACTGACCGCCAAGGCGGGCACCGTGGTAAACCTGGAGGACGCCTTCGACATTACGGAGATCAGAAAATGAACAAGCGATTACTCTGCCACATCATCGGAAACGTGGTACGCGTGTGCGGCGCGCTGATGGCGTTGCCCATCATCGTGTCGCTGATCCTGCGCAGCGGCGACACGATGCCGCTGGTGCTGTCGATGCTGATCGCGCTGGCCGTGGGCACGGCGCTGGCGCTGATCCAGCCCCGGCGGGACACCCTGCGGGCCCGGGAGGGCTTCGCCATCGTGGCCTTCAGCTGGATCATCGTGTCGTTCCTGGGCGGCCTGCCCTTCTACTTCTCGGGCTACGTGCCCTCGCTGGTGGACTGCTTCTTCGAGACCGTCTCCGGCTTCACCACCACCGGCGCGACGATACTGACCGACGTGGAGGCGCTGCCCAAGGGCCTGCTGTTCTGGCGCAGCTTCACCCACTGGGCCGGCGGCATGGGTGTGCTGGTGCTGTCGCTGGCGCTGATCCCGAAGATGGGCGCGCGATCCATCCACCTGATGCGGGCCGAATCCCCCGGCCCCAGCACCGACAAGCTGGTGCCCCGGGTGGCCAACAACGCCAAGATACTCTATGAGATCTACGTGGCCATCTCCCTGTTCATGGTGGCCGCGCTGCTGTTCTGCGGCATGGACCTGTATGACGCGCTGGTGCACATGTTCGGCGCGGCCGGCACCGGCGGCTTCGGCACCTATGCCGACAGCATCGCCCACTTCAATTCCGCCGCCGTGGACATCGTCGTCGGCGTGTTCATGGCGCTGTTCGGCGTGAACTTCTCGATCTACTACTTCCTGATCCGCCGCAACTGGAAGGCGGCCTTCGGCAACAGCGAGCTGCGCTGGTACGTGGGCATACTGCTGTCCGTCAGCTGCATCATCGCCGTGAACATCATGCCGATGTACAACAATAATTTCTTCACGTCGCTGCGCTACAGCTTCTTCCAGTGCTCCTCCATCATGACCACCACCGGCTACGCCACGGCGGACTTCGACCTGTGGCCCCAGCTCAGCCGGGTTCTGCTGGTGACGCTGATGTTCATCGGCGCCAGCGCCGGCTCCACCGGCGGCGGCCTGAAGGTGGTGCGCGTGCAGCTGCTGCTCAAGAGCATGGTGCGCGACATCCGCCGCACGGTGCATCCCAAGTCTGTCAACACCGTCAAGCTGGACGGCCACACCGTGGATGAGAACATCCTCAGCGGCGTGCAGGGCTTCTTCTTCGCCTACTTCCTGATCCTGATCCTGGCCACCGTCGTCGTGTCGCTGGACGGCTTTAGCTTCGAGACCAACCTCACCGCCGTCATCGCCACGCTGTCCAACATCGGCCCCGGCCTGGGGATGGTCGGTCCCACCGGCAACTTCGCCGCCTTCAGCGACGTGAGCAAGCTGGTGCTGAGCCTGTGCATGCTCATCGGCAGGCTGGAGATCTTCCCCGTGCTGATGCTGGTCAGCCCCAGCGCGTGGAGAAAATAAGAAATCTGTTATAGGAGGGATATCCATGTCTGTAACCGAGGCGACGCTTGGCCTCATGTCAACCATGTCCGAGGAAGAGCTGCTTGAAATGTATCACCAGGCCCGGCAGATCGTCGACCGGAGAAACAGCCCTTTCCGTCCACTCTCCAAAAGGCAGATCCTTGCTGACCTCGCGATTTCACGGCAACAGATCGAGAATGGAGAAGTCGTTGATTTTGACCGTGCGATTGATGAAATAGAGGCGCAGCATGATCTCTGAGGTTCGGATGACGCGACTGGCCCAAAGCCAGCTTTCACAATACATCGGATATATTAAACAGCAATTCAGGAATCCTCAGGCTGCAAAGGCTGTCGCGCAGGACGCACGGGAAACAAAGGCTGCGCTCTTGAACGCTGCCGAAAGCATGGCGCCGTGCCGAGACCCTGATTTGCGCGCGCTGGGCTATCGGTTGATCTTCTTCAGACATCATCGATACCTGTTCATCTACTCTATTCACAAGGATATCGTTTACATCGAGGCAACCTATCATGAATTGCAGGATTATGAGAATACCTTTCGGGAAAAGCTGCTGGGAGAATAGCCGGTTTATGGAAATGCGGCCTTGATTTGTGTGGCATCTCCCAACTCCTGACAGAAGAACAGACTTGCAAAACGCGCCGGAGGTGTTGCTCCGACGCATTTTGTTCATCATATTGGATCATTTCATTTCAAATATCTCGTCCATACTCAATTCCCCATCGCCATTGGCATCCAGCTTTCCCAATTCATTTCCGAGAATCTGCATGCCGCTGGCAATGCTGGCCTCATCCGCGTCGCCAAAGATCAGCTCTCCGGGAATCTTATCGGTACCGCTGTACAAAGTGACATGATTATTGTCAACAATGTCGAAATCTCCGCCGGCCTTGGCCGTGATGGTCAAATCCTTGCCTATACCAAAGCCGCCAGGGCCGCCCCTGGACACCCGCGCAGTGAATTGATATTCATTATCGCCATTGTCCTGATAATAGATTTCGGTTATTCTGCACTGGTCTTTCGAAACGCTCAAGAGAGCAGGCGCAATATCCATGACGGCACTGGAGATATACTTCATACCAGCGGCAAATACCCTGATTCAACTCGCCCTTCTGTTTGATACATCAACTGACTACCTGCTCGGCTTGACCAACGAGCGCAATCCATACCCAAGAATCTCTGATAAGACGGAGTAAATTGTCTGATGGTTATTAAACGCCCTATACATATTCACTCTATTTGTTGCTACCCCTCGATAGCTTTTTCGTGGTTGCCAATTCATGTAGACCGTGTTATACTGGATTTGAAAGGGACGCTGATTCACATGCCTGAAATATCCCTGTACTACGGCATACGTGTAACCATGCACCACGACGATCACATGCCGCCGTATTGTGCGGTATTTACATAATACAAAAACACCACGAAGGCCCAACAGCTCAGAGACAGGACGAGGAGGTATTGAAATGAGCATAATACTGGAACGGAACACCTTCAAGCTGGGATTCGGCCTCATGCGGCTGCCCAAGAATGCCGATGGCACCATCGACATCCCCCAGGTCTGTCAGATGGCGGATCATTTCATCCAGGCGGGCGGGACCTATTTTGATACCGCCTACGTGTACGACAACGGCGCCAGCGAGGCGGCGCTGAAGGCGGCGGTGGTCGACCGCTACCCGAGGGAGAGCTATACCGTCGCCACCAAGCTGAACGCGTGGCTGCAATGCCACGACGAGGCCAGCGCGAAGCAGCAGTTTTACACCAGCCTGGAGCGCACAGGCGCCGGCTATTTCGATTACTACCTGCTTCACGCGCTTCAGAGAAACAACTACAGGAAATACGACGAATACCACATCTGGGATTTTGTGAAGGAGATGAAGGCGAAGGGCCTGATCAGACACTACGGCTTTTCCTTCCACGCCGATCCCGAGCTGCTGGAGGAACTGCTGAAGGCTCATCCGGACGTGGAATTCGTCCAGCTCCAGATCAACTACGCGGACTGGGAGAACCCCGGCGTGGCCTCCAGGCGCAACCTTGAGATCTGCAAGGCCTATGGAAAGCCCGTCACGGTCATGGAGCCGGTGAAGGGCGGCGTGCTGGCGAATCCCATCGACAGCGTCAAGGCGATCCTGTCTGAGGCGAACCCGAAGGCGTCCTACGCCTCCTGGGCGATCCGTTTCGTGGCGAGCCAGGAGAACATCATCACGGTGCTCTCCGGCATGAGCAATCTGGCGCAGATGGACGACAACCTCTCCTTTATGAAGGATTTCAAGCCCCTGGACGCCGACGAGCAGCGCACGATCCACAAGGCTCAGTTCGCGCTGGACGCGGATAAGTCGATCCCCTGTACCGGCTGCCATTACTGCACCGAGGGCTGTCCAATGGGCATTCCCATCCCGGATATCTTCACCGTGGCCAACCGCCGCAAGGGCAGTCCGGAATTCAGGACCAAGCGGGAGTACAGCATCGTCACCCAGGGCAAGGGCAAGGCGAGCGAATGCGTCCAGTGCGGCCAGTGCGAGGGCGCCTGCCCGCAGCATCTGCCGATCATCAGCCTGCTGGAGACGTGCAGGGCCATGGAGGACTGAAAATCAGGACGTGGCATGCAAAGGCCTCCCCTTTCAGAGGGAGGTCTTTGCATGTCTCCCTCCGGTGCGTCGTCCTGTTTTACCCTCTACTTACATACGACTAATACCCCGATCAAATACTCTATACATATCCCGCAGGCCTGTCGCGCTTGTCGATAACACAAGTGAGTGTTATAATTATCATTGCTGATTACGGGCCGCTGCGTGGTGCGCTCAAATGCGGACGGCCTGCGCGGCGAAAATGAAGACCGGGAAAAGACCCGTTCCAAGGGGTATCTGCAATGAACAGCCGCTTTACCGAGAGCCTGCGACCGAACCGAAAGCTCAATCTGACCACAAATACCATGATGCTGCTGACGCATCTGGCGTTCATACTGTTGTACCTGAGGATGAAGACGCCCATACTGTTCGCCTACAATCTGGTGAGCGTCGCCATATTCCTGGTGAACTACTGCTTTGCCTGGACGCGCAGGGACGCGATCTTCTACGGCGTCATCTACGGCGAAGTCCTCGTGTTCACCACGCTTAATATCCTTCTTTTGGGCTGGGGCTACGGGTTTGAGCTGTACAGCTTTTCCTACGCGATATCCATTCAGCTGGTGGCGTTTTTCCTGTTTGAGGAGGAGAGGGTCAAAAACCTCTACCTGATCGTCGGCACCGTCGTCACCGTTTACTTCCTCGGCATGCGGCTGCTGACCTATCACATAAAGCCGCTCTATCCCGTGGCGGACGTCGTGCTCCAGCACAGGCTGTTCCTCTGCAACGCTTTGCTCACGCTGTTGCTGTGTGTATTCTATGTGGGAATGTTTACGAAGATCCTGCTCACGCTGACCAAAGGCCTGCAATATACGTCCACCCACGATCCCCTGACGGACCTGTACAATCGCCGCCATATGATGCAGATCATGGGCGAAAAGCAGTCCAGGGCGGCGGTGGCCATACTGGACATAGACGATTTCAAGCAGATCAACGACACCTATGGCCACGCCGCCGGGGACGCCGTGATCAAGGCGCTGGCGGGGCGACTGAAGGCGCTTGGAGACCGGGGGATCGTATCCGGCCGCTGGGGCGGGGAGGAGTTTGTGACCTTTGTCAGCGGAAAGGACGGCGCCCCCGATCGCATGGAAAGCGACCTGCGGGCGCTCGTCCATGAGGTCGCGGAATCGCCGGTGGAATTTGACGGCCACAGGATCGGATATACCGTCACGATCGGTATGAAGCTGAGCGACGACGGCGAAGACATCCAAAAGGCCATCAACGCGGCCGACGCACTGCTGTATGAAGGCAAGCAATCCGGCAAAAACAGGCTGATCACCGGG
>JAFRJF010000256.1 GCA_017432405.1 Clostridia bacterium | reverse complement strand
TCGGCTTTGGCGTCGCCGTCGGTTTCGGCGTCTTCGTCGGCTTCACGGTCGGCTTCGGCGTCTTCGTCGGCTTCGGCGTCTTCGTCGGCTTTACCGTGGGCTTCGGCGTCCTCGTCGGCTTTACGGTCGGCTTCGGCGTCTTCGTCGGCTTTACCGTGGGCTTCGGCGTCCTCGTCGGCTTCGCGGTCGGCTTCGCGGTCGGCGTCGGCGTGGGTTTCACGGTCGGCTTCGCGGTCGGCGTCGGCGTCGGCTTCGCGGTCGGGGTCGGCGTCGTCTCAGTGATAATGGTCAGTATGCCCGGGATATAGTCGACGACGTAGTTGGCCGTCACGTCCTTGCCGCTGGCATCCAGGATCTTCGCGTTGCTGGCCAGTATGGTCGAGTTGGTCAGCACTATTTCATTGGCGACCAAACCGTTTGCGTTACTGGCCACCCTGAGTGTCACGGCGCCCAGCCTGTGCCCGTTGAGCAAGCCGGCACACACCACCCGGTCCACGCCGGTGGCAATGCCCTGGCCTTTCTTGACGACCTGGTCCCTCGCGGTGACGGTGACGCTGCGCTTGCCGATGGAATACACGCCCTCCTTCACGACGGCGCTGTAGTTCGCATCCTCGCTCCACTTCAGTGTGATGGGATATTCGCCGGGAACGCTGCCCGCCTTCGCGCTGGTGGAAAGTACGATGCCCAGGTCGTCGCCATCGACGATCTTCCCGCTGGTCCGGTAGGTCAGCTCCTGGATGACGTCGCCGTAATCGCCGGCCTTGTTGTCCGCCAGGATGGTGATGTTCCGCTTCGAAATGACGAAGCTCACCGGATCTGTGGTATGGCCCAGGTAGTTGTCGGTCTCTTCGACCTTCGCCTTTACGAACCAGCTGCCCGCCTTGGTGGGTACGGTCCCGGTGTACTGCCCGTTCCTTTCGCCGCTGTACAGGAAGGTCTCCCATCCCCTGCCGGTATTTCCGGTCAGCGTGGGATCGTTGGCCTTATCGCCGTAGGTCCAGCCGGTGATGCTCACGCTGGGGTCGATGGGCGCCTTGCTGATCTTCGACATGACGAACGCGGGCTCGGTGTCGTTGTGGTTTGCGTCGCCCTTGACCCGGTACCAGACCCTGTAGTCGCCGGCGTCGGTGCCGGTGGGGACCGTCTCGCTCCATATGACCGCATCCCCGGGCGTGGAATTGCTGACGAGGTATTGCAGCGTGCCGCCCTCGGCCTTGCCGGACTTCACCAGCGCCTGGGCCTTGCCGTTGTAGACCAGCGAATCCGGGACCACCACGCCGGACGGGATCCCACGGATGGTCACGAGCAGGGACTCAGGCTCGGTGTCCCTGTAGTTTTCGTCGCCGAACACCTTGTACCAGACGGTGTAGTCGCCGGCTTCGGTGCCGGTGGGCGTTTTTGTGCTCCAGCCGCCCGCACCCGTGGGCGCGGCCTTGCCCACGGCATACTTCATGGTGCCGTGTATCGCCACGCCGGGCTTCACCAGCGCCTGCGCCTTGCCGTTGTAGACCAGCCCGCTGATGGCCTCGGGCGGGATCACGATGGGATTGAGCGGGAGGACTTCCAGCGTCGTCTGGGACCTGGCGGTCCTGTAATTCTCCGCGTCGACCGGGAAGAAGATCACCGCGTAGGCCTTCTTGCCGCTGTCGGCCACAGCGGGCACGATGCCCTCCACGTTCCACTCAAAGTGTCCCTCCACCTTGGGCGTCCACGCGCCGCCGGTCAGCTGGCTCTCCTGCAGCGCCTGGCCGTAGTTGATGGCGTCGGCGTTGGGCGGCGCGACGACCGTGATCGGGGCCTTCTCGATGGTCACGCCGACGGCCTCGGCCGTGCTGTCCCTGTGATTGTCGTCGCCCTTCACGCGGTACCACACCACGTAGTCGCCGGCATTGGTGCCGGTGGGGATGGCCGAGGAATACGGCCCGCTTGCCCCTTCCGGCGTGCCGGGGGCATATTCCATCGTGCCGTCATCGGTTTGGCCCGCCGCGACGAGCGCCTGGGCGCTGCCGTTGTAGACCAGCTTCAGGGCCGTGGGCGCGACGGCGGAAGCGTTCGCCTTCGCGATGGTCGCCTGAACGCTCGCCGGCCCGAAATCCTTGTGGTTATCGTCGCCGGCAACCATGTAAGATACATTGTAGGTTCCCGCCTCGATACCGGTGGGGACGGATTCGCTGAACCCACCCGACTCGCTGGCGTACAGCATCGTACCGCCGGTGGCCACGCCCGTGACAGACACGAGCGGCTTATCCGACCCGTCGTAGGTGCTGTGGATTGCCACGACCGCTGCCGGCGCGCTTTCGGCCTTGTCGATGTTTACGGTGACCGAAGCTGTCTTGGAACCGCTCTCGTGGTTGCTGTCGCCCTGCGCCGTGGCCCGCACCTCCACTGAATAGGTTCCGGCGGGGGTGCACGGCGCAATCGTCAGCGTCGTGCCGTTCAGGGCAAAGTAATCTACGTTGGCGGCACTCTCCAGCAATCCCAGAAGATAATTCACGATGTTCAATATATCCTCTGGGCTCAGGCCAGTAAACTTTTCGAGAAGAATATCCTTGATTTGATCGATGCCCCCGCCGCCCAAGAGGGCTTCGAGTACTTCCTTTCCCACATCCTCCGCAAACTTTTCCGGGTCCTTCGGTTCCTTACCTTTTAAATAGGTCTCTATGGCCCATTTGATGGCCTTTATTATAATGTCAAATATGACTGATTTCTCTCTCTGGCTTACGATTTCATAGCTCACCGCGCCTTCCGCCTTGGTTGCCGACCTCAGCCCTGCCGTCTGGCCGGATAGGCTGTAGGTCCGATCCACCGTCAGGCCGCGATAGCTCAGGGAATTTTCCGCCTTGGCGACGACGTACTCCACGAAGGCCGTCACGCCATGCGCGGTGATGCTCGCCTTGTGCTGGCCGGCGTCGGTCGGCGCGGTTTCAGTCTTGGGGCCGTACTTGCCGTTGTTCCATGTTTGATAGCTGACCGGCGGTTCTTCTTCATCGAAGTAGGCATCTACTGTTGCGTTTGCATCTTCTTCGTCGCCGTATTTCTTATGTGCCGGCTCGGAAATGACAAGCAAAGTATTGGTAACCCCGCAGCGCGTACAATGACCCGTGATGGCATTACCGTTAGCCTCATATACATAATCGTGAATCTTGCAGAGGAGTGCCAGTTCATTGCCTTCCCATCCCACGGTATAGTTTGTATCGTCGCTATTGAACCAGCTTTCAAGAGCGCCTTTCTCTTGGGCCTTTTTCGTGAACACGCCAGGCATTTGCATGCTGACCCCGAACTCGTGATCATCATCTCCTTGATCCAGGAGCTCGACTACACCCCTCTTTGTTATGTAGGCATTGTTATCTTTTTCATCATCAGGCGTTTTCGTTATATTGTTCGTAACTTTGCCATACATATAATGAAACTTGCCATCGACGTACACACCGCCACCGTTGCCACCTTCCGACCAGTTATCAACGATCCCACCATTTTCTTTAGTGAGCATATAGACAATACCTTTATAACTGACGAACACGCCGCCGCCGTTGCACTCATCGCCGCCAGTTTTCCCCACAGAGTTCTTCTCGATGATCGGGTTATCGACTATATGGAAGGAAGAGGACGCACCGACATATACACCGCCGCCGTTGCCATTTTCCGCAATGTTGGATCTGACAGCGCTGTCGTCGAACATTCTAACCTCGCCGCCGCCATTGATACAAACACCGCCGCCGTTGCCAGAATGTACAGTGTTACCAGCGATAGCAACGTCTTTGTATATTATTATACTGCCGTTGCCATCGATACAAATACCGCCGCCGTCGCCAGAATGCACAGTGTTACCAGAGATAGTGACGTCTGTCATATCGAAACCGCAGCCGTTCATATAGACACCGCCGCCGTTGCCAGTCTGCACAGTGTTACCGGATATAGTGCCGCCTGTTATATTTATTTCGTCGCCGCCGTTCAAATAGACACCGCCGCCGTTGCCGGTCTGCACAGTGTTACCGGATATAGTGCCGCCTGTTATATCTATTTCGTCGCCGCCGTTCAAATAGACACCGCCGCCATTGCCAGCCTTCACAGTGTTTTTCTCAATAGTGCCGCCCTTCATCTCAAATTTGCCGCCGCCATCGATACAAACACCGCCGCCGTGGCCGTCCTGCACAGTGTTGTGGTCGATACTGCCGCCTTCCATAGTGAAAGAGCCGCCTTTCATATAGACGCCGCGAGTGTTGCCGGCGATAGTGCCGCTGTATAGCCCAAAATGGCCGCCTTCTACGCGTACGCCATTACCTACGCCCCCCACGTGCGCGATGGCGCCGGGGGTGCCGCGGTCTTCCCCTTCCTCATCGTAGATGTATAGCCTGCTGCCTTTGTTGACCCTGATAACATCGCCATCGCCTTTTAAGTAGATGCTGTGGCCGTTCAGGCACAAGCTGGTTGTACCATTGGGCACATTCCACGTCGATGTCAGGTACACATCCCCGGTCAGGAAAAACTTCACTCCTGCTCCTGATATGTCAGGGAGCTTATCATACTCGTACCAGGCTTCAAACCCGGAAGCGTTGTGGTAGTGATAATCCAAGGCATCAAAGGTATAATATACTTTACCATCATCGGTTGTCTTGGGCCCCACGATTGTGAAGCCGACGGGTTCTGGACGATTCGGTATCCGATTTACCAGAGCACTTTGCAAGGCTGTAGTCGATTCACTATATCTGTATAATTCATCAAAGACCCAAACATCTTCCGTAAGAGCCTTCGCCTGCACAGCCCTTTTTACTACTGTATCCCACGGATATACATTATAGAGTGGTACAGCAATTTCAACATTTTTAAAATCATACCACATAACAAGCGCACCGCTGGGCAGAACTTCAGCAAGATTGATGGTATCGCCCACATACCATATGCGACGAATGTCATTGCTGTCGTCATCGTCTCCATCCGCCCGCGCGTTCACCGGCAGCTCCAGCTTCAGGCCCAGCACCATCGCGATGCACAGCAGGAAGCTAATCACCCGAGTCCCGAACCTGTATTTCATGTCAAATCCCCCTCACGACGGTTTCTCAGCACATAGACACAGATATATAAGTATAGTATAACAGAATTCCATATATTTTCAATAGATTTTTTGTGTCAGGCAAGTGACATACAAATACTGGTTTGGTGGGGAGACGAGCGGTATCCAAAAGCCTTCCCCAGGCAGCGAAGCTGCCGGTTCAGCGGAAGGTGGCGCGGCGCGCAGCGCCGTGACGGATGAGGTCGTTCTCCTGGAAGGAAGCGCGTATACCACCGTTACCGCGGGGGGACCGACCTCATCCGACCCGCTACGCGGGCCACCTTCCGCGGGCCTACCGGCCCCATCTCGCTGAAAACAGTCCACTGGACTGTTTTCCGGGCGCTCGATGCCCCTGAAGGGGAAGGCTTTGGGGTG
>JAFRJF010000255.1 GCA_017432405.1 Clostridia bacterium | reverse complement strand
ACGGCTTCACCCACAACGAGGGCGTGATCGTCATGGCGGCCACCAACCGCAGCGACATCCTCGACCCCGCCCTGCTGCGCCCCGGCCGCTTCGACCGGCGCATCGTGGTAAACTATCCCGACGTGAAGGGCCGCGAGGAGATCCTGAAGGTCCACTCAAGGGGCAAGCCCCTGGGCAAGGACGTCGACTTGGGCGTGCTGGCCCGCCGCACCCCCTACTTCACCGGCGCGGACCTTATGAACGTGATGAACGAGGCGGCGCTGCTGACGGCGCGCCAGGGCCGCGACACCATCCACATGGACGCCATCGAGGAGGCCATCACCCGCGTGATGGCCGGCCCCGAGAAGAAGAGCCGCAAGGTGACGGACATGGACCGCAAGCTGGTGGCCTACCACGAGGGCGGCCACGCCATCGTGGCCCACTATATCCCCGAGTGCGACGACGTGCATGAGATCACCACCATCCCCCGCGGCTCCGCCGGCGGCTACACCATGTACCTGCCCCAGGAGGAGTTCCACTACGTGACCACGGCCCGCATGAAGGCCCAGATGGCCAGCGCCATGGGCGGCCGCGTGGCCGAGGCGCTGATCTTCGGCGACATCACCACCGGCGCCTCCAGCGACATCAAGTCTGCCACCGAGATCGCCCGGAGCATGGTCACCGAGTACGGCATGAGCAGCAAGCTCGGCCCGGTCTTCCTGGGCACCGAGCACGAGGTCTTTCTGGGCCGCAGCTTCAGCCAGCAGAACTCCGGCTTCTCCGAGATGGTGAATACCGATATCGACAGCGAGGTCCACGCCCTGCTGCAGGAAGCCTATGACCGCGCCGAGGGTATCCTGCGCGAGCATATCGACCAGCTGCATGGCCTGGCGAATATACTGATCGAGAAGGAGAAGATCGATCGCAGCGAGTTCATCGCCTTCATGGAGGGCAAGCCCAAGGCCCAAACCGTGGAGACCGAGTTCGTGACAAAGCCCGAACCCGAGGACGCGCCCTGGGCCAAGGCCCTGGACGACGAAGCACCCGCCCCCACCGTGAACCTGAAAAAGGACGAAGGCGGGGAAGCGGAGGAACAGGAATAATCTACAGGGGCGGCGCGCGACGCCGCCCCTGGTGTTTAAGGGAAGGCATGAACTGGCTCGAGGCTGGTGAACCGTCACCCTCGGAGATTGGCTTACCCTCTACAGCAGTGTCATCAACTTAAGGAAAAAATACCTGCCGTCGCGCCCAAAAGGCTTCCCCTTGAGGGGAAGCTGTCTGCGAAGCAGACTGAAGAGGTGTCCCCCTATGTCTCGTTCCTCTGTCGTAATAGACGAACTGTGCCCAGCGTGGACACCTCTTCCGACCCGCTACGCCGCGAAGCAAGTCCTTTAGGGCGCGGCCCACCTTCCCCTCAAGGGGAAGGCTTTTGGAGACCGCACAGCTTAAGTTGATGACATTGCCCTGAAGGGGAAGGCTGTTGGAAGTATTCCATGCCTTAAGTTGATGACATTGCCCTCTACAGCAGTGGTCGTGCCTGGGGCAACTTGGGGCAACTTTATATTTACCCTTATACAGTTCTCTATAGGGGGTAAAATATAAGCTGCCCCAAGTCGCCCCAGACAGGCGGATCAAGGGTATCCCTTCGATGTCCTGTCCCTGATCCGGTAGCCGACGCGCACCGTGCGTTTAAGCCCGGAACACGGTGGGGCCGCTTGTGGCCACTATATATTTACCCTTATACAGTTCCCTATAGGGGGTAATATATAAGTGGCCACAAATTGCCCCAGACAGGTGGATCAAGGGTATCCCTTCGAAGACCCGTCCCCGATCCGGTAGCCGACGCGCACCGTAGCCTTGCCGGGGGTGAGCCGCCATTCCTGTTCCCCCGCCTCCCCGCCAAATCAGGCTTCACCCAACCCAATAACGATTACGAACAGACTGGAAGCCACCCCCATGAAAGCACTCTCCCTCATCCTCGCCCTGCTGCTGGCGCTCTGCTTGCCCGCTGATGCCCGTACCCGCGACGAGATTCGCGCGGCCTACCAGGCCCTTCAGGGCCGCCCTGCGGAATCCCCCTACGCAACGCTTCCCGTAGTCTCGGCCCCCTATGAGGCCGGGGCGCTGACCGACGGCGCCCGCTCGGAGGCGCTGGACTTCCTGAACTTCACCCGGTGGCTGGCGGGGCTTGCGCCCGTCTCGGAAAGCGTCATCTACGACTACCAGTGCCAGCACGGCGCGACGCTGCTGGCGGCGCTGGATTACGTGGACCACGACGCCCCAAGGCCCGCCGACATGGACGGCAACTTCTACGACTCGGCCCACACCGCCACCGCCTCGGGCTGTATCGCCCGCTTCAACTGGATGCGCCCGACGATCCTGCGGGAGGGCGTGGAATACTTCCTTCGGGACGACGGCGAGGAAAACCTGAGCACCCTTGGCCACCGCCGCTGGGCGCTGAACCCGGTGATGGCCGCCACCGGCTTCGGCCTGGCCAACGCGAAGTCGGGCATGAGCTACGTGCTGATGTACGCCCACGACCTGGGCCATCCCGACGCCCAATGGGACAGCGTGTGCTGGCCCGCCGCAGGGTGCTTCCCCGCCGAGTTGATCCACGACCACCTGGCCTGGTCGGTGGTGCTGAACCCCGCTGCCTACAGCCTGGACGCCCTCGATCCCACCGTCACGCTCAGCGAATCCACCACCGGCCTGTCCTTCCGTTTTCATCCCGCCGCCGGCGTGGGCGACGGCTTCTGCGCCCTGAACCTGGAGGGCTACGGCGCGGGGCCCTGCCTGATCTTCCGCCCGGATTTTTCCGGCACGGGCTTCACCGACTACCTTCAAAACCAGCATTGGCACGTGCGCATCGACGGCCTGGCCGGCCCGGACGGCGCGCCCCGGCCCATGGACTACGACGTGGACATGGTCTCCCTGGTCCCCCAGGACGCGGTCAACGTGGAGCTCTCCCCCCTCGAAGCCAGCCTCGCCCCCGGCGAAGCCATACAGCTGCAGGCCGATGTGATCCCCGCCTATGCCGACGACCTGACCGTCGCCTGGCGCAGCAGCGACGAAGCGGTCGCCACGGTGGACGAAAGTGGCATGGTGACGGCCATCGCCCCCGGGGAATGCGCCGTCACCGCCACCTGCGCCGGTGGCTACGAGGACCGCTGCAACGTCACCGTAGCAGAATGAAGGACCGGGTATATCGGCTGTGCCGATATACCCGGTCCTTCATATAACCCTCAACCTCCGTACAGCGCCTTCCGCACGGGCCGTGCCAGCAAGCTGGCGGCCACGATCTTGACGGCGTCGCCGGGCAGGAAGGGAATCACGCACATGCCCATCGAGGCGGCCAGCGTGTTCCTGGTCTGGATCATAAACCAGGCCGTGCCGATCAGGTACAGCACCGCTGTACCCAGCGCCATGAACGCCGGCAGCCGCCACTGCGGGCCGCTGTCCGGGCTGTCCGGCTTCACGGCCAGGCCGGTGATGCACGCGCAGGGCAGGTAGCCCACCAGGTAGCCGCCGGTGACGCCGATCAGCTTCTGGAAGCCGCCGGAGAAGCCGGAGAACACCGGCAGGCCCACCAGGCCCAGCAGCAGGTAGATTCCCACGGCCAGCGTGCCCTTCTTCGCCCCCAGCACAGCCCCCGCCATGTAGACGGCAAAGCTCGCCAGGGAGAGGGGTATCGGCCCGATGGAGATGCTCAGCGGCCCCGCGACGCAGATCAGCGCCGCCATCACCGCAATGATCGTCAGATCCCTTGTCTTCATACTCATGTGTATAGATCCCTTCAGTAAAGCTATAGTTTCAGGCTGACCTCTCCGGAATTCACCCGGGAGATGCCATCTTCGGTTCGGATCACCAGCCGCCCCTGGTCGTCGATGTCCAGGGCCCTTGCCGGGAACGACACGCCGCCGCGAATCACCTGTACGTCCCTGCCGATCACGATGGAGCGCTTCCGGTTCTCAACCATGAACTCCAGGCTCTCCAGCTGGCCATACAGGGCATTCAGCTGGTTGGAGATCTCCGCGATCAACCGGCTTCGGGACACGCTCTGGCCGCACTCGTTTTCGATGGAGGTGGCGATGTCCGCCAGCTCCTCCGGAAATTGCATCGCGGCCACGTTGACCCCGATGCCCAGCACCGCGTACTCCAGCTGCCCGCTTTCAAAGTCCATGCTGGCCTCGCACAGTATGCCGCACACCTTCCGGCTGTTGATGTACAGGTCGTTGACCCATTTGATGTCCACCCTCACGTCGGCCACCGTCTCGATGGCCCTCGCGACGGCCACCGCGGCCATCGAGGTGATCATCACCGCCTTCTCCGCCAACAGGTTGGGCCGAAGGACATAGGTGATGTACACCCCGGAGTGCTCCGGCGAAAAGAAGGAGCGGCCCATGCGGCCCTTGCCCCCGGTCTGGGATTCGGCGATCACCAGGTAGCCGTGAGGCGCGCCGTTGGCGGCGATGGCCTTGGCCCGGGTGTTCGTGGAATCCAGCGTCTGGTGCAGCTCCATTCGCCCGCCGATCTCGCCGGGTCGGAGCCAGGATCGGATCCCGGAAACGCTGATGCGGTCCGGCGCTTCGGCGAGCCTGTAGCCCCGGTTGGTGGCTGCCTCAATGGTATACCCCTGCCGGCGGAGCTGCTCGATGGCCTTCCAAACGGAATTACGGCTCACGCCCAGCTTCCGCGCCAGCCGCTCGCCCGAGACAGGCGCGTCCGCCTGCATGAGCACAGCCAGCACATCGTCGATTGTGGACATAAAAAAACCTCCCTGCGCAGTGGCATTACCATAGCACAGGGCGGCTTTTGTTGTCAACTTTGATTTGTAAACGGGGTGACAATTATTGTCTCGCGTCCCGCTCCCGCTTCGAAAACACGCAGCCGCAGTAATCCTGCCTGTAGAGGCCGTATTCCCTCGACAGCTCGCAGGAGCGCTTGTAGCCGTTCTTCTTCTTGAAATCGGAATACAGCCAGCTGATGCCCTCCCTGCGCCCCTGCTCGGCGCCGATGGCGTTGAGAAGCTGGGCGTCCTTCAGGGGGCTGATGGTCAGCGAGGTGGTAAAGTAATCGCTGCCGAGACGCGCCGCCATTTTCGCGGCGGCCTCGAGGCGCATGTGAAAGCACAGGGCGCAGCGCGCGCCGCCCTCGGGGTCGCCCTCGTGGCCCCGGCACATCTCCATGAAGGCCGCGTTGTCGTAATCGCCCACGATCACCCGCAGGGCACCCTCGTGGGGCAGCTGCGCCGCCAGGCGCTCCAGCTCCTCGACGCGCCGGTCAAATTCCTCCCGGGGGGCGATGTTGGGATTGTAGTAATAGACGTCGATGTCGAAGCAGCGGTTCAGCGCCTCCAACACGTAGCTGCTGCACGGGGCGCAGCAGGCGTGCAGCAAAAGGCGCGGCCTGCGCCCGGACGCTTCGATCCGCCCGAGCTCGCGCTCCATCTCGATCTGATAGTTGACCTTCACACCTCTGCCTCTTCCTTCTGCCACTGGAAAGGCGCGGAATTCACATGCCGGGGCACCATGATCCTGAAGGCGCTGTGCCGGTTTTCCAGGGTAACGCTCTTTGTCTCGGGCTCCCGCTCGCCGTCCAGCGTCCATTCCACCGGCGTATCGCATTCGATGCTGATGCGCCTGGCGGAGAAGAAGTGGATCATGTCGTTGGGCACGCTCTGGGTGGTCAGGCCGACGATGATGCTGCTCAGCTGGGCCGGGTTCACCGGATTGCGCACCATCGTGACCTCGAACCGGCCGTCGTTCAGCGCCACCAGCTGGGCGTCCAGCTGCAATATACCGCCCACGGTGGTGGAATTGGTGACGGAGCAGAATATGAAGTCGTCCTCCAACGCCAGCTCGTCGGCCCGCACCCGCATGTGCACCGGCTTGATGGCCGTCAGGTCGCGCATGCCCTCGAGCACATAGGCCGCGTGCCCCAGCACGTTCTTGGCCGCCTGGGGCGTGGTGTAGGACGCCTTCGCGAAGGCGCCACAGGTGGCAGTATAGACGAAGCTGCGCCCGTTGAATATGCCCACGTCCACGGTTTGGGCCCGTCCCGACAGGATGTCACGGGTCGCCTGCATCACATCCGGGGAAAGCCCGATGCTGGAGGCGTAGTCGTTGGTGGTGCCGCAGGGCACGTAGCCCACAGGGCAGTCTAGCCCGGCGGCCATCATGCCGGATACGGTCTCGTTCAGCGTGCCGTCGCCGCCCGCGCAGACCACCAGGTCGTACTTGCGGGGGCAGCGCGCGATCACCCCGGTCGCCTCGCCCGCCGCGCCGGTGACATAGGGCTCCACCATATATCCCGCCTCGATAAAAAGCCGGATCATGTCCGGCATAAAGCGGTTGGCTCTGCGCTGGCCCGCCTGGGGATTGAGTACAAACAGAAGTCTCTTCATCGGTCAACCTTTCTGCGTCCATATGCGCTGAAACACATCACGGGTAGAGCAGATACAGCTTGAACCCCAGCCCGTCGCAGGACACCTGGTGATAGCGCACGCTGCCCCGAAGGCCGCGCACCGCGCCGTAGATTGCGGCGCCGTGCAAATGCCCGTAGACGCAATCCGACACGCCGTATTGCTCCAGGATGTCTGAAAAGCCCGGTTCGTCATCGGTGAGGGGCGGATAGTGCATCATCACCGTGATCGGCGCCTGCCCGTCCCTGCGCCGGGCGCTTTGCAGCGACATCTCCAGGCGGAGCCGTTCGCGGACATAGATGCGCCGATCGTCGTCGGTGCATTCCGGGCCGGGCAGCGTCCATCCCCGGGAACCGGCGTACAGCCTCCCACCGATGAGCACGCTGTCGTTCTGCAGGGCGAGCATGCCCTCCCCCAGGACGCGGCGCACCCTGCCGATGGAGCTCCACCAATAGTCGTGGTTGCCCCGCAGGAGCAGCTTTGTCCCCGGCAGCGCGGCGATGCTGTTCAGATCCTCCACCGCCTCCTCGAGCCGCATGGCCCAGGAGAGGTCCCCTGGCAGCAGCACCAGGTCGTCGGGTGCGACCCGTGCCCGCCAGTCCTCACTGATTCTCTGGAAGTGATCCCTCCAGTGCTCGCCAAAGACGTCCATCGGCTTTTGACGGGCGGGCAGATGCAGGTCGGCAATCGCATAGACCGTCAAGGCTATTCTTCCCCGTTTGCGTCGTTCAGCGGATCATCCTCGTCCTCGTCGTCCTCGCTTCCGAAATCGGCATCCTCGCCGAAGTCCTCGCCGTCGAGGTCGCCGCCGATGTCCAGCTCGATCTCGTCCATCGTGGAGACGGAATCGATCTCGATGCTGGCCGGCTCATGCTGCACATCCTCGTCGGTGTCGATCTCGTTGCGGCGGGCCTGCTCCTTCAGACAGTAGGCGCACAGCTCCTGGCCGGGCACCACGGGGTTCTCCCCGCACTCAGAGCACAGCTCGATCATCTCGAACTGCTCGCTCTCTCCCCGCACCTCCCTGCGGCACACGGAGCACATCGTATCCGTGTCGTTCATGTAATTCAACTCACAGCGCGGGCATTTTACCAGACCCATCTTCATTCCTCCCGAATCATTGCAACACAGGTTATTTTTTTGTGTTGTATCCTCTATCACATGAGATATTATACACAAAAAAGGAAATAGCACAAGCCCCTTTTTCACATTCCCTGTTCTTTTTCAGTATCTTCCCGGTATCGACACGCAAAAGCGGCGATATCACTGCTGTAAACCGCCTTCAGCGCGGGATTATAGATCACCGACGCGGGGTGATACATTGGAAACAATCGCCGTCCCTGCCAGTCGATGAACCGGCCGTGCATCTCGCCGATGACGCTTCCCCGCCCGGTCAGCGCCTTCAGGGGCACGTTGCCCAGGGTGATGATATATCCCGGGTCCACCAGGTCGATCTCCCGCAGCAGCCAGGGCAGGAACAGCTTGATCTCCTCCTGGGTGGGCGGGCGGTTGACGGTGCGCCCCGCCTCCGAGCGGCGCGTGGGCCGGAACTTGACCACGTTGGTCACGTACAGCGCGGCGCGATCCATGCCCGCCTGCTCCAGGAAGGCATCCAGGTTCTTCCCAGCCTTGCCCACGAAGGGCCGGCCCTGCAGCGTTTCCTGCTCGCCGGGCGCTTCGCCGATCATCATCACCGGCGCGCCCACGCGGCCCTCGCCGAACACCAGCACCTTCCGCTCCTCCTCGTAGAGGCTCCTGAAGAACGCCGTGGCCTCCCTTTGAAACCGTTCCATGCTCAATCGTCCTCCCCGGTCGCGCCCTCCAGCGCATTCAGCTTGTCGCGCACCTTCTGAAAGTCTTCCCATGCCTCCCGCTTTTTAGCCGGGTCACGCAACAGATAGGAGGGGTGGAAGGTAGGCATGAACCAGACGCCCTTTTGCTCGTACCAGCGCCCGTGGTCCCGGGTGATGAACACCTGGTCCCTGATCGTGTACTGGCAGGCCACCTTGCCCAGCAGCACCACCACCCTGGGCCGCACCAGCGCCACCTGGGCCCTCAGGTAGCCCAGGCAGGCAGAGGCCTCGTCGGGCTCGGGGTTGCGGTTCTGTGGCGGACGGCACTTCACGATGTTGCAGATGTACACCTCGGAGCGCTCCAGCCCGATGGCGTGGATCATCCGCGTCAGCAGCTCGCCCGAGCGCCCCACGAAGGGCCGGCCCTGCCGGTCCTCGTCCTGGCCGGGGCCCTCGCCGATGAACATCAGCTTCGCGTGGGGGTTGCCCTCGCCGGGCACCACGTTGTTGCGCGTCTGGCAGAGCCTGCACTTCTGGCAGGCCGCGATCTGCTCATAGAGCTCCGTCCAGGAGATGCGCACGGTCTCAGCCCCTTTCCGCATATTATTCAGCACCTGTTCAGTCCGGTAAATCAGTATTTGCACAATTGAGCGCAGCGCGCCCCGCAGGCAAAGATATCTTTCCCCGCGGGGCGCCCACCTATTTCGGTATGATGACCGCGTCCTGGAAGATCTTCCAGAGCGAGGCAAAGGACTCCTGCCCGTCCCGCACGATCCAGTTGATCAGCGCCGACAGCAGGATCGCGCAGGCGATGATCACGACGATCCCGGCCACCGCGCCGACGAAATCATAGATTCCCGCGAATATCTTGAAGTTGATCCTGCGCCGCTTGACCTCCCGGCGCGTATAGATCTTGGCCACCCGCTCACCTCCGCATTCCACGCTTCCGCTTCCATTATAGCACGTCCCCGGGACAAATGCAAATCAGGCCCCGTAGAGCACGATCTCGTTCTTCGTCTTGTAGATGCTGGTGCAGAGCAGCTCCCGGCTCAGCTCGTTGCCCGCGGCGTCCCAGCGCACCTTGTAGGCCTCGGCCTTGTAGCCGTCCCTGCCGTTCTGGGAAACCACCAGCTTCCCGTGGGGCAGCGACGGGTCGGGCTGGTATTCGGTCTCGAACTTGTTCACCTTCACGGTCACGGCGTCCAGCGTGATCTTTTCCCCGCCCGGCAGTAGCCGGCCGAATATGCCGAAGCGGATCCGCTTGTCGTCGGTCAGGTAACAGCAGATATAGATATCGTCCGCGGAGGTATTGGTGAACTTCAGGTCCTGGTTGCCCCAGTCCACGGTGGCGTCCTTGCCCTTGTCCACATAGTGCACGGTCAGCGAGTGGTTGTGGCGCTCGTCGATCCGCATGTCGGCCTTCACCGCGGCGTTGAACAGCGTGGTGGACACCTGACAGATGCCGCCGCCCACCTGCTCGGTCACCTCGCCGCCGGAATAGGCGGTGGCCATCTTGAAGCCCCTGCCCGACGTGCGCTGGCCCACCGTGCCGTTGAAGGAGAAGGTCTCCCCCGGCGCCAGCTTCGTGCCGTTGATCATGGACATCGCCAGCGTTATGTTGTTCAGCCGCGACTTGCTGGAGGAGTTGGCGTTGGTGATGGCGTAGTCGATCAGGCCGTACATCCCGCCGATCTGCTCGGTGGAGATCTCCGGCGGCTGCTCGGCGACCGACAGGGCCACGTCGCCCCCGCCCGCCTCCAGCGCCGCTATCACGTCCCGCCTCAGGGCCTCGGCATCCAGCTTCAGGCCCGTGCTGGAGGGGTTGAAGGTGTATTCATAGGTATCGACGTTGAAATCGGCCACGGAGGCGTCGACGCTCTCCCGGTCGATCTTCAGCGCCTGCATCTGCACGAACTGGTCCACCAGCGCTTCGCTGTACCGGGTGCGGTGGATGGCGTAGGCCGCCGGATTCTGCATGCGACTGGAGGCCATGGCGTAGCGCTCCTCCAGCGTGCCGCTGCGCCCGTGGCTCCAGGCCGTGGTCAGCACCGAGGCGTAATCGCTGGTATAGCCAAGCTCGCCGGCGGTGATGGACGTGCCGTCGTCCAGGCGCACCGTGCAGCCCGCGTTCCGGGCCTCCACCCGGTCCCGCCAGTAATCCATGGCGTTGGAGAGCGTCATCCTCGACACGTCCACGCCCTCCACGGTGGTGCCCTCGTAGAAGGTCTGCTTGTCCACCACGTCGCGCATCGCCAGGAATTGACCGTACTGGCTGTGTACCCTCAGCCCCAGCGCCGCCAGCACCGCAATGGCGATGGCCAGGCAGGCGTTCAGCGCGCCGAACAGCGCCGTATGACGTCCGGGCGGCGTGCCGTCCGATTGGACCGTTACGGGTGCTGCGTCGCGCTCCAGGAACAGGTCGTCCCCGCCCCTGCGCCTTGCCGCCTGGGCGTTCCTGCGATTTGCGGCCTCCCCCGCCGGATTGGATCGGGCCTTTGCCACAGGCGTTCCGCGGCGGGGGGGCTTGCCTGTCGCCCGGTTCGGGGTCGCCCCGGTGGACGCCTTGCGCCTGGCCGGGGATCCGTTCTTACCGGTGGACGCCCCGGAGCGCGTCCCGGTCGCCCTTGTCCTCGCTTCAGAGACAGGTTTTGCCTTCGTCCCGGCAGCGCTCTTCGACTTCGTTCCGGCGGTGTTCTTCGCCTTCGTTCCGGCGGTGTTCTTCGCCTTCGTTTCGGCGGTGGCCTTCGCCTTCGTTCCGGCGGTGTTCTTCGCCTTCGTTTCGGCGGTGGCCTTCGCCTTCGTTCCGGCGGCAGGCGTCCGTTTGCCCTTTGCGGGCTTTTTCAGCGCCGCGCCGCGCTTGATTGCTGTTTCAGACATCTATATGTTCGCTCCGTTGGTTTGCGTCAATGCTGTCTATCATGCCCATCCTGCGGGCTCATAAACCATTTTGAAGGAAATATATGTAAACTGCAAGCGGTTTTTGCTAATTTTACAGGGCTTAATATCAGATACATTGTAAATGATGCCACGGTACCCCAACGGTGCATTGAAAAAAGGAACGCTGATTACAACGTTCCCTTTTCTTTGCCGTTCGCCATCGGCCCATGGCTGTGACGAATAATCCTTTAACTATAAGTGACCTTACGCCTGAGCTTTGGCAAGGCGCTTCGCCATGCGAGCCTTTTTGCGGTTCGCCGCGTTCTTATGGATAACGCCCTTTGCGGCAGCCTTGTCAACCGCCCCCTGAGTCGCGCTGAGCAGCTTGGCATCGGCCTCGTTCGCGGAAACGGCGGTTTCGAACTTCTTGATCTGAGTCTTCATGGCGGACTTGATCATCCGGTTGCGCAGGTTCTTCTTTTCGGTCACCTTCACGCGCTTGATGGCAGACTTGATATTCGGCAAATTATTCACCTCCCTACGCAAATTCACAAATGTGATTGTACCACGAACCGACCCAAATTTCAAGATGTCCGATACATTTTGATGATAAACTTGGGTAAACTAATGCAAAATTCAATGAAACGGGGGTTGTTTTATGCCCATTACCCGAACGGACCTGGCCATGGAATGCTTTGAAAACGCCGATGGCGGCGCGATTCCCGGCACGCAGGTCAGCCACTGGGAGTCCGGCGGCATCCAGATCACCGAGGTGCTGGTCACCGACAACGAGGCCGCCCAACTGCTGGACAAGCCCAAGGGGGCCTACCTGACCCTGGAATGCCCGCTGCTTCTGGAGCGGGACCCGGACGCGAGGCTGGCGATGGCCTCGCTGCTGGCGGAGGAGATCGACCGCATGCTGCCGGACGGCGACCCCGGCGCCCCGGTGCTGGTGGTGGGCCTGGGCAACCGCAGCATCACCCCGGACGCCCTCGGCCCCGGCGTCGTCGACCGCACGCTGGTGACCCGGCACATGCTGGGCGCGCCCTGGGCCCAGTCCGGCATGAACAGCGTATGCGCCGTCGCCCCCGGCGTGCTGGGCATCACGGGCATCGAGAGCATGGAGCTGGTGGAGGCGCTGGTGAAGGCCGTCGGCCCCAGGGCGATCCTCTGCGTGGACAGCCTCGCCGCCCGGGATTCCCACCGCATCGGCTGTACCATACAGCTGACCGACACCGGCATACAGCCCGGCGCGGGCGTGGGCAACCACCGCCGGCCCCTGACCCGTGAAAGCGTCGGCGTGCCCGTGGTCTCGGTGGGCATGCCCACGGTGGTGTACGCCGCCACGCTGGCCCGAGACGCCTTCGCCTGGCTGGCTGACCGGGAGGACGGCGGGGCGGATCACGAGGACGCGCTTCAGGACATGGAGCAGACGCTGCTGGGCGCCGAGATCGGCGAGATGATCGTCACGCCCCGGGAGATCGACGCCATCATACAGGACGCCTCGGGCATCATCGCCTCCGCCGTCAACCGGGCCCTCCAGCCCACGCTGAGCGACGCCGAAATCGCCGCAATGATGAATTGACCCATAATGCCATAGACTTTTATGGTTATTGCCACATATAATTAACATTCCATTCATTGATTGTCCATGATTTGCCTGTATAATAATCATGTCGACAGGAAATGTCGATAGAAAAGGACACCCAACCTTCTTCTTCCCCCCTTGGCGCGGAACGGCCCTTGAGCAAGGCTGTCCCGCGTCATCTTTTTTTGCGCGGCAGAGGTCTTGTCGATTTTTAATCCTTATGTAATGACTCCAGCCCTCGCGATTTGGTATAATATCATTTGTATATAATCTGTTCAGTCGTATGAAAAGGGAGGATGGTCCATGAACAAGATCGGTTTCGACAGCCAGAAGTACATCCGCCTCCAATCCGCGCGAATCCGCGAGCGCATCGAATACTTCGGCGGCAAGCTCTACCTGGAATTCGGCGGCAAGCTCTTTGACGACTACCACGCCTCCCGCGTGCTGCCCGGCTTTGCCCCCGACAACAAGATCCGCATGCTGCTGGAGCTGAAGGACCAGGCCGAGATCGTGATCGCCATCAACGCCAACGACATCGAAAAGAGCAAGGTGCGGGGCGACCTGGGCATCACCTACGATTCCGACGTGATCCGGCTGGTGGACGTGTTCCGGGAATTCGGGCTGTTCGTGGGCAGCATCGCCATCACCCAGTACACGGGCCAGTCCGCCGCGGACGTGTTCCAGCGCCGCCTGGAGGCCATGGGGCTGAAGGTCTACCGGCTGTACCGCATCCCCGATTACCCCTCCAACGTGGCGGGCATCGTCAGCGAGGAGGGCTACGGCAAAAACGAGTACATCGAAACCAGCCGTTCGCTGGTGGTGGTCACGGCCCCCGGCCCCGGCAGCGGCAAGATGGCCACCTGCCTGTCCCAGCTCTACCACGAGCACAAGCGGGGCATACAGGCGGGCTACGCCAAGTTCGAGACCTTCCCCATCTGGAACCTGCCGCTCAAGCACCCGGTGAACCTGGCCTACGAGGCCGCCACCGCCGACCTGAACGACGTGAACATGATCGACCCCTTCCACCTGGAGGCCTACGGCGAGACCACGGTGAACTACAACCGCGACATCGAGATCTTCCCGGTGCTGCGGGCCATCTTCGAAAAGATCTACGGCGAATGCCCCTACAAGAGCCCCACGGACATGGGCGTGAACATGGCGGGCAAGTCCATCGTCGACGACGAGGTGTGCCGCGAGGCCTCCTGCCAGGAGATCATCCGCCGCTACTACAAGACCGCCTGCGCCGTCAAGCAGGGCCGCGCCACGCCCCAGGAGGTGCAGAAGATCGAGCTGCTCATGAGCCAGCTGAACCTGGATTCCAGCCGCCGCAGCACCGTGCAGCCCGCGCTGGACCTGGCCGAGCAGACCGGCGAGCCCGCCGTGGCCATCGAGCTGAACGACGGAAAGATCATCACCGGCAAGACCACGACCCTGCTGGGCGCCGCCTCCGCCGCGCTGCTGAACGCGCTGAAGGACCTGGCCGGCATCCCTGACGAGATCAAGCTGATCTCCCCCAACGTGATCGAGCCGATCCAGCACCTGAAGGTCGCCCACATGGGCAACCGCAACCCCCTGATGCACATCGACGAGATACTGATCGCGCTGACCATCTGCGCCGTCACCGACGACAACGCCGAGCAGGCCATGGAGCAGCTTTCGAAGCTCTCCGGCTGCGAGGCCCATTCCACCGTCATACTCTCCCAGGCGGACGAGGGCATGCTGAGCCGGCTGGGCCTGAACCTGACCTGCGAGCCGGCGTACCAGACGAACAAGCTGTACCACAAGTAATTTGGCGGGGGACCTGCTTCCCCCGCCAATACCACCCCTTTGACAGATTTGCCTGAAATCGCAAGCGATTTCCGGGCGGCAAATCTGCAAGGAAGCCTTTTTTGCTCTGGTCGACAGGCTCCCTGCCGCAAAAAAGCCTGCGGTCCTGACGCACATGTCGTCAGGGCCGATTGAACATCAGAGGGGCTCTGCCCCTCCGATACCTCCCTGGAAGTCAGGCTTGTCGTAGGCTGAATAATAACAGTCATCGCCTGCGTATAACGAACCTCCACAGCGGCAATACTGCCCTGTGGAGGTTGTTTTATGGCTGGCAACAAGGTAGAGATCTGCGGCGTGGACACATCGACGCTGCCCACGCTTTCCCATGAACGAATGCGATCGCTGCTGGAGCGGGCCCACGAGGGCGACGAAGAGGCCCGGCGGGAGCTGATCCAGGGCAACCTGCGGCTGGTGCTGAGCGTGATCCAGCGCTTCCACAGCCGGTGCGAGAACATGGACGACCTGTTCCAGGTGGGCTGCATCGGGCTGATGAAGGGGCTGGACAACTTCGACCTGAGCCTGGACGTGCGGCTGAGCACCTACTGCGTGCCGATGATCATCGGCGAGATCCGGCGCTACCTGCGGGACAACAACCCGATTCGCGTCTCCCGATCCATGCGGGACACCGCCTATCGGGCGCTGAAGGCCCGGGACGCCCTCTCCGGCGAAGCCGGAAGGGAGCCCACCACCTCGGACATCGCCCGTTATATGGAAGTGCCGGAGGCCGACGTGGTGCTGGCGCTGGAGGCCATACAGGAGCCGGTTTCGCTGTTCGACCCGGTCTACCAGTCCGGCGGGGACGCCATCTACGTCATGGACCAGGTGCAGGATCAGCGGGTCAGCGAGGACGACTGGGTGCGCAGCCTGTCCATCGACCAGGCCATGGACCGCCTGCCCGACCGGGACCGCACCATCATCCGCCAGCGCTACTTCCAGGGCCGCACCCAGATGGAAGTGGCCCAGGAGATCGGCATCTCCCAGGCCCAGGTATCGCGGCTGGAGAAGGCAGCGCTGCAAACGATGCGGAAGTATATCTGATATTGATACCCGCCCTACCGCCGCCTGCGCTCGCGCCCGGGCTGTTGGTAGTAGATCTGCTTTTGATGGTACATCTCCTGCTCCGCCCGGGTGAGCATCTGGCGCAGGTCCATCTCGCCCACCTGGCCGCAGGCGGTGCCCACGGAGATGTCGTAGCCGCTGGCCGCAAGGGCATCGGCGATGCGGCGCATATCCCACTTCACCGCCTCTTCCGCGACATCCGGGCCGAAGGCGACGAACTCGTCCCCGCCGATGCGATAGACGTGCTCGCTGCCAAAGCGCTCCAGCAGCGCCTTCGCCACGGTCTGGAGCATCACGTCGCCGGCCTTGTGGCCCTTCGCGTCGTTCAGCGCGTGCAGCCCGTTGACGTCCACATAGACGCACGTGAGGAAGTGCCTGCTCTTTTGGGGATAGCTGTCCAGCACGCGCTCGTACATGTTCCGGTTCCGGGCGCCGGTCATGAGATCGGTTTCGCTGAGATAGCGAATGTGCCTGTCCTTCGCCAGGGTGCGAAAGCGCAGCTGGCGCTGCATCAGCGCCGCCGCGATCGACACCACGCAAAAGGAGATGGCGTTCCAGCAGTCGTCCGCCGCGATAGCGTCGGGCTTGTAGACCCGGGAGAGCCCGCAAATCGCGGCGGTAGCCCCGATATTCAGCAGTATGACGTAGATCGGGCTGTCGGTAAAGAGGAACGGCGTCAGCAGCATGACCGCAATGAGCATCACCGCCGGCAGATCCGGGTGCAGCAGCGACAGGCCGATGGAAACCGCATAGAGCACGGCGATGGAGGCGTAGGCCAAAACCAGCAGCGTCGCGCCCATCTTCACGCCGCGCTTTTCCACGCAGAACCAGACCGCGATGTTGAACACGGCCATGATCAGATAATACCATCGGTTGATGGATGTGATGTCGGTGAGGGAAGCAAAGGCGGCCAGCAGCGCAAAGAGCACCGCGGCAAACAGCGAATATCCCCTCAGACTTTTCCGCGTCTCCTTTAGGGCTTCCGGCTTCAGCGCCTCAAACTCCGCCTTGCCAAGCCCCGCGTACAACAGTTTATTCACCAGATTGTCCAATCGGGCAACCTCCTTATCGCTTCTATACGCCTTTACCTTACACGACATGCATGTTGTTTCGGTGGTGGTCGCGTATCGGTTTGGTTGACTGGGTTTTAATTTTATTACCGCTTCCTGCGCTCATGCTCCGGCTGCTGATAATAGAGCTCCTTTTTCCGATACATCTCCTTTTCCGCGTCGGCGAGCATCCGTCCCAGGTCCATGCTGCCCTTCTTGCCCGATATGACGCCCACGGAGATATCGTAGCCCTGGGCGGAGAGCCCCTCGCTGATGCGCTTCAGATCGCGCGCGACGTCATCCTCCCCGGCATCCGGCGCGAAGGCCACAAACTCGTCCCCGCCGATGCGGTAGACGTGTTCGCTGCCGAAGCGATCCAGCAGCGCCTTCCCCACGGCTTGCAGCATCACGTCCCCCGCCCTGTGACCCTTCGTATTGTTCATCTCGTGCAGCCCGTTGACGTCGGCAAAGACACAGACCAAGGCGCGCTTGCAAAGCGACGGATACCCGGCAACCACCTGCTCGTACTTGTTCCGGTTTTTTGCCCCGGTCAGAATGTCCGTCTCGCTGAGGTAGCGTATCTGCCTGGCCTGGGCCAGGGCGCGGAAGCGCAGCTTCCGCTGGAATACCGCCGCCGCGACGGATACGGCGCATAGCGTTATGCCGTTCCATTCATCGCCTATGGCGATTGCCTGGGGCTTAAACGCCCAGGAGAGCACGCACAGCGCCGCCGTGGCCGCGATATTCAGCAGTATGATATAGATCGGCCTGTCCGTGAACAAAAAGGGCGCCAGCACCAGCATGGCGATAAACGTCACTGCGGGCAGATCCGTGTGCAGCATCGTCAATATCAGGGCGAACATATACATCGTCGTCACCAGCAGGTAGGCCAGCGGCAGGATGAGGTTCGGATGCGTGGGGGCCATGTGGCGCGTCACAGCCCATACGAAGGCGCAAATCGCCGACATCACGAAATAAATGCCGATATTCTGGGCAAAATGTCCGTTCGTCACCCACTCAAAGGTGGCCATAACGATAAACAGGAACGTGGCAAACATCGAATAAACGCGCAGGCTGCGCCGCGTCTCGGCAAGGGCGTCGTCCTTCAGCGCGTTGAATTCCTCTCTGTCCAGTCCGGCGAACAGCAGCGTCCTTTCCAGAAGTTCCATGCCCCATACCTCCATTCAGGCAAAGCCGTTCATCTGCCCCTTGCCCTTTGAATTATAGCGTCTGAATATGTCTATTCTGTAATTTTATTATTGATTTCGGGCGCATCGACGTGACAATCTGGAACCTCCCCGAGGCCAGTGCCTGCAACCTGGAGGAAAATGGGCGGACGATTTATTACGAGCATAAACTTCTGATTTGTCGGGCTAACGCGCAGGTAATAGGAATGGCGGCTGACGCACCCCAAAGCCTTCCCCTTCAGGGGAAGGTGGCCCGCGTAGCGGGTCGGATGAGGTCGGTCCCCCCGCGGTAACGATGGTTTACGCGCTTCCTCTCAGGAGAACGACCTCATCCGTCTTTCGACAAAAACGCAAGCGTTTTCGCCGAAATCCACCTTCCCCTGAACTGGCAGCTTCGCTGCCTGGGGAAGGCTTTAGGGACCGTCGCCAACAGCGCGACAAATCAATATTTGTCCACACCCCCTGTCGAATATCGCTCTCATTCCGAACATATTCGTCGTATCTAAAAACCGCGGGAGCGCCCTTTCGGGCGCTCCCGCGGCCGTCATTCCACGGAAATGGCTATTCCATTCCCCATTCCTAATTGATTTACACGCCCTTGCTCTCGTTGGAAAGCTTCTTGGCGAGGGACTGGTCGGTGACGTTCTCGTAGCCGGGGATGGGCAGGATCTTGGCGTTGATGGCGTCGATGATCCAGCTGGGCTGCGGGAAGAAGGCCTCCTCCAGCTCGTGGGCGGGGGTGATCCAGTTCTTGCTGGCGACGACCACCGGCGGGGCGTCCAGCTCGTCGAAGGCCATCTCGGTCACCTGGCGGGCGACCTCGGAGGCGAAGGAGCCGCGTTCGCAAGCGTCGGTGACGATCACCAGGCGGCCGGTCTTCTTCACGGACTCGATCACGGTCTCGTAGTCGAAGGGCACCAGCGTGCGGGCGTCGATGACCTCGGCCTCCAGGCCGTACTTATTCTTCAGCTCGTCGGCGGCCTGCAGCGCGCGATACAGCACCGCGCCGAAGGTCAGGATGGTCACGTCCTTGCCGGGGCGCTTGACGTCGGCCTTGCCGAAGGGGATCTCGTAGTACTCCGCGGGGACGCCGCCCTCATGGAACTGCTCGCCCACGTCGTAGATGCGCTGGCTCTCGAAGAACACCACGGGATCGGTGCCCACCAGGGCGGTGGCCATCAGGCCCTTGGCGTCGTAGGGGGTGGCCGGGAAGGCGATCTTCAGGCCCGGGATGTGGGCGGTCAGGCTGGTCCAGTCCTGGGAGTGCTGGGCGCCGTACTTGCTGCCCACGGACACGCGCAGGGTCACCGGCATCTTGATGACGTCGGCGGACATGGCCTGCCACTTGGCCATCTGGTTGAACACCTCGTCACCGGCGCAGCCCAGGAAGTCGCAGTACATCAGCTCGCACAGCGCGCGGCCGCCGGCCATGGCATAGCCCACGGCGCTGCCCACGATGGCGGATTCGCTGATGGGGGTGTTGAACAGGCGGTGGTACGGCAGGGCCTCGGTCAGTCCCCTGTACACGGCGAACGCGCCGCCCCAGTCGCGCACGTCCTCGCCGTAGGTGACGAGGGTCGGGTCCTTGTAGAAGCGGTCGATGATCGCCTCGAACAGGCCGTCGCGCAGCTGGTAGACCTTGTTCTTCGAGACGGGCTTGCCGTCCTTGTCGAAGCCCCAGCGCTCCTTCTTGGCGATGGCCTGCACGCGGGGGTTGTCGGCCATGGGCATGTTCACGTCGCACTTCTGGCCGGGCGCGCCGAAGGACTCCACGTGGCCGTTGGTGAACATCAGGTCCGCGATGGCGTCGGGGTTGGCCACCAGGTCCATGCGGGGGGAGATCTTCTCGTCGATGGCCAGCTTGAAGTTGCGCAGGTTGGTCTCCTTCACGTGCGCCACGATGGCGTCGCACTCGGCCTCGGTGCACAGGCCGGCCTCGATCAGCTGCTTGCGGTACTCGATGATCGGATCCTGGGCCTGCCAGGCTTCGATCTCTTCCTTGGTGCGGTAGGAGGAGCTGTCCGACGGGCTGTGGCCGGCGAAGCGGTAGGTCACCACGTCCAGCAGCGCCGGGCCCTTACCCTCCAGCAGCAGCTTCTTCTTGCGGCCATAGGCCTCGATCACGGCCAGGGGGTTGAAGCCGTCCACGCGCTCGGCCAGCAGCTGGTTCGGGTTGAAGCCCGCGCCCATGCGTGCGGGCATGTCGTAGCCCATGGTCTCGCCCACGGTCTGGCCGCCCATGCCGTACTGGTTGTTCACGATGTTGAACATCACCGGCAGGCCGCCCTTCATCTCGTCGTCCCACAGCTGGGTCAGCTGGCCCATGCCGGCCATGTTCAGGGCTTCCAGCACGGGGCCGCGGCCCAGGGAGCCGTCGCCCAGGTTGGCGATGACGATGCCGGGCTTGCGGTTGACCCGCTTGTACAGCGCCGCGCCCATGGCGATGGTGCCGCTGCCGCCGACGATGGCGTTGTTGGGATAGATGCCGAAGGGGGTGAAGAAGGTGTGCATGGAGCCGCCCAGGCCGCGGTTGAAGCCGGTCTCGCGGGCAAAGATTTCAGCCATTGCGCCGTAGAGCAGGAAGTTGATCGCAAGATCCTTGACCGTCTCATGGGGTTCCTTTTCCGCCACGGCATAGGTCTTGCCGTCGAGGAAGTT
>JAFRJF010000254.1 GCA_017432405.1 Clostridia bacterium | reverse complement strand
TACGACGAGGCGGCGGTGCGCGCGGCGAAGGCGGCGAAGCTGACAGCAAAGCTGCAGGGCCGCGGCTGCCCCGGCTCCGCCCCCCGGGCCATGGCCCCCGGCGGCTGTCCCGGCACCGCGCCGAGGCCGGTGGACGCGGCCCAATCGACGGCCCCGACCGGCCCCGTTGCCAGCCAGCTGCGCCAGTGGCCGGTGCAGATCAAGCTGGCCCCGGTGAACGCCCCCTGGTTTGACGGCGCGAAGCTGCTGATCGCGGCGGACTGCACCGCCTACGCCTACAGCAATTTCCACAGCGACTTCATCCGGGGCCGGGTGACGCTGGTGGGCTGCCCGAAGCTGGACAATGTGGACTACAGCGAGAAGCTGGAGGCCATCATCCGCGAAAACGACATCCGGGACGTGACGATCGTGCGCATGGAGGTGCCCTGCTGCGGCGGCCTGGAATACGCCGCGAAGCAGGCGCTGCAGCGAAGCGGCAAGTTCATCCCCTGGCGGGTGGTGACGATTTCGGTGGACGGGAAGATATTGGAGGATTGAATTATTTTGTATTTGTCGTCCCCTGCAACAAATCAAAATTTGTACTTGCCAATTCGCCCTGTTTAGGCTACAATATAGGGTAGAAATAAAGGCGTGATTTGCGCGCTGAACAGCGGAGGTAGATAGCATGTACAAGGAGACCATCAAATCTGCGGGCAATAAGATGGACAAGACCATTGCCAACATTCAGAACGACCTGGGCACGCTGCGCGCCGGTCGGGCCAATCCGAAGATCCTGGACAAGATTACCGTGGATTATTACGGCACCCCCACGGCGTTGAACCAGGTGGGCAACATCTCCTCGCCGGAGCCCCGGCTGCTGGTCATCGCCCCCTGGGAGCCGAAAATGATCGGGCCCATCGAAAAGGCCATCCAGAAGTCTGACATCGGCATCAACCCCTCCAACGACGGCAAGGTCATCCGCCTGCTGGTGCCGGAGCTGACCGGCGAGCGCCGCAAGGAGCTGTGCAAGCAGGTGAAGAAGATGGTCGAGGAGGGCAAGGTGGCCATCCGCAACATCCGCCGCGACGCGATGGAGACCATCAAGAAGCTGAAGAAGGACTCCGCCATCACCGAGGACGACCAGAAGGTGGCCGAGAAGGAGCTGCAGAAGGTCACCGACGCCCACATCGAGGAGATCGAGAAGGTCGGCGCGGACAAGGAAAAGGAGATCATGTCGGTATAATACCGGATTGCGCCCTGCGCGATTCGTAGGGAACAGGGAACAGGAATATCCGTTCACGCGCCCGGCTATTCCTGTTCCCTGTTCCCTATTCCCTGAAATCCATCCACGGAGGTTTCCGCAATGTTCCTGGACAAGCTCACCCACGCCCTGGGCAACGCCCTTCGCCCCAAGCCCCAGTACATCACGGTCACGCCGGTGACCGACCGCCCCGCCGCGCCGGTGCTGCCGCCGCCCGAGGCGCTGCCCAGTCACGTGGCCATCATCATGGACGGCAACGGGCGCTGGGCCACCAGCCGGGGGCTGCCCCGCTCCGCCGGGCACACCGCGGGCACCGAGGCCCTGCGGGAGATCATCCGCGCCAGCGACGACTGGGGCATCGAGGCGCTGAGCCTCTACGCCTTCTCCACGGAGAACTGGTCCCGCTCGAAGGAGGAGGTCGCCGCGCTGATGGGGCTGCTGCTGAAGTACTTCAGCTCCGAGATCGACGAGCTGGACGAGAAGGGCGTGAAGATCACCATCCTCGGCGACGTGGACGGCATGCCCGAGCCCCAGCGCACGGCCCTGATCAAGGCCATGGAACGCACCGCGGGCAACACGGGTCTTAAGCTCAACATCGCCCTGAACTACGGCGGCCGGGCCGAGCTGACAAGGGCGGCGCGGCTGCTGGCCGAGGAAGTGAAGGCCGGCACGATCGAGCCGGAGGACATCGACGAGGACGAATTCGCCGCGAAGCTGTACACCGCGGGCCTGCCGGACGTGGACCTGCTGATCCGCACCAGCGGCGAGATGCGCACCTCCAACTTCCTGCCCTGGCAGCTGGCCTACGCCGAGATGGTGTTCGACGACTGCTACTGGCCGGATTTCGACCGGGCCCACTACATGAAATGCCTGGGCGTCTACGCGGGCCGCGACCGCCGCTTCGGCGGGGTGAAGGGCCAGACGCCCTCGAACGCAACAGAGGAGGCTGTCACATGATCAAGCGCGTCATCACCGCGGCGATACTGATCGTCGTCATGGCCCTGGGCATATGGTTTCAGGGCTGGCCGCTGCGCGTCATACTGCTGGTGAGCATGCTGATGTCCACCGCAGAGATGTACAAGGCCTTCCGCCGGATCGGGTACGACCCGGTGCGCTGGTCAGGCTATGTGTACTGCGTGCTGGCGGTGCTGGCCCAGGCCTACTACGCCACCCTCAGCGGCGCCTCGCTGTTCGCCTCCATCAGCCCGGCCATGTTCGCGCTGATCATCGGGCTGTTGTTGGCGATGACGGTCATCGTGTTCAAGGGCAAGGTGGCCTTCGACAGCCTGGTCAGCACCGTGTTCCCGATGCTGTACCCGGGGCTGTTCTTCTCGCTGATCATCACGCTGCAGGACCTGAACACCCGCACAGCCTCCACGCTGGCGCTGATACTGGCCTTCTTCATCGCCTCGGTCAACGACACCTTCGCGCTGTTCATCGGGCTGCGCTTCGGCAAGCACCGGCTCTCCCCGGAGATCAGCCCCAGGAAGAGCTGGGAGGGCTCCATCGCGGGCCTGATCTCCAGCGTGATCTTCGCGATACTGGTGCCCTGGGTGACCGGGCTGCTGGCCCCGGGCTATCCCCAGATCGCCGCCGACCTGGCCGCGCACCCGCTGCCGCCGCTGTGGGCCTTCGGGGTGCTGGGGCTGATCGCCGGGGGGCTGAGCCAGATCGGCGACCTGGTGGCCTCGCTGGTGAAGCGCCACTGCGGCATCAAGGACTTCGGGAACATCTTCCCCGGCCACGGGGGCATGCTGGATCGCATGGACGGCATACTGTTCTGCGGCGTGGCCTGCTACGTATTCTTCAAAATATTTGGATTCTGACAGAGGACGACTATGAGAACGATCGCCATACTGGGAGCCACGGGCTCCATCGGCACCCAGGCGCTGGACATCGTGCGCCGACACCCCGACCAGTTCCGCGCCGGCTGCCTGACCGCCCACGGCTCCTCTGAAAAGCTGTTTGAGCTGGTCCGGGAATTCCGCCCGGACGTCGCCGCGCTGGTGGACGAGCCCGAGGCTATTCCCGAGGACCTGCGCTTCTGCCAGTGGGTGTTCGGACCGAATTCCACCGTCCGGGCCCTGAAGGCTTCAAAAGCCCAGGACGCGCTGTGCGCCATCGTGGGCATCGCGGGGCTGGACGCCGTGTGGACGGCGCTGGACGTGTGCGAAAGGGTACTGCTGGCCAACAAGGAAGCCCTGGTTACCGGCGGCGACCTGGTGATGGCCAAGGCCGCCGAAAGGGGCATACCGATGCTGCCGGTGGACAGCGAGCACTCCGCCATATTCCAGTGCCTCCAGGCGCGGCAGGGCAACCCGGTGCGCCGGCTGCTGCTCACCTGCTCCGGCGGGGCGCTGCGCAATTGGAAGAAGGCGGACATCTACAACGCCACGGTGAAGGACGTGCTGGCCCATCCCACCTGGAACATGGGCGGCAAGATCACCGTGGACTGCGCGAGCATGGTCAACAAGGGGCTGGAGGTCATCGAGGCCCACCACCTGTTCAATATGCCCGCGGAGAAGATCGACGTGGTGGTGCACCCCCAGAGCATCGTGCACAGCATGGTGGAGTTCGAGGACGGCGCGGTGCTGGCCCAGCTGGGCAACCCGGACATGCGCGGCCCCATCGGCTACGCCATGGGCTACCCCGAGCGCGTGCCCTACGACGCCAAACCCCTGGACTTCGCCGCCCTGGGCCACCTGGATTTCGCCGCCCCGGACGCCGAGTGCTTCCCCGCCCTGCCGATGGCCGTCGAGGCCCTGAAGGCCGGCGGCAGCGCCCCCGTGGTGCTCAACGGCGCCAACGAAGCCGCCGTAGGCGCGTTCCTGAGGGGCCTGATCCCCTTCGGCCGCATCCCCGAGATCATCCGCGAAGCCCTGAACGCCATCCCCGTCACACCGATCACATGTATCGCGGACGTTTATGAGGCAGACGGTAAGGCGAGGGCATTTGCAAGCGAACGAATCAAATTGTGATTTGTAGCGCTGACGCCAAGGGGATAGGCAATAGGGAATAGGGAATAGGCAATAGGAAAAGCCGCGCACGGAACGTCGCGGCCAAGACAAAGGAAACGTTCCCGCGAAGAAACAGAAGCTCAAAATCCCCCAAAAACCTGTAACGGCAGCGCAGACACCGCTCTGAAGGACTAACTTTATGTCGCTGCTTAAACACGCAGTTATTCCTTTAGGACGACACGCACGCTACCGATATGTACGCGTCAGCCGTCATTCCTATTCCCTATTGCCTATTCCCTATTCCCTCGTCTCCCCGACAAATCAGAATTTACCAATCTCCCCGGAGGTTAAACTATGCTGTCAAACATCTTATACGTTCTCCTCGCCATCGTGATCCTTGGCCTCATCGTGACGGTGCATGAATTCGGGCACTACTTCGTGGGGCGGCTGTGCGGCATCGGCATCGTGGAGTTTTCCGTGGGCTTCGGCCCGAGGCTGCTGGGCTGGGAGCGCAAGGGCATACAGTATTCCCTGCGGGCGATCCCGCTGGGAGGCTATTGCGCCTTCGTGGGCGAGGACGAGGTCAACGACGACCCCCGCGCCATGAACAACCAGCCGGTGTGGAAGCGGTTCATCACCGTGCTGGCGGGGCCGTTCATGAACTTCGTGCTGGCCTTCGTGGTGTGCGCGATCATGCTGAACTGCTACTTTATCGCCGAGACCTATCCCATCGTCGATTCGGTGATGCCGGGCCAGCCCGCCGCCGAGGCGGGGCTCCTGCCGGGAGACCGCATTCTCGAGGTCAACGGCGAGGCGCTGACCAACGACACCGCCGGGGTCAACCAGATGATCAAGGTCATACAGTCCGGCGACCTGACCCAGCCCGTCGAGCTGGTGGTGGACCGGGGCGGCGAGAAGCTGGCCTACAGCATGACCCCCGCGCCGGTGACCGATGAGACGGGCAAGACCACCCGCTACCAGATCGGCATCGTGTTTTCCAGCCGCACCTACAGCTTCTTCGAGTCCATCCGGGAGGCCGGCAGCTACATGGTGGAGACCACCGGCATGATGCTCGAGAGCCTGAAGAACCTGATCTTCAAGGGCGAGGGCCTGGAGGACACCGCCGGCACCGTGGGCATCATCGCCGTGGTGGCCCAGCAGGCCCGGGAGGGCATGTACATGGTGCTGTGGCTGATCTTCATCATCAGCCTGAACCTGGGCATCATGAACCTGCTGCCCATCCCCGCGCTGGACGGCGGGCGACTGCTGTTCCTGATCGTCGAAGCCATCCGCGGCAAGCCCATTCCCCCCGAGAAGGAGGGCACCGTCCACGCCATCGGCATGGTGCTGCTGCTGGGCCTGTTCGTGGTGCTGACGTTCCACGACATCGTGAAATTGATCGGGGGAGGGTTTAAGCTATGACCCGCAAAGTCAACGTCGGCCCCGTCCAAATCGGCGGAGGCGCGCCTATATCCGTTCAGACCATGACCAACACCGACACCCGTGACGTCGAGGCCACCCTTGCCCAGATTCGCGCCATGGCGGCGGCGGGGGCGGACGTCGTGCGCGTCTCGGTGTACGACGAGGCCTGCGCGAAGGCCGTGCGCGACCTGGTGGACGGCAGTCCGGTGCCGCTGGTGGCGGACATCCACTTCAACCACCGGCTGGCCATACAGTCGGTGGAAAACGGCATCGCCAAGGTGCGCATCAACCCCGGCAACATCGGCGGGGAGGCCCACGTGCGCGAGCTGGCCGACTGCCTGAAGGCGCATCGCGTGCCGGTTCGCATCGGCGTGAACTCCGGCAGCATCGAGAAGGAAATTCTCGAAAAGTACGGCGGCGTCACCCCCGAGGGGATGGTGGAAAGCGGCCTGAACCACGCCCGGATGCTGGAGAGGGCCGGCTACGACGACATCGTGCTGTCCTTCAAGGCCACCGACGTGCGCAAGATGGTGGCCGCCTGCCGGCTGGCGGCGAAGGCCTGCGACTATCCCCAGCACATTGGCGTCACCGAGTCCGGCACTGCGGACGTGGGCATCGTCAAGAGCGCCGTGGGCATCGGCGCGCTGCTGCTGGAGGGCATCGGCGACACCATCCGCGTGTCCCTGTCCGGCGACCCGGTGCAGGAGGTGCCCGCGGGGCTTTCGATCCTGCGCGCCTGCGGGCTGCGGCGGGACGGCATCGAGATCATCTCCTGCCCCACCTGCGGGCGCACCGGCATCGACGTGGAGGGCATCGCCCACCGGGTGCGCGCCGAGACCGCCGACATCCGGGTTCCCCTGAAGGTGGCCGTGATGGGCTGCGTGGTCAACGGCCCCGGCGAGGCCCGGGAGGCCGACCTGGGCGTGGCAGGCGGAAAGGACGGCGCGGGAATTCTGTTCGTGAAGGACCAGCCGCCCCGGTCCATCAAGGGCGGCGACCTGGCCGCCGAGCTGGTCGCCGAGATCCGCAGGATGATCGATGAACGATGACCCCCATATTCGAGCCGGACGTCAACACCCACATGCTCCGCCTGGAGACGCCGCGGCTGGCGTTGCGGGAGCACGCCCCCGGAGACCTCATGCCATTGCACGCCATGCTCAGCGACCCGGCCACCACCTGGTACCTGCCCGACATGCGCAGGGAGAGCCTGGATGAAACCGAGGCCTATCTTCGTTCCGTGATGCGGGACGACGAGGCCAGCTTCCGCCTGCGCTACAACCTGATGATCGTGGAGAGGGCCTCCGGCGAAGCGGCGGGCTCGGTGGGGCTGCACCTCATCGACGGCGGCGAGAACGGGGCCCACTACGGCCTGGGCTACTTTATTCGCCGGGACCTGTGGAACCGTGGCTACGCCACCGAGGCCGTGACCGCCGCGCTGGATTTCATCTTCTCGAAGGACGCGTTCCGGGTGACGGCCAGCTGCCTTGCGGAAAACCTGGGCAGCCGCCGGGTGCTGGAAAAGTGCGGGTTTGCACAAGAGGGACTTATGGTCAAACACACCTGGCACGACGGGCAATGGAAGGATTGCGCGGTGTACGGGAGGTTGAGATAAATACTGATTTGGCGCAGCGCGACAAATCAGCATTTGCAAAGGAGTCAAAGCCATGTTCCGCGAAATGAACCGGAAAAAGCAGCAGCTCACCGACGCCGAGTGCGTCGAGATCCTGACCAATGAGAAGCGGGGCGTGCTGTCCGTCCTCGGCGACGACGGCTACCCCTACGGCACGCCGATCAACCACTATTATGACCCCGACGACGGGCACCTGTATTTCCACAGTGGCAAAAAGGGCCACCGCAACGACGCCATGGCCCGCTGCGACAAGGCGTCGTTCTGCGTGTACGACCAGGGCTTCGTGAAGCCCGGGGACTGGGCGCTGAACATCAAAAGCGTGATCGTGTTCGGGCGGCTTCGCATCGTGGAGGACCACGAACGGGCCCTTGAAATCAGCCGTAAGCTGAGCTACAAGTTCACCCGGGACGAGGGTTACATCAATTACGAAATCCAGCACTCCGGCCCCGGCGTGCTGGTGTTCGAGCTGGTGCCGGAGCACATGACCGGCAAGCTCGTCAACGAAAAATAGGGTACTATGGCAGAGCTTTGGAAAAACCTGATCGCCCAGGAGGACCCGGCGCTGGCGGAAGCGCTGGAGCTGTCACGGGTGAGCATATCGAAGAAGACGGGCGCCATGAGGGTGCGGCTGCGCTGCGACCGCATACTCAACGACGCCCAGTTTGAGTGCGTCAACCGCCGCATCGCCGGGGCTTTCCCCGCCGTTGGAGTCAAGGTGCAGCTGGAATACCCGGCCCTGCGGGAAAGGGTGCTTTCGGACATCTCGGTGGCCAGCGGGCTGATGAAATCGCTGGTGCGCCACGAGAGCCCCGGCTGCATGCCCTTCATCGACTGGAGCGGCAAGGGCTGGACGCTGGCAGACGGCGTGCTCACCGTGCGGGTGTCCAGCGCCGAGGGGCTGAGCTTTTTGAAGGCCCGCAGGGTGGACGCCATACTGGGCGAGAAGCTGAACGACCTGTTTGGCATACAGGCCCGGGTCCGGGTGGAGGTGGCCGGGGACGAGGAAAGGCGCATCCGCCAGATCGCCGAGGCCAGGGCCAGGGAGGCCGAGCTGATCGCCGCCACCGCCGCCGCACAGCCCCAGGCCCAGAAGAAGGCCGCCCCCAGCGAGGCGCTGTACGGCCGCATGATCCACGACCCCGTCATCCCCATGGGCGAGGTCACCGAGGACGTGGGCCGCTGCGTGGTCAAGGGCGAGATCGTCAGCCTGGACATCAAGGACGCCAAGAACGGCGAGACCAAGATCGTCACCTTCGCCATGACCGACTACACCGGCTCGGTGAACTGCAAGCTGTTCCTCAGCGCCCGCCGCAGCCGGGAGAACCCCGCCAGTGTGCAGGCCATGGCCGAAACGCTCTCCGACGCGCTGAAGCCCGGCAAGTGGGCCAAGGTGCAGGGCAAGTACAACTTCGACAGCTTCTCCAACCAGATGGTGTTGATGGTCGACAACATCGTGGGGGCCGAAAAGCCCGTGCGCGAGGACACCAGCCCCGACAAGCGGGTAGAGCTGCACCTGCACACCAATTACAGCACGATGGACGCCTGCGCCTCGGCCTCCGACCTGATCAAACAGGCGGCGGCCTGGGGGCACAAAGCCATCGCCATCACCGACCACGGCGTGGTGCAGGCCTTCCCCGAGGCCTTCGGCGCGGCCAAGAAGAACAATATCAAGCTGATCCCCGGCTGCGAGGGGTACCTGATCGACGACGACGCGGCCATCGTGGAGAACGCCGGGGACATCCCGCTGGACGGCACCGCCTTCGTGGTGCTGGACGTGGAGACCACCGGCCTGAACACCCGCACCGACGAGATCATCGAGATCGGCGCGGTGCGCTTCGAGAACGGCGTGGAGGTGGCCGAATTCAGCGAGCTGATCAACCCCGGCCGCCCGGTGCCCGACAAGGTGGTGGAGATCACCGGCATCACCACCGCCATGCTGAGGGACAAGCGGGCGCTGATGACCGTCATGCCCGAGTTCGCGAAGTTCTGCGAGGGCGCGGTGCTGGTGGCCCACAACGCCAGCTTCGACATGAGCTTCTTCCGCCGCGCCTTCAAACAGGCGGGACTGCCCTTCGACTTCGCCATACTGGACACGCTGGCCCTGGTGCGCAACCAGTATCCCCAGCTGAAGACCCACAAGCTGGGCAACATGTGCAAGCAGCTGGGCATATCGCTGACCAACGCCCACCGGGCCGTGCACGACGCCCGGGCCACGGCCCAGATGCTCGTGAAGGTGCTGGAGGAGGTGCGCGCCCAGAAGGGCATTTCCCAGCTGGGCCAGCTGAACACCTGCTACCCCACCGACGCCGCCAAGCAGAGCTACCACATCATATTGCTGGCCAAGTCCCAGCAGGGCATGACCAACCTGTACCGGCTGGTCAGCGAGGGGCACCTGAACTACTTCCACCGCCGCCCCCGCATCCCCCGCAGCCTGATCGCCAAGTACCGGGAGGGGCTGATCGTGGGCAGCGCCTGCGAGGCGGGCGAGCTGTTCCAGGCGGTGCTGGACGACCGGGACGAGGCGACTTTGAAGCGCATCGCGTCCTTCTACGACTACCTGGAGATCCAGCCCATCGGCAACAACGCCTTTTTGAAGCGGGAGGGCACCGTGCCGGACGACGAGGCCCTGCGGAACCTGAACCGCAAAATCGTCGCCCTGGGCGAGGCCATGGGCAAGATGGTGTGTGCCACAGGGGACGTGCACTTCATGAACCCCACGGACAGCGTGTACCGGGCCATACTGCTTACAAAAGAAGGCTACAAGGACGCCGACATCCAGCCGCCGCTGTACTTCCACACCACGAACGAGATGCTGGAGGAGTTCAGCTACCTGGGCCGGGAGAAGGCCCGGGAGGTCGTGATCACCAACCCCAACGCCATCGCCGACATGATCGGCGACGTGAAGATCTTCATCCCCCACCCCGAGGGCAAGGAGACCTTCCAGCCCTTCTGGCCCGAGGCCGAGGGCGAGCTGCGCCAGCTGGTGAACGACAAGGCCCATTCCCTGTACGGCGACCCGCTGCCGGAGATCGTGCAGAAGCGCATCGACAAGGAGCTGGGGGCCATCAGCGGCTACGGCTTCTCCACGCTGTACATGATCGCGGTGAAGCTGGTGGCGAAATCCCTGTCCGACGGCTACATCGTGGGCAGCCGTGGGTCGGTGGGCTCGTCGCTGGTGGCGTTTTTGTCGGGCATCACCGAGGTCAACGCCCTGCCGCCCCATTATGCGTGCCCAAAGTGCCGGCACACCGAGTTCGACCCGGACCCCAACTACACCACCGGCCTTGACCTGCCGCCGAAGGCGTGCCCCGAGTGCGGGGCCATGATGAACAAGGACGGCTTCAACATCCCCTTCGAGGTGTTCCTGGGCTTCAAGGGCGACAAGGTGCCCGACATCGACCTGAACTTCTCCGGCGAATACCAGCCCAGGGCCCACCGCTATATCCAGGAGCTGTTCGGCGAGCAGTACTGCTTCCGCGCCGGCACCATCGGCACCATCGCCGAGAAGACGGCCTATGGCTATGTGCTGAAGTACTGCGAGGAGAAGGGCATATCCCTGCCCAGGGCCGAGATGGAGCGCCTGGCGCGGGGCATCACCGGCGTCAAGCGCACCACGGGCCAGCACCCGGCGGGCATGGTGGTGCTGCCCAAGGAGTACGAGATCTACCAGTTCACACCGATCCAGCACCCCGCCGACGACCAGAGCACCCCCACCATCACCACCCACTTCGACTTCAACAGCATGCACGACGTGCTGGTGAAGCTGGACGTGCTTGGCCACGACGACCCGACCATGCTGCGCAAGCTCCAGGACATCACCGGCATCGCCCCCCAGGCCGTGCCGCTGCACGACCCGGAGGTGTTTGGAAAGATCATCTCTCTGTTCACCAGCCCGGAGGCGCTGGGACTGACGGCGGAGGAGCTGAAGGTGTCCGAGAGCGGCACGCTGGGGGTGCCCGAGTTCGGCACATCCTTCGTGCGGGGCATGCTGAAGGAGACCCGGCCCAGCACGATGGAGGAGCTGATCCGAATTTCCGGCCTCTCCCACGGCACCGACGTGTGGCTGGGCAACGCCCAGGACCTGGTGCACCAGGGCATCCCGCTGAGGGAGTGCTTCTGCACCCGCGACGACATCATGAACGCGCTGATCGCCAGCGGCGTGGAGGCGTCGATGGCCTTCAAGACCATGGAGGCCGTGCGCAAGGGCCGGGGCCTGACCCCCCAGATGGAGGAGGCCATGCGAAACGCGAATTGTCCCGAGTGGTACATCGACACCTGCAAGAAGATCAAGTACATGTTCCCCAAGGGCCACGCGGTGGCCTACGTGACGATGGCGCTGCGGATCGCCTACTTCAAGGTGTTCTATCCCGCGGCTTACTACTGCTGCTACCTGGCCCGCAACGCCGAGAGCTTCGACGCCACCCGCATGACCACGCGGGACGTGGACGCCCTGCGGGGCATGATCGACGACATCAAGGCGCTGGACAAGTCCGAGCGCACGGCCACCAAGGACGACGAGGTCACCCTCCTGGAGATCCTGATCGAGATGAACCTCCGCGGCATCCATCTCAAGCCCAT
>JAFRJF010000253.1 GCA_017432405.1 Clostridia bacterium | reverse complement strand
CTGCGAAGCCAACGGCGCCAACATCAAGGTGCCCGCGGACGATACCTATACCGTCACGTTGAACCTGAACGACATGACCCTGACCTTCGTCAACCAGGAGGGCGTCCTGCCTGAGGCGGCTCCCGCTCCCGAGGGCGAGGCTGAGGCTGAGACCTGGGGCGTGGTCGGTTCCTTCGAAGCCAGCGGCTGGGCCGATGGCAACGACATCGCTATGACCGAGAAGGAAGCGGGCGTCTGGGTGTCCGATCCCGTGGAGCTGAAGGCCGGCGACGAGTTCAAAGTCCGTGCCAACGGCAAGTGGGACAAGAACTACGGTGCCGAGTGTGCTGAGGGCGGCGACAACATCAAGGTCGAGGCCGACGGCACCTACATCGTCACCCTGGACCTTAACGCCATGTCCCTGACCTTCGCCGAGAAGGGACCCGACGTATGGACCGTCATCGGCGGCATCTGCGGCAGCACCTGGGACAAGGACTTCGAGATGAAGGAAGTCGAGCCCGGCGTCTGGAAGTCTGAGGCTCTCGAGCTGAAGGCCGGCGAGGAGTTCAAGTGCCGCGCCAATGCCGACTGGGCCGTGAATATGGGCGTCACCGACGGTGCGGCCGTACAGGACGGCGGCAACGTGAAGGTGGAGGCTGACGGCACCTACGTCGTCACCCTGAACCTGAACGACAACACGCTGGTTCTTGGCGCTGAATGAGCCAAAGGAATGGAATTCGATTTCGATAAAGCGTCAGTGCTTTGATCGGACCTGATTTCATCGGATCTCGGTTGGAGCCGGAACAAGGCTCCAACCGAGTTTTTAGTTTGAGGGGGAAGTATGAAGAAATATTCTGATCTGGAGTATTTGAAGCTTTCCAAGTGGGAACGGTTCAAATACCGCTTCGTCAGCTTCTTTGCCTCCATCCCCGTTGCCATCTGGCACGCTATCCTGGGCATCGGGGGTTGGTTCAAAAAGGCTGGCCTCGCCATCGCCAACGAAGTGAAGGACATCGTCATGACCTTCGTCAACGGCGATTGGAAAACCAAGCTGTCCTATCTTGTCATGGGCTTTGGCAACATCGCCCGCGGCCAGGTCCTCCGGGGCCTGCTGTTCCTGCTCTTTGAGGTGGTGTTCATCGGCTACATGGTCCTGGCGGGCGTATACTGGATGAGCATGCTGCCCAGCCTGGGCTTTATAGGACCCCACAAAGAGTATCACGAACTGCTGGACACCTACGTCACCGTCTATGGCGACAACTCCTTCAAGATCCTGCTGTACGGCGTGCTGACCATGTTCTTCATCGTGGGGTTCATCTTCACCTGGCGATTGAACATCAAGCAGAACAAGATCGCCGAGGAGATCCTCCGCTCCGGCAAGAAATTGAAGAGCGGCAAGCAGGACCTTCGCTCCCTGGTGGACGATCAGTTCCATAAGACCCTGCTGGCCCTGCCTTTGACCGGCATCCTCATCTTCACGGTGATGCCCCTGGTGTTCATGATCCTGGTGGCCTTCACCAACTACGACGGCACCCACGACGGCTTCTCCAACAACCTGTTCACCTGGGTGGGCCTTGAGAACTTCAACACCATGCTCCACTGGTCCGGCGGCGGCAGCACCAACTACGCGGCCACCTTCGGCGAGGTGCTGAGCTGGACGCTGATGTGGGCCTTCTTCGCCACCTTCACCAACTACTTCCTGGGCATGGCCGTGGCCATGATGATCAACAAGAAGGGCATCCGGCTGAAGAAGGTGTGGCGGACCATCCTGGTCACCACCATCGCCATTCCCCAGTTCATCTCGCTCCTGTACGTCAGCAAGATGTTCGCCAAGAACGGCATCATAAACGGCATACTGATGGACCTCGGCTGGATCACCAAGGCCCTGCCCTTCTGGGAGGACCCCACCTGGGCCCGTATCACCGTCATCGCCATCAACGTGTGGATCGGCATCCCGTACCTGATGCTGATCGCCACCGGCATCCTGATGAACATCCCTGCGGACCTCTATGAATCCGCCAAGATCGACGGCGCCAGCGGCTGGCAGCAGTATTCGAAGATCACGCTGCCCTACATGCTGTTCGTCACCGGTCCGTATCTTCTGACCAGCTTCACCGGCAACATCAACAACTTCAACGTCATCTTCCTGCTGACGGGCGGCGCGCCGACGAATATAAACGCCTCCGGCGCGGCGGGGAGCGTGGGCTATACGGACCTGTTGATCACGTGGCTGTTCAAGATAACCACCGGCGCGGAGTCCAAATACTATCTCGCTTCCGTTATCGGTATATTGGTCTTCGTGATCATGGCCATATTCACCCTGGTCGTGTACGGCGTCCTGCCATCCATCAAGAATGAGGAGGACTTCCAATAATGGAAACGAAATCTATGAAACAGCACATGGGCATGCGGGCGGCCAACACCATATCGAACACCATCATCCACGT
>JAFRJF010000252.1 GCA_017432405.1 Clostridia bacterium | reverse complement strand
TGGTCAGACTGTCCGAAAACGGTCGTAGATATCGGAGAAGTCAGCAGGAGGAGCCGGTACGGAAGGAGAATCATTGGATACGCAAGCCTGTGAGGAATTCGGAGCAGGAATATCGGCCTTCTCCGAATGCTGCTCGGGCCGTTCTTCTTCCTTCTGCCTCGGGGCGGGCACATAGGGAATCAATCCTCTGCATGCGGCTTCCTGCTGGATTTCCAGAGGCAAGTCCCGGGCATCCACGATAAACCCGTCCACGGAGAGCATCCAGATGGCTGGGTTGTCCTTAATCAGTTCCTTTAGCAGCCATTCCGTATCCCAGTGAGACATGCGGATTAGCTTGCGAATCTCGGCCGCCTTATTACCGGCGGTGGACGGGGCAATGCCAAAGGGCCGGCTCAACTCGTCGGCGGTCAGGTGGATCGGCATGGACTTGTCGAATATGAAGTTGTTGGCGGCAATGGCATAGACGATCCCCGCGGCCCAGGTATTGCGCCTGCCCTTCAGCAGCGGAGACGGGCGCTTGCGGCACAGATTTTCCAGCAGGCGCAGGCAGAGTTCCAGATATTCCTCATTCAGGTACTTCTCACAGTATTCCTCTATCATCCCGGCAATCTCTTCGTAGACCGGCCGCATCTGGGCAGAGATTTTCATGTGGTGAACTTTCTGCTGAGTCCGAAGGCTCTTGCCTTGTCTAATAAGAAAGAGAACCGGCCTGGTTTGGTCGATCCTCTCGCTTACTACCTGAGTCATACTTGAATCCATGTTACGATGTAGCGCCGTATACCTGACCGGTATGTACGGCGCAACGGGAGGGGCGAGGGCTATTGCTCTCCCTCTACCCTATTGTTTACAAACATATGCGGCCTGGAATGGACAGGTTTCTTCGATGAGAGCTTTGTTCGGGGAGCTGGAGCAGGGCAAGGTCGTCCAGAAGGGCGTCTGCGCCAAGATGGCCAGGGGTGTCATGGTGCGCTGCATGGCTGAGATCAAGGCCCAAGCAACCATAAGCCAATGGAACAGGGGAACGCTGCTGCGCATGCGCGGGTTTGTTCCCGAACCCGGCGACATACCTGCGGCGAGCGTTGAAGCGCTCATATCATCCCTGTGTGATAACCTGGAGCGCCATATGCCGGATGCGCCGGAGGGACATCGCTGGATCATGCTGAGCTGTCTGTTCCTGGCATTTGTCGCGTGGGAACCGATGCATCCGCGGGAGGTCGTCCACCATCGCAATACCGTGATAATGGGTCGGCAGCACTGGTTCTGTCCCGTCCGCGAGGATCCGCCGAAAGCCTGTGCCGGTTTTGTGTATGCAAGACGGAGAGCCGATGAAAAGGTCTGTAAGGGTCTTGACCTTTTACAGCCCTTTGTTAATGCTTGACTGTCAGCGCTTCACGTTGAAGGCGTCAAAGCCGGGATACACGGCGTTCTCGCCGAGGCTCTCCTCGATGCGCACAAGCTGGTTGTACTTGGTTACGCGCTCGGAGCGGCTGGGCGCGCCGGTCTTGATCTGGCGGGTGTTCAGCGCCACGGCCAGGTCCGCGATGGTGGTGTCCTCAGTCTCGCCGGAGTGGTGGGAGGTCACGGCGGTGTAGCCGGCCTTGTGCGCCATCTTGATGGCCTCCAGGGTCTAAAGTGTGTATGTTGTGATATGAGACACTTGTCATATCAATGGCATAATGTTATAATAAGCTTGATTGGCGCTGTAAAATCTGCAATTGAGGGACCGAGGGTGAAAGCGCATGAAGGAAACGAAAAAGAAGATTGGCTTCGTCGTCGGGAACTACCATACGGATCATCCCGGCCGGCTGGTACATATGATCTGGAATCTGCTCAAGGACGAAAATGTGCAGTTGCAGGTCTTCCTTGGAACGGAGAGCGCCAGCTTCATTCAGGACTTTGCCCTGCGGTCCAGCCGGTTTGACTATCAGTATGCCTCGCTTTGTGGCTACACGGAGTATGAGAATCTCGATCTGCTGATCATTTCTGCCGGCACGCTTTCCATTTACCAAAATGAGATTCCCTTGGAGGAATTTCTGAGGCACACGCCTGATATTCCAATGATTCTGACGGAGACAGACCGTGCGCCAAAGCGCGGGATTACCCTGATCGCGGACAACACGCAGGGCATCGCCGGGTGCGTAGAGCACCTGATAGAGGTCCATGGGTTGACTCGAATCGGCTATATTACAGGACCGAAGAACAACCAGGACGCGGAGGAGCGCTTCATTGGATATCGGGATACGCTCGTAAAGCACGGCATTCCGATACGCGAGGAATACATCGTGCAGGGCGATTATTCCGAGAATGTGGACAGAAGTGTGGAACAGCTGCTGGATCACGCGCCTGAATTGGAAGCGATCGTATCCGCGAACGACGAGATGACCGTGGCAATCTACCGGGTGTGCCGCGCACGGGGCCTGGAGGTCGGCAAGGACATCGCGGTAACGGGCTTTGACGATATGCTGATGGCTGGCTATATGGACCCTCCTCTCACCACAGCGCGGCAGGATTATGACGCCTTTTCCAGGCAGGACGTTGAGAGCGCCCTGGGTATACTTCGGGGCGAGAGCGTCAATTCAAGAAGAATCCATGTGCCCTTTATACGCCGCTGCTCCTGTGGCTGTGCGCCTGAAAAGGGGCAGGAACGTCCGGAGCAGGAAGAGGTCATCCGCAGATTGCAGCGCAGCCGCGAGTATCAGCACAATTCCTGGATTGGCGCGCTGATGAACCGTGAAATGCTGCTGGAGGTGGATGATCCGAAGCGTTTTTTTGCCTCGATCGGTTCCTGCATGGCTTATCTTGGAACAGCCGGTTCCTATCTTTGCCTGTTTGAGAAGCCGTTGCGCGTCAAGCCGGGTACGATACCGGATCTTCCGGAAAGGATACATGTTTGCATGCGGCAGGAGGGCAAGCATGTGGAGGGCTACAGCTGGGACGAGGCGCCGGTGATGCTTCGGAAGTCGGGCAATCCGGCGTTCCGCTTCCCGGGCAACGTCATGACGTTCCTGCTGTTTGACGAAGAATACCAATATGGCGTACTGAATGTTGAAATCGAGCCGGAAAAGATAGATTTCTATTACATGCTGTCCCTCGACATTGGTACGAGCCTGAGATATATGGACATCTGGACGCGGCAAAAGCAATACCGCGCCCAGCTGCAGGCCATGGCGCGCACCGATGAGCTGACCGGCCTGTACAATCGCGCAGGTTTGATCAGCGCAAGGGAGCGCTTGACCGCTGACAGGCAGAGGCCAGTGACGGTCATCATGGCCGACTTGGACCATTTGAAGCAGATCAACGATCACTTCGGCCATCGGGAGGGCGATATCGCGCTGAAAAGCGTCGCGAAGATTCTCACCCAGGTGTTTGGCACAGGGCAAGTGATCGGACGCATCGGCGGCGATGAGTTCCAGGCATGCTTTGTCCAGATGACAGAGGAGGAAATCGAGGAGAAGATTCGTTCGGTCAAGGTGATGTGTCAACGGTATAACGAATGCTCGGAACGGCCGTACTTTCTGGAGATCTCGGTGGGCTATGCCACGGGGATAGCTCAGACCAGAACTGATTGGGAAGCCCTTGCGACCCGGGCGGATGAAAAACTGTATGAAGCCAAAAAAACCAGGCGAGGCTTTGTGATACGATAAGATACGTGATTTGACAGCGAGTCGGAATGTAAAGTTTTATAAAGTGCTTGACGGGTGACCTTTCGTTCACTATAATATGTGAACGAAAGGTCACTTCTGGCAGCTGAGCTGTGCCGAAAACACGGCATTCCCTATGTGACCATCGACAGCCCACACGATTCGCCGCTGCACCGGCATGCCGCCGTCAATGTGGTCTCCCAAGAATGCACCTCGGAGCATTACGCGGGCATGGCCCCGGAGGACGTGATGGCGCTGATGACAGGCAATTCGGACGGCCTCACCATCCTCACCCAGGGCGGCGGCGATATGCTGTATGGGCGGAAGGGCGAAGGAATCCATCGAATGAAGCCCTTTGACGTGGAGGTCAGGAGCACCCTGGGCGCGGGCGATACGTTCAAGGCCGGGTGCGTCTACGGTCTTTTGCACGGGATGGCCGACGCCGATCTGGTGCGCTTTGCCAGTGCCTGTTCCGCCGTGGCCATCTCCCGGTTCCCGCTGCCACTGCATCCGCCGAAGCCGGAGGAAGTGCGGGCGCTCATCGACGCGCAGAGAGGATAATTGAAATGGTGATTGGACTTATCGGAGAGAACTGCGCTGGAAAATCGACACTGGCAGCCCGCATCAGGGACGCGATCGGGGCGGAGGTCGTCACCGGCAGGGACTACCTGAGGATGGCGAAGTCCGAAGCGGAAGCCAGGCGGTTGTTCCGGAAGAAGCTGGCAGGCGCTGTCAGCGGCGGCAATATCATCTATGTGATTTCGGAATCGGACCAGCTTGATCTGCTGCCGGAGGGCGCGGTACGAATCCTGATCAGCGCGGATCTGGATACGATCAAGGCGCGGTTCAGAGCCAGGATGTGTGGCTTTTTGCCCGCGCCGGTCGAACGGATGCTTGAAGGCAAACATGGCATGTTTGACCACTGCGCTTATGATTATCAGTATGACGGAGCCAATGGCGATGCGACTGCGCTGTGCGAGAAATTGACACAGTAGTGATAAAACGACCTGAATAAGCGTGAGGGATCATACCATGGACAAGCATTGGTCTGAGATGAATAAAGAAATGCAAGCGCTGATTGCAAAGAAAGCCACCTTCAAAGACGGCATAAGGAAGCTCCTGGAGCTGCGAAAGAGCCTGTTTGAGCAGATCACGCAGATTGTGACCACCTTCCCGGAGGAGGCATTTTGGCAAATGCCCTTCGCAGGTGCAGAGGGGTACCACAGCAAGACGCTGGCCTATTCCATCTGGCACATTTTCCGCATCGAGGATATTGTGGCACATGAGATGATCGCGGAGGATCAACAGGTGCTATTCCACTTGGATTTCCAGACGGCAATTCGCTCGCCCATCATCACCACCGGCAACGAGCTGGCAGGTGAGGAGATCGTGGACTTCTCAAAACAGCTGGACGTGAGAGCTCTGTACCGGTACGCCCGGGAAGTCATGGAGTCCACGAACGGGATTTTGTCGTCCCTGGAATACCCCGATCTGAAGCGCAAATTCGGGGCGGACATGGTCGAAAAGCTGGGGGCGACCGGCTGTGTCAGCGGGGATGAAAGCGCGCGCTGGCTGATCAGCTACTGGTGCTCAAAGGACGTGCTGGGGCTCGTCAAAATGCCGTTCAGCCGGCACTGGATCATGCACATCGAAGCCATGCGGCGCATCAAGAACAGGCTGTGCAGGCAGGCCCGAAGGGGCGTCGATCCCATCGCCTACTGCGGCTTTTCCTGCAATCATTGCTTTCTGGCTGAATGGTGCGGGCCATGCCGGACGGCGTATAACGTCTGCGCCTTTGCCACGATCTCCCCGGATGGCAAATGTCCCAACGCGGTCTGTTGTCAGGAAAAGGGCATCGACGGGTGCTACGAATGTGCCGATTTGGAAAGCTGCGAAGCGGGATTCTATATTCCCTCGAACGACGGCGCTCAGGCTGCGAAGGCGCAGGCCATGTACATTCGAAAGCATGGAAAGAAGGCATTCCTGAAGGTGCACGACCGGCTCCATCAGAAATACGATTTTGCGAAAACGCAGGAGATTTTGGGGCAGGATTGCCGGGAGGGACTGCGGATTCTCGAAGAGAGCTGAACCGAGCCGGCCGGTTGCCCCACTGTCTACGCTTCGTAGGTTGTCCTCACTGAAAACACATGTTAAACTGGCTCCGCAAGGAGGCGAAAGCAATGGATAACTATGTGACCGGAGCAACGATTCGAAACTTGAGGGAGCGAAAGGGACTTACGCAGGAGGAGCTGGCGGAGCGCATCCATGTGAGCGCGAAGGCGGTGAGTAAATGGGAAACGGGGAAGGGCTTTCCGGATATCAGCCTGCTGGAGCCACTGGCAGGCGCGCTGGATATTTCCGTGATCGAACTGCTGTCCGGGGAGGATATACGGAACCGGAACCGCGCCTTCAACATGCTGAAGAGCGTCTGGTATGTCTGCCCCGCCTGCGGCAACGTGATCCTGGCGACGGGGGAGGCGGTGATCAGCTGCTGCGGCATCGTGCTGCCGCCGCTGGCGCCTGAGACGGCGGATGAAAGCCATGCCATCCATGTGGAAGTCATGGAGGACGAGATATACGTCTGGATGGATCATCCCATGACCAAGGCGCATTACATCTCGTTCCTGGCGGCGGTGTCGGATCTGGGAATGCAGATCGTCAAGCTGTATCCGGAAGGAGCAGCGGAAGCGCGGTTCAAGCGCAGCCGCGTGAGAGGTCTCTATGTCTATTGCAACCGACACGGGCTGTTTTCAATGAGATCATAAAGAAGATAACCCTCATTCCGGCATGGTGATGCAAAAATGCGGGATGAAATATGAAGGCACATTGAGATGCTCGGATCGCAATAACCAGGGAATATGTGATGCGTGCTGGTATGCCATCCTGAAATCGGAACGCTGAAAAAAATCTTGACTCTCACACTGTGGCAGGCATTACAATACGTCTGAGCTCAACAGGAATCCGCTTATGGAGGTACCGCCATGCTGAAGATCGGAGAATTTTCAAAGCTGTCCAGGGTCAGCGTCAGAATGCTGCGCCACTACGATGAGATTGGACTTTTGAAGCCCGCCGAGATCGACCGCTTCACGGATTATCGGTATTACAGGGAGGATCAGCTGCCGATGGCGGGCCGCATCGCCGCGCTGAAGGACATGGGCTTCTCCCTCGCCGACATCGTCAGGATGCTCGAGGTCTATGACGACCGCGAACAGCTGGAGCCGTTCTTTTCCACTCGGCGGGCGGAGATGGAAGCCCAGGCTCAGGATACCGCGCGGAGGCTGACGCTTCTGGACGCAGCCGTCAAAAGGCTGAGAAAGGAAGAGCACATGAGCTATGACGTAACCATCAGAACCATTCCCGAGCGCTACGCCGCCACCGTTCAGATGACCATTCCCCGCTATGAGGACGAGGGCATGGTGTGGGGCACGCTCGTGCAGGAGACCTGCCGGATGAACCTCGTGGAGGCGGACCCCTGCCTCTGCGCGGTGACCTTCCTGGACGGGGAGTACAAGGAGGAGGACGTGGAGGTGATGGCCTGGAAGACCGTGAAGGGCCACTATCCCGACACAGAGCACGTGAAGTTCCGCACGCTGCCGGAGGTGACCGTCGCCAGCTGCACCTACAAGGGCAGCTACACCCTGATCACGGAGGTCTACGCGGCGGTGGTCGCGTGGATCGAAGCCAACGGCTATGAGCCCTCGGGAGCCATGTTCAACATCTACCACGTCAGCCCCCACGAGACCCAGAACCCGGACGAGTTTGTGACGGAGATCTGCTATCCCGTGAAGCGACGCGGATAAGCGATACCCAAGCCCCGACCCATACAGGGTCGGGGCAGTACGCAGGGAGGAGCCTATGAAAGAAGCGGCATTATACATCCACGGCAAGGGCGGCAGCGCGGCGGAGAGTGAACACTATAAGGCGCTGTTTCCGGAATGCGAGGTCGTTGGGCTGGATTACCAGACCTTTACCCCGTGGGAAACCGGCGCGGAAATTCGCTCAGCAGTGGAAGCACTGAAGGCAGAGGATAAGCGCGTCATCCTGATCGCAAACAGCATCGGCGCGTATTTCAGCATGAGCGCCGGGATCGACGCGATGATAGAAAGCGCCTGGTTCATCTCCCCCGTCGTCGATATGGAGAAGCTGATCACCGATATGATGCGGTGGGCCGATGTCACGGAGGCGGAGCTGGAAGCCGGGGGAACAATCCACACCTCGTTCGGCGAGGATTTGTCATGGAACTATCTCTGCTATGTGCGAAGCCACCCCATGGCCTGGACGGCGCCGACGCGAATCCTCTATGGAAGCCTGGACGACCTGACATCGCTTGAAACCATCACTGATTTTGCAAAGAAGCACAATGCAGCACTCACCGTCATGGAGGGCGGCGAGCACTGGTTTCACACGGAGGACCAGATGCGGTTTCTGGATAACTGGATACTTGGAAAATGACATCAACAAGGAGACGAAAGAGAAGAAGATAAATAACAGGAAGTGCGGCTTACCCGCTGCTTTTTGCAAGTCACCGGCTGCGGTATGGACACAAGCGGATGCAGAAGGCACTGTACTTGGCGGAAGCAGCCTTGTACAGCTGGCCGCAGGCTGGACAGTAGAACAGACTCATGCGGACACCCCCCTGTTCAGCAGCCCCTGCTGGTCTGCTTCCTCGGCTGTGAATACGCGGGATTTGCGAATCTTCAGTTCACCGAGGGGTGTGCGAAGGATGCAGCTGGAGCCGTCATAGCCGATAAAGACTGCCTTCTGTACCAGAGGACCCGAGGTATAATATACGGTTTGATTGGGCGTGAGCATGGTCGGTCGTCTCCTTCTGAATTATGATGAGAATGTGACGGTGGCCGTCACAGCAATGTCTATTTTACCATTGATGGAAGGAGTGCGTCAAGCCCTTTTTCTGAGGGCTTGTTTCACTTTTGGTATCTGTTACTTTGATGCTGCCTTGTTAGTTTTAACAAATAACTCTTGCATTCTCCGGTTTGAGGCGTATAATATAAGTAAGGTTAAACTAACTTATTGAGGGGATGATGACCGTGGGACTGTTCAAGGATTATGTGAGCCAGACGCGCAAGCCGGAGGGCTTTCTGGGGAAGCTGATGCTGAACGGCATGAACTCCGGACACGCGAAAATGGCGGACTGGGGATTCACCCATTTGCCCCAGCTCGACCCCGGAAGGGTCGTCGATCTCGGCTGCGGCGGCGGACGGAATGCCGGCGAGCTGTTGAAGCGGTTTCCCAGGGCGCATGTGACCGCCGTCGACTATTCCGAGCTGTCCGTGGAGAAGGCGCGGGAATACAACCGGGACATGATTGCCGCGGGGCGCTGCGAGGTTCAGCAGGGAGACGTATCCAATCTGAAGCTGCCCGCGGAGCGCTTCGACCTCGCCACGGCCTTTGAGACGATCTACTTCTGGCCGGGATTGGAGAAGTGCTTTTCCCAGGTGGCGAGGGTGCTCCGGCCGGGCGGAATTTTCATGATCTGCAACGAATCCGACGGCACGGACGCCACGAGCCTGAAATTTGAGAAGATCATCGACGGCATGAAGAACCACACGGCGCAGCAGATCGAAGCGGCGCTGAGGGTGGCGGGCTTTTGCGAAGTGACCAGCGACCATCATCCGTCCAGGCCCTGGATCACCGTATTGGCGAGGAAGTAAGGAGTGAGCGGGCATGGCGAGAAGGGATTCCGACAACCAAAAGCGATCCATGAGCGCGATGTTTCGCGGCAGGGCGATCTTCAAGCCGCTGAACACCGGCCGCATCGACGATCGCGTCGCCTGCGTGCGGGAGTGGGTGGCGAACATCTTCTTTTACACGAAGAACGGCGCGACGATCATGATCGACGCGGGCTACAATTACGCGCGGCTCAGGGAGAAGATGGGCTGGCTGGACATCGACCCGGCGACGATCAAGCACATACTGATCACCCACCAGGACACCGACCACGTCGGCGCGCTGGAGCCGGACAGCGAGCGATTGTTCAGGGACGCCACCGTCTATATCGGCGAGATCGAAAACCGATACCTGACCGGCGAGAAGCGGCGCAGGGTGATCCACGGGCTGTACACGCTGCCCATGGTAAAGATGGACAACAAGAAGGTGCTGCTGAAGGACGGCGACGTGTTCACCGTCGACGGCATCAAGGTCGAATGCCTGCTGGTGCCGGGACACACCTGGGGCCACATGGTGTACCTGATCGATGACGAATACCTGTTTACCGGGGATACGATCTGGTTCGGCGCGGACGGTGGCTACAGCTTCATCAGCACGCTGGCCGAGGACAACAAGCTGGCCGTGCGGTCCCTTGAAAAGCTGGAGGCGAACCTCCGCGCCCGGAAGCGCCGCATCGCGGTGATCACGGGGCACACCGGCTGGACGGACGACCTGGACTTCGCCTTCGCCCATCGCACGGAGATCTGCAAGCCCTTCACGAAGAAATACGTCGATCCGGAAGCGCCCTATGACGGCTATGTGGAGGACGATGACACCGAACGGAGGGCACGAACGCAGCGCCTGAAAAAGAAGGGGGTTTGACTATGAAGCCGGACTATAAGAACTGGATGCCCAAGGGCATGATCTGGTCCTTTCTGGGCGGGGCGATTGGCTGCGGGATCGTGGCGGTCGTTCTCAACGCGCTGCTGAACGGGACGCTGAGAACCGTGCTGACGGTAGTGTTCGTGGCACTGGCGGCGGTCTTCTGCGCAATGACCATCTGGGCGCTGCTGATGCATCGGGCATTCAGCTATGACGGCAAGCGGCAGATGTCCCGGCAGATCATCGAGGGCACGGCGGCGCATGTGAAGCTGCCCGCTGGCGGCAGGTGCCTGGACGTGGGCTGCGGCAGCGGTGCGCTGGCCATCGCCGTGGCCAAGCGCAATCCCCAGGCCCATGTCGTGGGCATCGACCGCTGGGGCAAGGAGTACGCCTCCTTCAACAAGCAATTGTGCGAGCGCAACGCACAGGCAGAGGGCGTGAAAAACACCACCTTCCGGCAGGGCGACGCCACGCATCTCGACTTTCCCGACGAAAGCTTCGACGCCGTGGTCAGCAACTACGTGTACCACAACATTCCCGGCGACCGCCAGCAATACCTGCTGGAGACGCTGAGGACGCTGAAGGTGGGCGGCACCTTCGCGCTGCACGACATCTTTTCCAAATCGAAGTACGGCGACATGCAGGCTTTTGTCAGGCACCTCAGGGACATGGGCTATCGGAGGGTGGAGCTGATCGATACCACCGACGGCAAATACATGACGAAGTTTGAGGCCACCTGGATGGGACTGGGCGGCTCGGCGCTGCTGACGGGGATTAAGTAAAACGAGGACAAGGCAATGAAGTTCACAGAGATGGGCAAACCGGACGGCAGGACCATGCTGCTGCTGCCCGGCACGGCATGCACCTGGGAGATCAACTTCCACACGGTCATCGACCGGCTGGCGGCGCAGTATCACCTGATCTGCGTCAATTACGACGGCTTCGACGACGAGAAGGCGACAAAACCGTTTACGGACATGCTGACGGTGACCGGGAAGATCGAGGATTACATCATCAAAAATCACGGCGGGCGCGTGGACGGGGCCTACGGCTCCTCGCTGGGCGGCAGCTTTGTGGGCCTGCTGATCCAGCGCAAACGCATCCATATCGACCACGGCTTCATCGGCTCCTCCGACCTGGACCAGGGCAGCCCCATCGTCGCCCGGATCATGACATGGATCGTGGGCCGCTGGATCGGCGACGCGGCGAAGAACGACAGGAAGCGCCAGAAGCTCAAGGATATGCTGGTGAAAAACTTCGGCATGGACATGGACCCGGAGACGGACGCCTTCATGGACGCGTTCGCGGGCAGCATGGTATCCCTGCACCCAAAGACCGTGGCCCGGGAGTTCTACTCGGACTATGTGACGCCCCTGGAGGACGACATTCACGTGGACGGCACCACGGTGCACGTCATCTACGCACTGAAGATGGGGCCGAAGTACGAAAAGCGGTACCAGCAGCACTTCCGCGACCCGGACATCATCCGCTTCGACATGCAGCACGAGGCGTGGATCTTCCAGAGCCAGTGGACGCAGCCCATACTGGACGCCATCGCGGCGCGCATGGGATAGGGGAATAGCGGCGTCGCCACAGACATGCCGATCGCGCAGAAGAACCGTGGCGGCGCCCTTTTCTTTTCATTTTGCCTGTGACTTCCGGGGGACAACAATTGTATTTCACTTTTGAGGGTGTATTCACTCGGGGCGTGAGGGTCACTCCAATTCGATCTCTTCCCCAGGGATCAGGATCATCTTCCCCGGTCCGTTGAAGCCCTTTGCTCTACAATTGTTGAACCCTTGTTGTTGTCGGCCTGAACGGCCTCGACGGTCACAAAACATAATAAAGGGAGTAAGGCAATACCTGTCGCCCCCATTTGCTTCAAAATCTCCGCAAGCCGATCCGCCAAACCCATAACGCTGCATGGAAAAGCGCCCGACACACCTTGTGCCGGGCGCAATGCCGCGAATATCTCCCATGACGAGCGGGTGTCCGCGTTGACCTGCGGACGGGTGCCCGGATTGACGCCCGGGCGGCGCTGTCCGCCTGACCGGGCGGACGCCGATTCCACATTCACCCGTGGACGGGCTGCCGGCGAACCGGCGGTTCTGCTGTGGCCCTCGTCGGGGCCGTCTCCTGAATGCGATGAAAATTCAAAAAAGATGCAGTCATGGAAACCGCTGCGGCAATCGTGCGGGGGTGTCTGCCGACTCGTCGCGAATACCATTCATGACAAAGCGGGTGTCCGCGGAAGCTCGCGAACGGTTCGATGTGTCTGAACGAATGATAAAAAAGAAAAAATCGATGGATGCAGTCATGAAAAACCGCTGCGACGGGCCGGTGGGCCGGGGCAGACCGTCCTTTCGGGCAGCCTGCCGTTCCTCAGCACGCAATCAGTATAGCACCGCCGAGCCCGCCTGTCATTAAACCAGTGGTTTATTGCGCGTATTGCCGCGATTTGCTATACTCATGCCAATCCCGGGAAGCGCCGGTTGAACCGTCCGAGGAGACAGGGGCTGGCGAAGCGAACGGAAGGGATGGACGATGGGTTGGGGTGCGCCCAAGGATGCGTCCGCCGCCTTTGGAAAGCGGCGGGTCAGCGCCGGGAGCCCTTGCGCGACCTGAAATGATAGGGAGACGCGGACCCACCGAACTGTGCGCCGAGGGCGGTCGGCCGTGTATTTCGGCCCGCGCCGTTTTCTCCTTGACAGATGTGGGCAAAATGAAATACAATAGAGTCGGTGGTTTGCGCCCTGGACGGGGCACCGAAACGACGATGGAAAGGTTGCGCGTGGGATGGTTCGACGGACTGGAATGTGGCGACGACTGGCAGCTCTGCTGGGGGTGCTCTGCTCGCTTGCGATGGCGCGGGCCCTGGCCGAGGAAGCGCCGCAGCCGGCGCTGTTCATCGATACCACCGCCCAGCCCGCCATGATGGTCGCCCCGGGAGACATTACCATGACCTTCCTGATCGAAAACCGCTCCAACCGGCCCGTGCAGAACATCTACCTCGCCTCCGCCGACGGCCTGCTCTCGGAGCCCATCGGCCAGCTCGGCGCGGGCGAGAGCCAGACCCTGGTGCGGCCCCATGCCGTCACCCAGGAGGAGCTGGACGCCGGACAGGTGCGCTACACCATCAGCCACGATGCCCAGGAGGCGGGCGGCGAGAAGGTGGTCTACACCCTCGACGTGCCCGTCATCAAGGGCGAGCAGCAGCCCGGCGTGGCCTTCACCCGGCAGTTTTCATCCCCCTACGGCGTGAAGGACGGGCTGATGACCGTCACCTACAAGATCGTCAATACCGGCAACGTGCCGCTGAGCGCGCTGCGCATACGGGACAGCCTGGGCGACTTCACCGGTCGGCTGGAGCAGCTGGACGTGGGCGAGACCAAGAGCTTCATCAGCCGGGTCACGCTGACCGGGGACGACCTGTCGATGCCCGTGCTGGAATACGCGGTGCCCACCGGCGACGAATTCTCCCTCAGCCTCGACCCGGCCTCCCTGCCCATCGCCGACGACCACCTGATCACGTCGTTCTACGTGCGCCAGGCGGAGTTCAACGACGATATCGCCGACGCCATACTGATACTGACCAACCTGGGAAACGTGGATTATACCGACATCACCGTCTGGGACGACGTCTACGGCGGCCTCATCGCGGACGCCATCAGCCTGCCCAGCGGCGCCCACCCGGTGGAGATCCCCTACACCTATCCGCTGCGGGGCGAGGGGGAATACCGCTGGCACATCACCGGCAGCAACAGCGCTGGCCAGCTGCTGGACCTGCGCACCAGCACCATCGTGGCCTCCAACACGCCCGAGGCGCAGGACATGGAGATCAGCCTGACGGCCCAGACCGCCACGCCCAGGATCAACCGGCCCGGGCGGGTGACCTTCGATTTCACCATACTCAACACCGGCACCGTCATGGCCCGGGACGTCCGGCTCTACGAGGTCAGCCGGGGCGACATCCGCCGGCTGGCCGTGATTCCCCGGGGCGAGCGGGAGCCCACCGTGTTCAGCGCCACTTACGACGTCAGCCAGGACGCCGAGTTCATATTCTCCCTGGAATACACCGACGCCCAGGGCCGCCGCCAGGAGCGGACCACCAGCCCCATCGCCGTGCAGATCGCTGCCGACGGGGTCAATCCCCAGCAGCTGGACGCCTCCGGGCGGATGCTGGAGGGCCAGTCCGTGAAGCCGGGGGGCAACGGCGCCACCTTCATCATACTGCTGATCATCGCGGGCGCGGCCCTGACGGTGATGATCACGATACTTGCGGTCACCTCCATCCGCGCCCGGCGGGAGCGCCTGAAGCGCATGGCGGCGGAAAAGCAGCGCATCAAGGACCAGCTGGGCCGGACCGGTTCCGTCCCGGCCGTGAAGGGCGGCCGTCCGCCCCGTCGGTCCAACGATCGAAAGAATGCCAAAAAGGGCAAACAATAAACGCGACAAGTGAGGTTTATTTATGGATAGCGACAGTGCAAGATGGCTGAAGCTGCGCAGCGGCTCGGAGATTCGCGGGCCCCAGCAGCAGTTGACCGACGAGCGGGCGGAGAAGCTGGGCTATGCCTTCGCCTGCTGGCTGGCGGAGCGCCGGGGCACCACCCCGGACGCCCTCGTCCTGGCCGTGGGCCACGATCCCAGACCCTCCGGCGCGCGCATCAAGGCGGCGCTGACCCGGGGCATCACCGCCGCGGACAGCGACGTGCTGGACTGCGGGCTCTGCTCCGCCCCGGCGCTCTTCAAGGCCGTGCAGCCGGATTGCGGCAATGCTGACGGCGCGGTGATGATCACCGCCGGCACCGCCGACCCGAACCTGAACGGCTTCCGGTTCATCACCGCCGATGGCGGCCTGAAGGACGTGGACGTGAACGCGCTGCTGCTGCGGGCCAGGGACGCCGAGGTGCCGGAGCGGCTGGTGGTGCGCCACGACGCCGACGGGATCTATTACGATGCCCTGCGCAGCGCCGCGGCCCGCTGCCTGGAGGACGACGCGCTGAAGCCGCTGCTGGGCATGCGCGTGGTCGTGGACGCCCGAACCAGCGTGGGCGAGGGGTACGCCCGCTTCCTGGACGCCATGGGCGTGGAGACCGAGGGCAGCCTGTATCCGGTGGGAATCGAGGACGGCATCGCCGGCGGCCCCGACGACCTCGCCGCCATAGAAGCCGTCACCCGTGCCGTCAGGGCCAATCGGGCGGACCTGGGCGTGCTGTTCAACGCCGACGGCAGCCGCGCCGCCATCGTGGACGACGGCGGCAGGCTCATCTCCCAAAACCGCCTGATCGCGCTGGTGGCCGCCATGCTGCTGGACGTTAAGCCCGGCGCCACCTTCGTTACCGACAGCGTGACCTCGTCGGGCCTGTCGGCCTTCATCGCCGAATGGGGGGGCATACACTACCGCTTCAAGCGGGGCTACCGCAATGTGATCGAGGAGGCCGTGCGCCTGAACGCCGAGGGCATCGACTGCCCCCTGGCCATCGAGACCAGCGGTCACGCGGCCTTCCGCGAGAACGGCTTCCTGGACGACGGGCTCTACCTGGCCACCCGGGTGATCTGCGAGGCGCTGAACCGCAAGCGGGAAGCCCAGAACGTGTTCCGCCTGATCGACGACCTGCGGGAGCCGGTGGAGAGCGTGGAGCTGCGCCTGCCCGCGCTGGACGTGGAGGACCCCGCCGCCGGCCAGGATGTGGTGGAGGTCGTGCTCAGCTATACGCTGGACGACCCGCGCTGGCAGGTCGCGCCGGACAGCCGGGAGGGCGTGCGCATCACCTTCAACCTGGACGGCGGCGTGAACAACGCCTGGTTCCAGCTGCGCATGTCGGTGCACGACCCCGTGATGGTGCTGAACGCCGAGAGCGACGTGCCCGGCGGCGTCCGGCGCATACTGGGGGCGCTGTACGCGCTGATCCAGGACAGCCAGACGCTGGATCTGGAGAAGCTGAAGGCGGCTGTGGGCAGGGAATGACGGCTGTATAATATATAGCCTTGAGGAGCGTTTGCCATGGGATATTACGATCCGCTGAAAGATTACCTGATGGGCTGCGACAGCGACGAGGTCGTTCTGACCTTCGCCCGGATCGAGGAGATACTGGGCCGGGCGCTGCCCGCCTCCGCGCGGAAGTACGACGCCTGGTGGGCCAACGTCGGCGACGACGCGGATACCCGGCACAGCCACGCCCGTTCATGGCATGCGGCGGGCTATCGGGCCCGGGCGGACCGTGCCGGCGGCACGGTGGTGTTTTATCGCGCGGCCCGGCCTTCAAGGGATGAAGTCGCGCCCTCCCCGGACGCGCCCCGGGATGGCGGGCGGGTCGTTGCGCTGATCGCCTGCGCCGGCAGCGGGCAGGACGACCCAGGCGACGCCGCCGTGCCGGACGCGCCCGGCACGCTGTTTTCCCTGTCCCACGCCTATGCCAGGACCCTCACCGAACGCATTTACCTACTCTCCGCAAAGCGCGGCCTGGTGCCGGAGGACGCGTTGGTCGCGCCCTGTGACGAGTCGCTGAACGACATGTCCGCTGACGGGCGCAGGGCCTGGGCGGAGGGGGTGCTTGCGCAGCTGGGCCGGGTGTGCGATACGCAGCGGGACCAGTTCATCATACTTGCGGGACGGAATCACTACGAATACCTGCTGCCGGGGCTGGCCAATGTGACGCTGCCCCTGGGCAACCTGCCCCTGGGCAAGCGCATCGATCTGCTGTACCGCCTCAACGCCAGCTTCGAGGAGGCGCCCAGCGGCGCCGAGGGCGCGGCGCTGTGGCTGCACCGGCTGTTTGAGCGGCTGCCCCGCTACGAATGGCGGGATATCGACGCCATACCCTTTGAGGACGGCATCACCATCGTCTACGAGCGGGGCGAGACCTATCGCGGCTTCGCCCGCGTGGTGCGCGTGGGCGCCAATACCGACCCCGGTCGGCTGAAGCAGCGCCTGGCGGATCACTTCGACCGGGAGGACCGCAATGCCAGCCCGTTCCGCAGGGACATCGGCGGGGCCCTGCTGAACCGCGCCAAGGACCCTTACCTGGACATCTGGTCGCTGGACACCTCCGGGCAGCCCGACCGGGAGCGGGAGGACTTCAGGACCGCGGCGCGGGTGGAGCGGGATGTCAGCGCCTACATGCGCGTCAACCTCGCCTTCTCGGTCATCCCCGTGGCATCTGCCGAATCGCGCCTGCGCCTGGGATCGGCCATCATCGCCACGCTGCACCAGGCGAAGGACTTCGCACCCAGCGACGGCTGGCTCGGCCATTACAGCACCGAGCCGGAGATTCGCGCCAGCGGCCTGTGGCAGAAGCGCGCCCTGGACGCAGACCCCCTCACCGCCGATGAATCCCTGCAGCTGGCGCGGATCATCGTGCCGGGAATCTGAAACCAGATCCCTTGACGCATCTATGAGGGCCGATTGTATGGGATTTACGGACGCAAGAGGGGGAAGCAAGATATCTGGACGATCGATCCGACGCCCGCGTAGGGCGCCGTGATTCGCGGCGCAGCCTGGCGCTGCCGGATTCCGTCTTGGGCAAGCTGGAGGCGCTGGGAACGCTTTCGTAGCCGGCTCTGCCTGGCGAACAGGGGCACATCGTGACCTTTTCAACAGCCCGGGTGATCAACAGGATCGCCCGGGATGTTTTATCGGCAGTGGGGATAGGCCTAATCGATCAAATATCACATGAATTTGGTAATATTTGCCTCACTTATTTAACGGTTGATTGCATTGCATTGAATAAGGCACTTGATTTATAATAATATTGACTAAAAGTATATAATATTGCCATTCCAATGTCGAACAGTTTACAAATGGAGGTCGTCGCCATGTATGGACGCGTGCATTTCCTTATCCTGTCATTGTTATTGATTCTGGCGCTTTTCCAGCCGGCGCAGGCAGAGGCCGCGGAGGATCCGGTCTGCGTGCGGGTGGGGGAATTCAGCTATCCCCTCAGCATGGTACAGGGCTCGCTGGATTCGATCATCAAGATGACGGAGTCGCTTTCAGAGGAAACGATGACGGAAACTGAAAAGGCTGAAATGGCCGCGAACGTCATCGATAACTTCGTGGGCATCGGGTTGGTTGAAGCCAAGTTGACCGAGGCGGGAAAGCACGACTTTACCGAACAGGAAGAGGAACTGTTGCGCGGCGCGGCGTCCAGCCGCTACGAGGAGATCTGGCAGAGCGTCTATAAAATGATGCAGGCCAATGGAATGGACGCGACGCAGGAGGAGGTTTCCAAAGCGGTGGCCGACGAGGGCTACGACATGGACAACATCTATCGGGAGTACCTGGTGTCCGAGCGCCAGCGGCGCGCCATCGAGCTGTATGTGGGCGATATTCCCATCACCCAGGACGAGCTGGACGAATTTTACGAAACCCAGTACCTCGCGCCGGATCGCGAGCGCTATAAGGACGACATTCCCCGCTACGAGCGGGAGATTCTGAATACGGACAGCGATTCGTTCTACACCCCCGAGGGCTATCGCCTGGTGCGGCAGATCCTGCTGGATTATCCCGACGGGGTGATCGAGTCGCTGAAGAACGAGCAGGACGCGGTGGAGCGCGCGGTGAAGAAAGCCAACGAAAAGATGGCGGCGCTGACACAGATGGTCCTCACCACCGACGACTGGTCAAACCTGGATGCGCCGAAGGCGGAGTACGACGCGGCCATGGAGGCGCTGAAGGAAGCGAAGCTGGCTTATATGCAGGCGCGCAGGGCTGCAACGATGCCGCTGATCCAGGACAAGCTGGACGAGATCGACGAGCGCCTGTCCGCCGGCATCGACTTCGTGACCCTGATAACGCAGTACAGCGCCGATACCAGCGAGCGCAACGTGACCGGCCCGGGCTATCCGCTTCACACCCTTTCCGAAGGCTGGCCGGATGAATTCATCAACGCGGGCATGGCGCTGGAGAAGGTCGGCGACGTGTCGGAGCCGGTGCTGACGGAGAAGGGCGTGCACATCCTGTGCTATGTCGGGGATCTGCCCGCGGGGGATCACGTGCTGACCGAGCAGGAGGAGGAGCTGCTGGAGCAGTCGGCGCTGCACGCCAGCCAGGTGGATGCGCTGGCGGCGCTCTTTGAGAAGTGGAAGCCGGATTACGATATAGAGACCCACCCGGAGCTGTTGAAGTATTGATTGTCCAGGACGACACCACGAGCGCGAATAGAGAGGGATGGAGCTATGAAGAAATGGATTGCGGCGATGCTGACACTCATCATGCTGGTCGGGATGCTGCCTGTGAATGCGCTGGCCGTCATCGTCAGCGGTAAGATCCTGACCGAGGACGAGCTTGCGACCTACATGGTGTTGGCCGGCCTGAACGATGGCGCCGGCGAATACCATAGCGGCATGCGTGCCAATGCCTCGATGAACGCGCAGCAGGTGTCGGATTGGCTGGACGAACGGCTTTCAGGCAAGCTGTATTCCCTGAGCAACTTGCTGGCCCGCGCGCAGGCGGCGATCTACGACGTGAAGAGTGGGTCGTCGGGGTCAGACAGCAGCCTGTTGACCAACGATGACAGCGCGGAATATATCGAATTCCTGAAGTCGCTGGTTCTGGGGGTCGAGGACCTGCGTGAGACGCTGCTTTACGCTTATGACACCGTGGACGAGAGCCAGGAGATCATCCAGGCGATGACCGACCTGATGAAAAGCGACCAGGTCTATGACTATGAGAAGGTCCGCTATTCCGAGCGCATTCGTCAGGCGGGCGGGGATATCAGGGAGATTCGCCAGCAGGTCGTCGAGAACAGTGTGGACTGGCTTGCCCAGATCGAACAGCTGTCTGCTGCCGTGGACGGCGCCACGCATAATTCCGGCTTTGGAGCGTGGATGCACGCGCTGTTCGAGGACGACGGCAACCATGTGACGACCGAAGCGCCCCTGGTGGTCGCGGGCAATGCCAACAGCTTTGCCTCGCGCCTGGGCGCGAATGGAAGCGTGTTGGCGAATGATACCGCCTCGGTCACCGTGCTGGGCAAGGACACCATCGGCGTCGTGCTGTATGATAAAAACGGCAAGCACGCGCCTGACGGCATCAAGGTCAGCGTTCGGGACGCCAAAGGCGACCCGAAAGCGCCGCTGGTGGAGGAAGTGACCAAGAATGGGGAAGGCTGGGTCGCCTTCAATATCCACGACTTTACAATCAATGATGATGGCTATGTGTTTGCCTACATAGAAATCGACGCCAGTGCGGTCAAGACGGATACGGGCATAGACAAGTATCAGAGCATCTGCCTTCCCAGGGAGAAGATCCAGCGTGGCTCCAAGCACAATGTTACACTGAAGTACAACGATGGCAGCCCGTATATCTACAAGGCCACCCTGGACGACTATGATATCATGTACAGTGAATATCAGTTCTACTATACAAGCGCTAACGATGAAAGCTTTGATCTCATAGTGGAGATGCGCAATCTCGAGGACAAGGATCCCCGGGCGCCGGTTTTGGCGTACACGGACCCCAGGGGCTTTGTGCGGACCGCGGTCGATCCCCATCCGAAGGGCAATGTGTACACCTTTACCGACACCTGGAAGAAGATCATTTCGCCCGTTTATCCCGACGTCTATATCCGCTTCGGCTCCGGCAATGCGGACGATAAGACGGTTAAAACCGAAAAGACGATGCTCAGGCCCGTCAACAGCATTTTCGAAAAGCCCGCCGACATGTCCTCGTTTATGAGGGGCCTTTCGGGCGGGTTTGGGTTCAGCTTCAATATCCCCGGCATCAACAGACTCGCCTCGCTGGATTTGACGCCTTCCTTCCTTCAACAATGGATGCCCAAGCTGAATGTGGATATCTCGGGCACCGTTTCCGTCGGACTGGGCTACATGCCCAAGGAGATGAACCCGGATCCCAAGTGGAAGTCCAAGACGATGCAGGATTACAATGACCTTTATAAGGATATCCAGAAGATCACCAACCTGAGCAACTTGAGGCAGCACTCCGGCACGTTGAGGGATTACTATAAATATAACAAGGTCAACTGGCTGGCCAAGGGCGGCATCAACGTGGGCGTGTTTGGGCTGCTTTCAGCCAAGTGGAAGCCCGACGAGAAGGAGGACGAAACCTACCTGAAGATCAACGGTGTGGGCGGCGTGACGGTATCCTTCTACGTCGATATCACCTTCCAGACTGCCATCGGCCCGGTGCCCTTCTACGCCAACCTGAACATCAACCTGAGCGTTGGCGTGAGCATGGGCCTGAACCTTGACCTGATCCTGCCCAAGGGCGATGACAAGAGCATCAGGTGGACGCTGCACCCCGATGATTTCACCATCGACATCCGCTTGACGATCAGCGCGACGCTGGGCATCGGCATCAAAGGGCTTCTCTGCGCCTGGATCAAGGGCGCCGGCTATATCGACATTTCCCTGCACGTCTTCCTGTTGAACGACAAACAGGTCGACTTTGAGATCACCGGAGGTGCGAATGTCACCGGCGGCATAACGATACTGTTTGTGTCGTTCAGCATGGAGATCTGGAAGGGCGGTCCGTGGCCACTGTACAGCTATCCTGATGGAAAAAAGAAGAACGTCCCGTATTCGCTGCTGGACCACTACATGCCCAACGATGGCGAGGACGGCGGGAACCCCGAAAAGAACGCCAATCTGGTGCCGATGGGCCCGCAGACCTATCCCGATCTCGTGCCGGCGCTGGCGTCGGAGGTCGCGAAGCTGGACGACACCCTTGAACAGATGAAGATCGTGACCCTTGGCGACGACCTGTATACCTTCTACATCCAGAACGGCCGCCTGCATTGGCGCAACGTGACCCGCAATATCACCGGCAGCATCGTCGACGCCATCAATCAGGGCCGCCAGCTCTACCCCTCTGTTTACAATTCCACCTATGTGACCGGCAGCGTGAAGGATTACGACTTTGATGTGACCACTGCCACGGGCACGTACAGTGCCAAATCCGCCGACTTTAATCCAGATACCTTTATCACTGTGGCGGTGCTCTGCGCCGGCAGCTTTGATGACAGCGGTTATCCCCTCGAGGTGGAAAACAACGCCTGCCTTTACACGATGCACCTGTGGCGCGCGGGTAACGGCGCCCTGAGCGCGTCGATGAACGACAACAGGGCCATGCCGGGCTTCTTCAGCTGGGCCTGGGTCGGTGGCAGGAAGGGCCTGGTGGAATTCGTCGGCGCCGAACCTGTCATCGATCTGGTGACCAGCAAGGTGAACGTGGACGGCGACAACAATTACAGCTATGCCAACAGCGTGGATGTGGGGCTGACCCGGATACAGAAGGCGACTAAAAAGCGCGAGCAGATTGCGGCCTCCGTGAGCGTCGAGCAGGTTGAAACCACCAGTGTCAGCGGCAACAAGCCGGACCTGAACGGCCTGAAGGTGACGAATACCAATACCGCATCCACGGACGATGAGGTCCAAAGCGGCGCGGGCGACGACTACGTGCGCGTATTCCACAGGATGGGCCCCGACGACAGCTGGCTGGCCGTCAGCCGTTCGGAGAAGGGCAACGGCGACAAGGGCGCCATCGAATTCTACGATAATGCGATGGATGCCGCGGGCGAGGATGACATGGTGTCCATCGTGCTGGACGAGGCCAATACCGGAGGCTTCGCCCAGGCGGTAATACCGGTAAAGGACGATCAGTACGCCAGGGTGATCTTCTACACCGACGATGTGGGCACCGACGGCAAGCGCTACCGCCTGAAGAGCCTGTACCTGGAGCCCACCGATCACAGGGAAGGCGATGGCAACCTGGAGATAAAGGTCAGCGCCACCGGCTACGACATCGACATGCCTACGGATAACTTCAAGCAGCAGACCATCGCCGGATTGGTGAATCTGTACTGGCTGTCCACCGTGGTCATGAAGGACGACAGGGGCGAAAACTACGACCTCTATCGCGTGATGGTCGCGGTCTACGACCAGGGCACCAACACCCTGTCCAACGCTTCCGTGTGCGCCGAGTTTACGATGCCCGCGGATGCCCCGGTGGTTCGCGATCTGTTCCTGACGCCGACGGGCAAGGGCTATCTGACCGCTTCGCCGCTGCCCAAGAGCATCGGCAAGAAGGCCACCTCCGAAAAGACGCCGGTTTCGCTGTATTCCTTCCAGACCAACTTCAAGCCGGTGATGGACGTCAAGGGCCTCGTATTCGAGGAGACGCTGGTATCCCCAGGCGAATTCGACGATTATACGGTCTCCGTGATGAATTCCGGAAGCATGGGACTGACGCGGTTTGAGATGGAAATGGTGCTGCACGAGGGCAGCAGGGAAACCGTCGTGGGCACGCTGCATGCCGATTGCCTGAATCCGGAGTTGTGCTGGATGAAGATGGGGAACGACGTGGTGTCCACCGGGGCCAAGGCCTTCAAGCGCCTCTTCGATTTTGACATGACCCCGCAGCGGCGCGACTGGGTGGTCAGCGAAAAGAACAAGAAGTATACCGTCGAAGGCGGCAAGCTGACGCATTCCGATGAAACGAAGGAGCAGTTCGATTATGTGACCACCGACGTGCTTCTCCCCGGTTCACTGGCGGCCTTTAAGAGCACGATGCAGATTCCGGCCAGCTGGGACGGAAAGAAGGAGCTGGAGGTGCGCTTCAGCAGCATCACCACCAATACCAACTGGGTGGGTCTGATGGCCAGGGCCGCACAGCGAAATACCATATCCGCTTCCCGGAACGGCCTTGCGGCCAACAACCCGGGCGTCGATCTGACCTATGTGCGCGATCCCCAGACGGGCAGAATGGTGCTTCAGGACGATGGACTGGCCACGAACGCGCTGGTGCAAAACGGGCTGGTCGCCAATGCCATTCGGACGCCGGAGAGCGTAAAAATCCATTCGATGCACGATTTGAGCGTGTCCCACAGGGTCTATCTGGGGCCGAACGACGAGAAGTGGCTGAGCGTATCCTTCTTCGACTACGCCGAGACCGGCGAGAGCATCAAGCTCTATGCCGAGATGTACCTGGACGACGCCAAGGAGCCGGTGCGGCTGGCGCTGCCCTATTATGAGCAGGCCGTGTCCGACGGCAAGACCCACACCTACGACATGCCCCTTTCCGCGCTGGTGGATCCCACCGCCTACCGCACGGCCAGGGTGGTCATCCAGGGCGTGGGCATCGAGGACCGCGGCCTGGCGGACAACGAATTTACCCTGTACCTGGATGGCGAAGCCGGGCCGCTGATGATCATCAGCCAGCCCAGGGACGTCACCTGCAAGGTGGGCGAAACCGCGACCTTCAACGTAAGCGCCAGCGGCGGCGCCACACCCTACCACTATCAGTGGCAGGTATGGATGGGCAAGGAGAAGGGCTGGATGGACCTGGACGGCGCGGTGCTGCCGACGCTGCAGGTGGATAACGTCACCATGGCGATGAGTGGCAGGAAGGCCCGGTGCATCGTCAGCGATTCCTCCGGTCAGCAGATCGTCAGCGACGCCGCGACCCTCACCGTCATCGACCCCCACCCGGTGGATACCGGCGACCACAGCAACCTGCCCCTGTATTCGGCCGTGGCCCTTGCGGCGCTGGCGCTGCTCTGGCTGCTGCGGCGCAGGGCGAGACAAAACTGATGGCCGGGAAACAGGAAAATACATCAAACTGCAGCCGTTCAGCAGCACCCCGTAGCGGCGGCCTTCCAGGCCGCCACGCTCCCCCACACGCGCCCCCCCTGCGGCGCCCCGCAGCGGCGGCCTTCCAGGCCGCCCCGCTGCCCCCCCCGCGCCCGACACGATGCACCCCGTCGCGGCGGCCTTCCAGGCCGCCACGCCCCTCCAGACG
>JAFRJF010000251.1 GCA_017432405.1 Clostridia bacterium | reverse complement strand
GGCGGCCGCAGGGGCCCGGATCTCACGCCCTCCGTCGAGAAGGAGCGCGTGTCCAATTACGATCCCAACCAGAAGCAGTACGTTCGCCAGAACGATCCGGAGCGCAGCCGGAACACCGGGCGCGCGGCCACCAGGCAGCGCGGCGGCGCGGGCAACCTGAATAACTATGACGACGATTTTGTGCGCAACCGCAAGAAGCAGAAGAAGGCTGCACAGAAGGCCTCCATCGAGCCGATCAAGATCGAAAAGGCGTTCATGACCGCCGAGACCATCACCGTGCGCGACCTCTCAGAGCGCATTGGCAAGCCCGCCGGTGAGATCATCAAGCGATTGATGATGCTGGGCATCATCGCCACCATCAACAACGACCTGGACTTCGATACCGCCTCGCTGGTGGCCCAGGAGTTCGACGTCGAGCTGGAGATGAAGCTGGCGGAGACCGCCGAGGATGCCCTGGAGAAGGAGGACGTGGAGGATTCCGAGGAGGAGCTCGTGTCCCGTCCGCCGGTCGTGACCATTATGGGCCACGTCGACCACGGCAAGACCTCGCTGCTGGACTACATCCGCAAGACCCGCGTCACCGCCGGCGAGGCAGGCGGCATCACCCAGCATATCGGCGCCTATACCGTCGACCTGGACGGCAGGAAGATCACCTTCCTGGATACCCCCGGCCATGAAGCCTTCACCTCGATGCGCCTGCGCGGCGCCCAGGCCACCGACATCGCGGTGCTGGTGGTCGCCGCAGACGACGGCGTGATGCCCCAGACCATAGAGGCCATCAACCACGCCAAGTCCGCGGGCGTCGAGATCATCGTCGCCATCAACAAGATGGACAAGCCCCACGCAAATCCCGAGCACGTCAAGCAGCAGCTGACCGAGTACGAGCTGATCACCACCGAGTGGGGCGGCAGCACCGAGATGGTGCCCGTCTCCGCCGTGACCGGCCAGGGCGTGGACGACCTGCTGGAGACCATACTGCTCACCGCCGACGTGAACGACTACCGCGCCAACCCCAACCGCAAGGCCCGCGGCATCATCATCGAGGCCAAGCTGGACAAGGGCCGCGGCCCGGTGGCCACAGTGCTGGTGAAGAACGGCACGCTGAACGTGGGTGACGCCATCGTCGCGGGCACAGCCTACGGCCGCGTGCGCGCCATGGTGAACGACCGGGGCGAGCGCGTGAAGAGCGCGGGTCCCTCCGAGCCTGTGGAGGTCATCGGCTTCAACGACGTGCCTGACGCGGGCGACCAGATCACCGCGGTGGACGACGAGAAGCTCAGCCGCCAGGTGGCAGAGGAGCGCAAGGACAAGCTGCGCGCCGCGCTGGTCAAGACCCAGACCAAGACCACGCTGGACGACCTGTTCAACCAGATTTCTGCCGGCGAGATCAAGGATCTGAACGTCATCATCAAGGCCGATGTGCAGGGCTCCGTCGAGGCCGTGCGCCAAAGCCTGGAGAAGCTGTCCAACGACGAGGTGCGGGTGCGCTGCATCCACGGCGCGGTCGGCGCGATCAACGAATCCGACACACTGCTGGCCTCCACGGCCAACGCCATCATCATCGGCTTCAACGTGCGCCCCGACAACAACGCCAGGGACATGGCCGAGCGCGAGAAGATCGACATCCGGCTCTATCGCGTGATCTACCAGGCCATCGAGGACGTCGAGGCCGCCATGAAGGGCATGCTGGCCCCGAAGTTCAGGGAGGTCCTGCTGGGCCACGCCACCGTGCGCCAGCCCTTCAAGGTCTCCGGCGTGGGCACCATCGCGGGCTCCTATGTTACCGACGGCAAGATCGCCCGCAACGCCCAGATTCGCCTGCTGCGCGACAACATCGTCATCCACGAGGGCAAGATCGATTCCCTGAAGCGCTTCAAGGACGATGCCAAGGAGGTCAACACCGGCTACGAGTGCGGCATCGGCATCGAGAACTACAACGACATCAAGGAAAACGACGTCATCGAGTGCTTCGTGATGGAGGAGATCGAGCGGTAAACCTGAATACGGTACCTGTTGGCGGACGTTCGCGATTGAACGTCCGCCTTGTAGTTGGATTACGCCTGAAAAATGGCTTGTATTATTCGGAAATGTCGGTTATAATAGGGGGCAGATGTTACAGGCTGCATTTTTATATCAGACAGACTGGAATGGAGGTGTCGGTATGGCACTTGAACTGCTGGTGGCGGAAGCGCGTGATCTGCCAGAGGATTCGATCATGGAGGTCATTCAATATATCCGAGCGATAAAGATGAAAACACAGTATGCCAACGCAGTTGCTCCATTAAAGAATATGCCTGTTATACGAGAACCGGGTAGATTTCGGGGACAGTTTGTAATGACGGACGATTTTGACGAACCTTTGGATGTGTTTAAGGAGTACATGTAATGTATTTATTGGATACACACGCATTCGTATTAGCCAGGCTATTGTAGAAGAATTGACCTTGCTATCCGCAGATTCCAAATTCGACAGGTATGAAGTCAATATAATATGGCAATAAGGCTATAGAATAAATGGAGGGTATACCAATGCCATCTTTTGACCGTATAGACCGCATCTCCCAGGAGGTGCACAAGGCGATCGACGCCATCATACGCGACGACCTGAACGATCCGCGCATCGGCGGCACCTGGTCCATCGTGCGTTGCGAGGTGACCCGGGACCTGCGCTACTGCAAGGTTCGTGTCAGCATCCTCGAGCAGGAGCGGCGCAAGGATATGATGGCGGCGCTGAAGAAGGCCTCCGGCTTCATTCGAAGGGAGCTGGGCCACAGGGTAGACCTGCGCTATGTGCCGGAGATCCTGTTCGAGCTGGACACCAACATCGAATACGCGGCGCACATCAACCAGCTATTGAAGGAGCATCACGTCAATGAGCCAGAGAGTGACGATTGAACAGCTGGCCGACTGGCTGCGGGATCGGGATGACATCGTGGTGATGGGGCATGTATCGCCGGACGGCGACGCCACGGGCTGTGCGCTGGCATTGTGGCATGCGCTTCGGGCCATGGGCAAACGGACCGTGGTCTGCCTGCCGGGCGGAATACCGCTGCTGTACGTGGGATTGCCCGGCGCAGATGAGATCGTGGATACCGAGGGGGGTGAGCTGCCCTTCGCTCCTCAGACCGCAATGGCGGTGGATGTCTCGGAGTACGAGCGACTGGGCGAAAGCGGCATGGCCCTGTTCACGCGCTGTCCCTATCAGGGCGTCCTGGATCATCATTTCACCAACGCGGGCTTCGGCCAGCTGTACATGCTGGACGGAGAGGCCGCCGCAGCGGGCGAGCTGGTGGTGGATCTGATCGAGGCGATGGGCGTAGAGCTGGACGCGCAGATGGCGGAGTGCCTGTTCGTGGCCATATCCACGGACTGCGGCAATTTCAACTATCCCAACACCCGGTCCCAGACGTTTCGGGCGGCGGCCCGTTGCGTCGAGGCAGGCGCGGACGTATCCCGGATCACGGAGGCGCTGTACCGCACACGCTCCGTGGGGCGGACGAAGCTGCTGGGCGTGGTGTTGGCGGGACTGGAGATCTCCCCCGACGGCACGCTGGCCTGGGCACGACTGACGAAACAGATGCTGAAGGACTGCGGCGCGGACAAGGCAGACAGCGAGGGCATCGTCAATTACCTGCTGGAGATGGATGGCGTGCGGGTCGCGGTGCTGGCCATGGAGCGGGAAGGCGAGGCAAAGATGTCCCTGCGCTCCAAGGCGCCCTTCAACGTAGCCCGGGACGTGGCCGTTCCTCTGGGCGGCGGAGGACACGATTGCGCTGCCGGAGTGACACTGGTCATGTCCTTTGATGAGGCACTGCAAAAGACGCTTGCCATGATCCGGGAAGCAATGAACAACGATAATAGCGCGGAAACGGATATACCATGAACGGATTTCTGAATCTCAACAAGCCCACGGGCCGAACGTCGTCAGACCTGGTGGTATACGTGCGCAAGCGCCTGCCCAGGGGCACGGCGGTGGGTCACGGTGGCACGCTGGACCCCGAGGCCTCCGGCGTGCTTCCGGTGTGCGTCGGGTCGGCCACGCGGCTGTTTGACTACATCGTCGACAAGCAAAAGGTCTATGTCGCCCGCATCCGGCTGGGCGTCGAGACCGATACCCAGGACGCCACGGGCCAGGTGGTCGCCGAGCGCGCCGTGGACGCCGGCGAGGCAGAGCTTCGCGCCGTGCTGCCCCGATTTACCGGGAATATCATGCAGATCCCCCCGATGTACTCCGCGCTGAAGCGGGACGGCAGGCGCCTGTACCAGCTGGCGCGCAAGGGGGAATCGGTGGCGCTGGAGCCCCGACCCTGCCAGGTGGACGCCATCGAATACCTGCGGGATGAGGGCGACGATGTACACACGCTGAGGATCCGCTGCGGCAAGGGCGTCTACATACGCACGCTGTGCCACGACATCGGCAGAGCGCTGGGCTGCGGCGCCCACATGCAGTCCCTGGAGCGGGTGGCGGCGGGCATATTCGACATCGAAAGCGCCCTGACGCCCCGGCAGGTGGACGCAATGGCCGCCGAAGGGCGGCTTTCGGAGGCGCTGCTTCCACTGGACGCGCCTCTTTTCCATCTGCCCCAGGTGCGGGTGGGGGAGCGCTGTCGACACGCCGTGCTCAACGGCAATCCACTGCGCGCCGCCTGGTTGGAGGAGCCCGCGCCGCAAGCGGAGGCCGTGCGGGTCTACCTGAACGATGAATTTGCGGGCATCGGGGCGCCACAGCCCAATGGGGACGTGAAGTTTCGGGCCATGCTGTACAGACCTGGAGAGAACGGATGAAGATCATTTACGATGCGACAGGATTCACAGGCCATCGCGCGGCGGTAGCGCTGGGCATGTTCGACGGCGTGCACATCGGACATCAGGCGCTGATCCGACGCACGGTGGCGCTGGCGAAGGAGATGGACGCCCAGAGCGTGGTTTGTACCTTCGACCGGCATCCGCTGTCTGTGATATGCCCTGAAAGAGCGCCCCAGGCATTGCTGCCGCTGCATGAGAACCTGAAAAAGTTCGAGCGCCTCGGCGCGGAATGGGCGCTGATACAGGCGTTTACCCAGGAATACAGCGCCACTGACCCCGTTGCGTTCTTGCGCGGACTGGTCAGGGACATGCGGGCCGTGGCTATCGTCGCGGGGGAAAACTATACCTTCGGCGCAAGGGGCAGAGGAGACGCGGCGCTGATCAGGGGCATGGCAGAGGCCCTGGGCTATCGCGCCGAGATCGTGCCCTCTGTGATGGACGGAGACGTTATGTGCTCCTCCACCCGGATTCGCCAGCTGCTGGCCCGGGGCGAGACGGAGCACGCACAGAGATTGCTGAAAATACCGTAAAAACCCTGCCAGCTTCGATCTGTGCGGTTCGATGGATCGAGTCGGCATGAGAAGTCACGACAATGGAGGAGATCACTATGAAGAGATGGGTTCTGCTGGCTGCTGTTGCGTTGCTCCTGGTCGCACTGGTGCCCTCTGCGCTGGCCGCAAAGGGCGTCGCTTACGTGAACCGGGACACCCTCAACGTCTATAAAGAGATGGACAAGTCGTCCAAGGTCGTCAAGACGTTGAAGGGCGGCGATAAGGTGGTCATCTTCGAGGAGGACGGCAACTGGACCGGCGTCTTCTACATCAACAAGAAGAACGAAGACAAGGTGGGCTATGTCCAGTCGAAATACCTGAGCGACGTCATGCCGGAAAAGTATTGCAAGCATGAGTGGACCCAATGGGAGGTCTACCGCGAAGCCACCTGCACCAGGACCGGCCTGCGCATTCGCGAGTGCACGGTCTGCGGCACCGGCCAGAGCAAGGAGATCCCAAAGCTCTCCCACGAGTACGGCAAGTGGATCGTGGAGAAGGAAGCGACCTGCACCGAGAAGGGCGAACAGTACAGGACGTGCAAGCTCTGCGGCAACAAGGAGATCAAGGCTGTCGCGAAGCTGGACCATCAGTTTGGAAAATGGAACGTGCTGGAGGATGCCACCTGTACCGAAAAGGGTGAGCGCATGCGCCGCTGCCTGGTCTGCGGCTATCGGGAGGTTCAGCAGATCGAGAAGGTTCCCCATGAGTATGGAAAGTGGACGGTGACGAAGGAGGCCAGCTGCACGGAGAAGGGCGAGCGGGTGCGCAAGTGTGCCGTCTGCGGCTTCAAGGAGACCCAGGCGATCGACAAGCTGCCCCACGAGTTTGGCCGCTGGACCGTCACCCGGGAGGCCACCTGCACCCGGGAGGGCAATCGGACGCGTACATGCGCGGTGTGTGGCTATCAGGAAAGCCAGAGCATCGAAAAGCTGCCCCATGAGTACCAGTGGAAGGTGACGGTGCAGACCACGGATCACTCCGCCGGCGTGCGCGCCAGGGTGTGCGCGGTATGCGGCAAGGTGACTGAGGAGCAGAGCTTCGACCCGGAGGGCACGCTGCGCCGCGGTGCGCGGGGCGACGCCGTGCGGGAGATCCAGCAGCTGCTGGCCGATCAGGCTTACCTGGCAGCCGGCGGCGTGGACGGCATCTTCGGCGGCGGCCTGGAGCGGGCGCTGATCCAGTTCCAGATGGACCAGGGCCTCAATCCCGACGGCGTGGCCTGGCCCCAGACCATCAAGCGCTTGCACCACGACTTTGGCCCCTGGTCGGTGGTCCGGCCACTGACCCGCACTGTGGACGGCGAATATGCCCGGGTGTGCAAGGACTGCGGCTACGAGGAGCGCAAGACCGTCTCTGCGGGCGTCACCTACACCCGAAGGGAGCGGAGCGAAGAGATTCGCACCCTCCAGCGCATGCTGAACGCCATGGGCTACAACGCGGGCACCGCGGACGGCGCCTACGGCCCGAAGCTGGACGCGGCCTACCAGAGCTTTGCGCTGGAGAACAACCTGGATTTCACGCCTGAACAGCTGCGGCCCTCGGACGTGGACAGCCTGGTGAACGGGTGGCTCGAATCCGTGCCGATGTCCAAGTGGATGGGCAGGAGCGAAAAGGATTCCCCGGTCAGGCTGGCGCTCTTCATCACGCCTGTTACAGAGAATGAGGGCGGCGAGCTGGGCGACGTGAAGACCTACAACTGGCGGCTGAGCAACCTGGGCACCCAGCGCTGTCGCTTTGACGCGCTGCTGCTGAGCTTTGGCGACAATCCGGATTTCCAGTCGGGCAACCTGGTGATGGTCGTGGGCAACATGGACCTTTTGAGGGACGGCGGCAACAACGCCATGGGCACCTTCAGCGTGGCCTCTGACTGGGGCACCGGAAAGCTGAACTTCTGCGCCGTGGGCACATCCACCACCGGAGATCAGACCTGGCTGAGCAATGTGCGGTCGTTCGACGCGCCTGCGGCGAGCGGTTCGTTCATATTCTTTGGCGATGACGAGGACCCGAACGGGGCGATATGAAGTTTCTGAAAACAGCCCTTTCGCCGTTTACAAAATCGGGGGCATGTGGTAGAATAAATCTTGTGGCAATGGAGATTGACCACGCCACCGTTTGCCTGGTCCGCCGAAGACTCCGACGGCTCACCCGGCTTGCGGCGTATTGAATGAGGAGGAAAGACACATGGAGATCAACAAGAAGGAAATCATGGAGACCTACGCCCGCCATGAGGGCGACACCGGCTCCCCCGAGGTGCAGATCGCGCTGCTGACCGCGCGCATCAACCACCTGAACGAGCACCTGAAGGTGCACAAGAAGGACCACCACTCCCGTCGCGGCCTGCTGCTGATGGTCGGCCAGCGCCGTGGTCTGCTGGACTACCTGAAGAGCACCGACATCGAGGCCTATCGTGCCCTGATCGCCAAGCTGGGCCTGCGCAAGTAAGCCAGCGAGGATTCATCGGTTTTGTTCTGTCGCGCCGCCGCTTCGGCCTGCCGAGCGGCGGCGCTGTGCGGATTATCGGATATGGAGTCGCCGACGGTTCGCAAGGCACATCGGCGGTGTGCGGACGCCAGGATGCGGGAGATTCGCCCGCAGGCGCGCGTCTGTACACCGCATGGGAATTTTCAACGACGAAAACAGACCCAAGGAGGCTATAATTACTATGTTCAAGAGCTATAGCATGGAACTGGGCGGGCGGACGCTCACCCTTGAGTTCGGCAAGTACGCCGAGCAGGCCAGCGGCGCGACCTTCGTGCGCTACGGCGACACCTGCGTCCTGGTCACCGCGACGGTCGCCGACACCCCTCGCCCAGGCATCGATTTCTTCCCCCTGAGTGTGGATTTTGAAGAGAAGCTGTATTCCGTGGGCCACATCCCCGGCTCCTGGAACCGCCGCGAGGGCCGTCCCGCGGAGAAGGCCATACTGACCTGCCGCCTGATTGACCGTCCCCTGCGCCCCCTGTTTCCCAAGGGCATGCGCCACGACGTCTCCGTCGTATGCACCGTGATGTCCGTGGAGCAGGACAACATCCCCGACATCCCCGCGATGATCGGCGCCTCCGCCGCACTGGCCACCAGCCAGATCCCGTGGGCCGGCCCCATCGGCGCGGTGAACATCGGCTATGTGGACGGCGAGTATATCGTGAATCCCACCGTTGAGCAGCGCGAGAAGAGCCTGATGAACCTGACCGTGGCCGGCACCAGCGAGGCCGTGCTGATGGTCGAGGCCGGCGCGAAGGAGGTCTCCGAGGAGGTCATGCTGGGCGCGATACTGTTCGCCCACGAGGAGATCAAGAAGATCGTTGCCTTCATCAACGACATTGTCGCCGAGATCGGCAAGGAGAAGAAGGAATTCCCGCTGGCCCTGCCCGGCGAGGACGTGAAGGCCGCCGTGCGTGAGTATTCCCTGCCCAAGGTGGAGTGGATGTTCGAGACCTTCGAGCGCAGCGAGCGCAACGCCCGCGAGGAGCAGGTGAAGGCTGAGGTCGCCGAGCACTTTGCCGAGCAGTTTGAAGGCCGCGAGCAGGAGGTCGCCGACGCCCTGTACAACGTGCAGAAGGAAGTCATGCGCCGCCACATCATCGACAAGGGCATCCGTCCCGACGGTCGCAAGCTGACAGAGGTGCGCCCCATCTGGTGTGAAGTCGGCGTGCTGCCCCGTCCCCACGGCTCCGGCGTGTTTACCCGCGGCCAGACCCAGGTCATGACCGTGGCCACCCTGGCCCCCATGTCCGAGCAGCAGATCATCGACGGTATCGGCACCGAGGACCGCAAGCGCTATATGCACCACTACAACTTCCCGGGCTATTCCACCGGCGAGGCCAAGCCTTCCCGCAGCCCCGGACGCCGCGAGATCGGCCACGGCGCGCTGGCTGAGCGCGCGCTGCTGCCCATGATCCCCTCCGTCGAGGAGTTCCCGTACTGCCTGCGCCTGGTCTCCGAGGTCATGAGCTCCAACGGCTCCACCTCTCAGGCTTCCGTCTGCGGCAGCACCCTGGCACTGATGGACGCGGGCGTGCCGATCAAGCGCCCCGTGGCCGGCGTGGCCATGGGCCTGATCAAGGACGTCGAAAACACCGGCAAGGTGGCCGTGCTGACCGACATCCAGGGCCTCGAGGACTTCCTGGGCGACATGGACTTCAAGGTGGCCGGCACCGCCCAGGGCATCACCGCCATCCAGATGGACATCAAGATCAAGGGTATCGACGAGCAGATCCTGCGCCAGGCGCTGGCCCAGGCCTACGACGGCCGCATGCACATCCTGGGCAAGATGCTCGAGGTGCTGCCCGCGCCCCGCGAGAACCTGTCCAAGTACGCGCCCAAGATCGTCCACTTCATGATCAACCCCGAGAAGATCGGCGAGGTGGTTGGCCCCCGCGGCAAGACCATCAACAAGATCATCGAGGAGACTGGCGTCAAGATCGACATCGAGGACGACGGCAGCGTGTACATCGCCACCGAGGACGACGAGGCGGCGAAGAAGGCCCGCAGGATCATCGAAGGCATCGCCAAGGACCTGCAGGTGGGCGACGTGTTCACCGGCAAGGTGGTCCGCATCATGTCCTTCGGCGCGTTCGTCGAGTACGCGCCCGGCAAGGACGGCATGATCCACATCTCCAAGCTGGCCAACGAGCGCGTGGAGAAGGTCGAGGACGTCGTGAACATGGGCGACGAGCTCGAAGTCCGCGTGGGCGAGATCGACGCCCAGGGTCGCG
>JAFRJF010000250.1 GCA_017432405.1 Clostridia bacterium | reverse complement strand
GGCCGCGGCGGCGGCAGCGGCAGCCGGCGGCTACACCACGCTGCAGAAGGGCGACAAGAACGACCAGGTCAAGACGCTGAAGGCCCGCCTGTACGAGCTGGGCTTCATGGCGGAGGAATCCAAGGGCGGGTCCTTTGGCAGCAAGACCAAGGCGGCGGTCGAGGCCTTCCAGAAGGCGGCGGGCCTGGATGTCACCGGCGTTGCCGACGAGGCGACGCAGGAGCTGCTCTATTCGGATTCCGCGCCTCACGCATGACAGATGTCACCATAGATAAACCGATTGGGCGGCTGTTCGCAACCGCCCAGTTGTTGTGCTGAAAAGGAGCGTTCACATGCAGACCCCCATCGTAGCCCTGATCTATGACTTCGACAAGACGCTGTCGCCCCGGGACATGGAGGAGTATTCCTTCCTGCCCGGCATTCGGGTTGAGCCGGACGCCTTCTGGGGCCAGTGCGCTGAATTCGCCCGGCAGCACGACATGGACGGCATACTGACCTACATGTACCTGATGAAGAAGATGGCCAGCGGTGAAATGGAGCTGACCCGGGAAAAACTGATCGCCCTGGGCCGGGACGTGGAGTTCTTCCCCGGCGTCACGGGCTGGTTTGATCGCATCAACGCCCTGGGCCGCCAGTGTGGCGTGAGCGTGGAGCACTATATCATCTCCTCTGGCTTGACGGAGATCATCCGGGGCTCGGCCATCGGCGACCACTTCAAGGCCATATTTGCCGCTTCCTTCTGCTACGACGAGGAAGGCAAGGCGGTCTGGCCCTCCACAGCGGTGAACTATACCAGCAAGACCCAGTACCTGTTCCGCATCAACAAGGGCATACTGGATGTCACCAACGACCGCGACCTGAACGCCTTTACCCCGGAGTACATGCGCCGGGTGCCCTTTTCCAATATGATCTACGTGGGCGACGGCCTGACCGATGTGCCCTGCATGAAGATGACCAAGCAGAAGGGCGGCTATTCCATCGCCGTGCACGCGCCGGGGGCCACCGAGGTGGCCGACGACATGCTGCTGCAGGGCCGGGTGGACTTCTCGGTGGAGGCGGACTATACCCCGGACAGCGAGATCGAGCAGGTGGTGACCATGCTGATGCGCCGCATCCGGGCCTCCCACGAACTGACCCTGCGCCACGCCGAGCAGGTGCAGCGGGCCCACCGCCGCAGGGGCAAGTACGTGCCCCTGGACATCCCCATGAGAGGTGGGCTGGAGGACGGGGAAGACGTGGAATAATGAGGAATGAGAAATGAGGAATGAGGAATTGAGAGTGGCGGAGGGGACGGTATGCCCCGTGAATTGACGCCGACCCAGCTGATCGAGCGCAGCATACAGAAGAAATACAGGAAAGAGCTGTGGACGCCCTTTATACTGGCGGTGAAGCGGTACGCGCTGATCCAGGCGGGGGACAGGGTGGCGGTGTGCGTGTCCGGCGGCAAGGATTCCATGTTGCTGGCCAAGCTGATGCAGCTGCTCCAGCGCTTCAGCGACGTGCCCTTTGAGGTGAAGTTCCTGGCCATGGACCCGGGCTACGCCTCCGCCAACCGGCGCAGGATCGAGGCAAACGCCCGGCTGCTGGAGATTCCCCTGGAAATCTTCGAGACGGACGTGTTCGACGTGGCCAACGCGGCCGAGAAGAACCCCTGCTACCTGTGCGCCCGCATGCGCCGGGGCCACCTGTACAGCAACGCCAGGGCGCTCGGCTGCAACAAGATCGCCCTGGGCCACCACTTCAACGATGTGATCGAGACCACCGTGATGGCCATGCTCTACGGCGCCCAGCTCCAGGGCATGATGCCCAAGCTGCACAGCACTAACTTCGAGGGCATGGAGCTGATTCGCCCCCTCTACTGTGTCCACGAGGAGGACATCATCGCCTGGAAGCGGTACAACAACCTGGAGTTTTTGCAGTGCGCCTGCCGGTTCACCGAAGCCATCTCCGAGAGCGGCGACGGCGTGGGCGCTTCGAAGCGCCAGGAGGTCAAGCAGCTTTTAAAGACCCTGCGCAGGGACAATCCTGACGTGGAAAAGAGTGTGTTCAACGCCATCCACGCCGTCAGCCTGGACACCTTCCCCGGCTGGAAGACCCGGGGCGAGGAACACAGCTTCCTCGAATGGTACGACGAGCGGAAGTAAACGATGCAGCACGACAATAATCGCCATTACAAGACAGGAGGCCAAACACATGCCTGATTTTGCCAACATGACCCTTTCCCAGCTGGTGCGTCCGGAGGGGTACGCCTGCAAGTGCGGCAGGCATCACGTATGCGCGCTGAAATACCTGAACATCGGCCGGGGCATCGTCTCCGAGGTGCCGAAGATGATCGCCGCGATGGGCAAAAGGAAGCCCTTCGTGGTCTGTGACGGCAACACCTGGGCCGTGGCGGGCAAGCGGGTGGACGAGATCCTCACCGCCGCCGGCATCGACCATGTGGTCTACGTCGTGCCCCTGGAGAAGCCGGACAACGTGCGCATCGCCCCGGCGGAGTGGGAGACGGGCAGCATCATCATGCACTTCGATTCCAGCTGCGATATGTTCCTGGCCGTGGGCAGCGGCGTGCTCAACGACCTGTGCAAGGTGGCCGCCCACGCCACGGGCCGCCCCACCGCCGTGGTGGGCACCGCGCCGTCGATGGACGGCTACGCCTCCAACTCCAGCTCGATGGAGATGAACCACGTGAAGGTGTCGCTGTACAACCACGGCCCCGAGGGCATACTGCTGGATTCCGAGATACTGGCTCAGGCGCCGATGCGCATGCTCTGGGCGGGGCTGGGGGACATGGTGGCCAAGTATGTCGCCGTCTGCGAGTGGCGCATCTCCCACCTGGTGACCGGGGAGTACTATTGCGAGGACGTGGCCGAGCTGATGCGCGCCGCGCTGCGCAAGCTGATGGCCGTCTCCGACCGCATCACCAGCCGGGACCCGGACGCCATCGCCGCGATCGCCGAGGGGCTGGTGCTGGCGGGCATCGGCATGGCCTACGCCCAGATCTCCCGTCCGGCCTCGGGGCTGGAGCACTATTTCAGCCACATGTGGGAGATGATGGCCCTGGAGCGGGGCGTCCCCTACGACCTGCACGGCATACAGGTGGGCGTGGGCACGCTGCTGACCATGAAGATCTACCGGAAGCTGCTCACAGGCGGCACGCGTCCCGACCGCCAGAGGGCCGAGGCCCACATGAACGCCTTTGACCGCGCCGAATGGGAGGCCCAGGTGCGCCGGATATTCGGCAAAACCGCGGACGAGATCATCGCCATCGAGGACAGGGTCCACAAGAACGACCCCGCCCGCCACGCCACGAGGCTTAACAACATCGTTGCCCACTGGGACGACATACTGGCCATCATCCGCGAGGAGCTGCCCGATTACGACGAACTCCACGGCGTCATGGCCGCCACCGGCATGCCCCTGACCCCCGCCGACATCGACATCTCCACCCAGGACGTGGTGAACGCCTTCGTTGGCGCCCGGGACATCCGCGACAAATACCTGTCCTGCTCCCTGCTGTGGGATCTGGGGCTGACGGAGGAGTACGCGAAGTTTTTGGAGGCTGAAGGCGAAGGGGCGTGAAAGATAACTTCTGATTTATCGAGCCCAGCTCGATAAATCAGAAGTTTTGTGCGATATAAACAGTTAACACTCCATTTAAGGCTCATTTCAGGGAGAGGCTTTATACTACCACCATCGAAGGCAGAACGCCATCGTTGACATAGATACTCTTCATCAAAACCCCCTCCTTCTTAAACCATAACCCCCGGCATTTCTGCCGGGGGTTATGGTTTTACAGAAATAAGCCCAGCGCGTCGGCCTGGTCGATGATATCGTCGGGGGCGACGCCCTCCAGCGTCAGGCGCAGCCTTCGGGCGGGGACGTCCATCTCCGCGCCTTCCACGCCCTCCATGTTCAACAGGGCCTGCCGGATCTCCTCGCCGCACTGGGCGCAGTGGTTCTTGCCCACGCAGAACTGGCAGGGCAGGTAGCTGTAGTCGTACCAGGGGGTGAGGGTCATGGCTTCGGACACATCCCTTCCAGGGCCGCGCTGAATTCGGGCATATCCCGCTTCATCCGCAGAAGGCCGCCGCCCCGGCGCATGAACACGTGCTCGGATTTGGCCTGGCAGACCAGCTCGCCGCTTTTTTCGTTGGTCATGTCATAGCGCAGGGTCAGCACCACGCCGTTGTAGCCGTCCACGGCCACCGCGATATTCAGCGTGTCGCCGAAGGTGCAGGGCCTCTTGTACTGGCAGGACACCGCGCGCACCGGCGAGATGATGCCCTCCGCCTCCATCCGGGCATAGGGAAAACCCATCTGGTCCATAAAGTCGATCCGCGCCTCCTCCATCCAGCGAATGTAGTTGGCGTGGTGGGCGATGCCCATCATGTCGGTCTCATAGTATTGTATCTTTTTTACATAAGGGCTCATGGGGACACTTCCTTTGTTTGTTGCGTTTACAGCCGCACCTGCGGCGCGGCGTCCACGTCTACCTGGCGGGCATCCTCCAGCTCCTCCTCCCAGGTGAGGTGACGGTATTCCTCCGCGCGGGGGTCGGTTTCAAACCAGCGCAGGAAGTCCTCCATCATCGGCAGGGTCCAGCGGGCATCGATCTGCGCGGTGGTGTATTTCCGGTTCTGGAGCCGGTCGAAGCCGAAGATGTCCCGCACGTGGGATTTCTCGGCGTTCACCACGACCTTCTCGGCGTGCTGGGCGGGAATGAAGATCACGCCGCTGATCGTGCCCAGCACAACGTCGCCAGGCATGCACACCGCCCGGCCGATGCGGCAGGGCATGTTGTAGCTGGTCATCACGCAGTTGCCGATGCCGGTGGGGTCCACGCCGCGATAGTAGATCTGCAGCCCGTCGATCTTCACGATCTGCTGCAGATCCCGCACGCCGCCCCAGATCACCGCGCCGCCCTGCCCGGTGCGCGTGCGGATGGCGGTGGACAGGTTGCCCCCCACATAGGTGCCCTCGATGATCTTGTCGTACAGGTCCACGACTACCACGTCGTCTTCCATCAGCGAATCGATCACCCATTGGTTGTAGAAGCCCCTGTAGCCCTCCTCCTTCTCGCCGATCTGGCGAAGGGCCTTGTCGAGATCCGGCCGGAAGGGCATCATAACGGCGGTCACAGCGCGGCCCACGAGAATGCTGCCGCCATGGGTCATCTTGAAATCGCACTCCCAGTTGTTTCGATAGCCCATGTTCCAAAGGGGCCCCCAAGCCTCCTCGAAGGTAATCTTCCGCATCCGCCTGAGCAGGTCCTGGCTGACCTTGGGGCGGCCGTCCGGCAGCCGCTCCCCGGTCCATTCCGGTGTCAGTCGAATGATGGTTTCAGGATCGTTGAAAAACATTTGGATACCTCCGTATCAGGTCATTCAGGTAGCGGTTTACTCTTGCGACTACTGATTTATCGCGCTTTGCTCGATAAATCAGTAGTCGGACACCCGTTCAGACAAGGATCAGCCCCTTGTCCACCCGTATGCCGTCGCCGGTGATGGCGGCCGCCTCCGGGCCGCACAGGAACCACACCAGCTCGCCCACGTCCCTGGGCGTCACCATGCGCGGCGCCATCAGGCCCGGGTTGTGGCAATCCAGCGGGTTGAAGGCGCTGATCGGCGCGTTGCCCGTCTTGAACTCGATCCGGCAGCCGCCCAGGTCCACCGCGTTCACGGTGATGCCCTCGGCATACAGCTCCAGCGCAAGCTCCCGCGTGAACATGCGGATCGCGCCCTTGGTCATGGCGTAGCCCGCGTCAAACCCGGTGGGCCGCTTGCCATGGATGCTGCAGATGTTTACGATGCGCCCGCAGGGGCTCTTTCGCAGGTGGGGCAGGCACACCCGCGCGGCGTGAAAATAGCCGCCGATGTTGATCTCCCACAGCCGCTGGAGCGTGGCGTAGTCGTATTGGTCGATGAAGCGGTTCAGCTGCATGGCGGCGTTGTTGACCAGGATGTCCAGCCGGCCCCATCTGTCGATGACGGCGTCCACCATGGCTTGAAGCTGGATCGCGTCGGTAACGTCCGCCCGATACACGAAGGCCTCGCCGCCCGCGGCCTCCACGGCCTTGCGCGTCTGCTCCGCCATGGCGGGGTTGGCGTTGCAGTTGATGCAGCAGCGCACGCCCCTCTCCGCCATCACCTTCACGACGCCTGCGCCGACGCCCTTGCCGCCTCCGGTCACAAGGGCGACCCGCGCGTCACTTTGGCCATCCATAGTAGTGCCTCCCTTCTACCTGGCGGCGGTGGGTGTAGTACTGGACCATGCCGCCGTCGGCCATCAGGTCGCTGCCCGACAGCGCCGCCGCTCCCGGCGTCAGCAGGAATGCCACCAGGCTATTCAGGTAACCGGCCTCCGGCAGCCTGCGGGCCGGGTAGCGCAGGTCCACGCCATAGTACAGGTTGGATACCGGGCTTTTGGCGTCCGGGTCGCTCTCGGTAATGCCCTTCTGGATGAAGAAGGCGCGCACGCCAAATTCGCCGTAATCCTGGTTGACCTCCTTGCAGAGCATCTGCGCGGCGGCGCAGCCCATGCTGAACAGCGCGCCGTGGCCCACGGGCTTTTCGGCGTGGATGCTGTTCAGGTAGATCATGCTGCCCCCGCCGCTGGCCTTCATCCGGTCGCAGAATACCTTCGTCACGCACCAGGCGGCCATGGGGCCCTCGTCGGTTGCGCGGCGCCATTGCGCCTCTGAGACGGCTTCGACGGCGCCGAGTATGGGCGTCGGCGCGGGGTGAATCACGCCGGCGATTTCACCGGAAAAGGGCGCGGCCCAGGCCGAGAGCGCTGCCTCGTCCCACAGGCAGATCGCCCTTGGGACCGTTTCCACGCGCCAGCCCTGTTCGATCAGGGCGTCGCGCACCTGTCGGGCCTCTGCCAGGCGATCGTCCGTCAAAATAACAATGTCCTTCACCTTGTCGCCTCCGTCAGCTCCACAGCCGGTCGTGGGAATACACGTCGTCCCAGCGGCTGGTTTCGGCCCACAGCTCGGGATAGTCCGGATGCAGGTGCTCGCGAATCACCTCGTCGTTGTAGTCGTCCACGCCCAGGCCAGGCTTGTCCGGAACGGCGATAAAGCCGTCCTCCACGATCTTCTTCGGCGCGCCGAGCACCATGTCGTCCCACCAGGGCACGTCCACGGAGTGGTTTTCCAGCACGTAGAAGTTCTCCGTCGCCGCCACGCTGTGCACGCAGGCATAGGCCGAAACCGGGCTCTCCGCCATGTGTACGGCCATCGCCACGCCATAGCGCTGGGCCAGGTCGCCGATCTTCTTGTTTTCCAGGATGCCGCCGGAGGTGAGTATGTCCGGATGGATGACGCTCACGGCCCGGCGGGTCAGCAGCGGCTCGAAGCCCTCGGCCAGGAAGATGTCCTCGCCGGTGCAGATCGGCACGGTGGTCGCCTCGCTCAGCCGCGCGTACTGGTCGGTATACTGCCAGGGAATCATGTCCTCGGCCCAGGCGATGTTGTATTTTTCGATGCGGCGGCAGAGGCGGATGCAATCCTCCACGCAGATGTGGCCGAAGTGATCGATGGCCAGCGGGATTTCATAGCCGATCACGTCCCGCACATCCTTCACGTATTGCTCCAGCACGTCCAGGCCCTTCTCCGTCACGTGGATGCCGGTGAACGGGTGGGGCACGTTGAACATGTCATAGGCCCGGTTGCGCAGCGCCCGCCTGTCAGCCGGCCCTGCGCTGGAGGCCCAGGCCATCTGCTCAAGGGCGTTCATCTCGTCCATCAGCCCCAGCGGGGCGCAGACTGTGCCCGGCTCGCCCTTCAGTATGCCCAGGCCCAGGTCCATCTTCAGGAAGGTGAAGCCCTTGTCCATGCGGGCCTTCAGCGCCTTGCCCATGTCCCTGCCGGTGTGCTTGCCCTCCACGTCGGTGTCGCAGTAGATGCGAATCCTGTCGCGGTACCTGCCGCCCAGCATCTGGTATACCGGCACGCCGTAGGCCTTGCCGGCCAGGTCCCACAGGGCCACCTCCACGCCGCAGACGCCGCCGCCCTGGCGGGCGGGGCCGCCAAATTGCCGGATGCGGCGGAACAGCTTTTCCACGTTGCAGGGGTTTTCGCCCAGCAGTCGGCTCTTGAGCATCTCGGCGTAGACCCGATTGCCGCCGTCGCGCACCTCGCCCAGCCCCACGATGCCCTGGTTGGTGTATATCTTCATCAGGGTGCAGTGCATCGGCGCGCCTACCACGTCGGTAAATCGTATGTCGGTGATGCGCAGCTGGCTGGGAAAGGAATTGCGGTTGACCCCTTCGGCGATGATGTTTTCCATGGCGATTCTCCTCGTAATTTATTGCGGATCAAGCGGGCAGAGGCATACCGGGCAGCCGATTTCCAGGGCCATGCCGGTGTCCTCCAGACGCAGGGTGACGCGGTCCAGGCGGTAGGCGCGGATGACGGAATCGCGCTGGCTGGCGGCCAGCACATGCGCGCCGCAGATCAGGAAGTCCCGCGGCTGTGCAACGCATGGGGAGAGCACCGGCGCGCCGAGCCTTCCCTCCGAGCCCAGGGGGATGACGGCGATGCTGTCGTGGCCCCGGTTGGAGGCCAGCAGCAGCGTGCCGTCGTCGGTGATGTGGATGGCAGCGGCGATGTTTTCCCCGTCGAAGTCCTTGGGGAGTATGGAGACGGAATGATCGATGCGTAAGCGCGTCGCCGCCCGCTTCAGCGCATAGACGGCGCTGCCCAGCTCCGCCACGCAATAGAGCCAATTCGGATGTCTGGGACTGTGGGCCAGGTGTCTCGGCCCGCTGCCCGGGGGCATGGGGATGCGGTCGACCTCCCGCAGCCCGCCGTCCCCGTCCCGGTAGACGAATATGGCATCGACGCCCAGGTCACAGACGTACACAAACCCGTCCAGCGCCATCGCGCAGTGTACGTGGGCGGCCTCCTGGCGCTGGTGATTCGGCCCGGAGCCGACGTGTCGCACGACATCCGTCCGTCCGGCGAGGTTTCCCGCAGCGTCCAGCGCGAAGGCCGCGAGGCTACCGCTGGAGTAGTTGGCGGCGTACAGGCGGCGCAAATCCCCGGACAGGGCCAGGTGGCAAGGCGAAGCGCCCTGGGTGGAGAGGCCCTCCGCCTGCTTCGACAGGCCGCCGTCCAGCGCACGGGCACAGACGCTTCCCGAATCCGCCTCCTCCACCGCGTAGAGGAAGCGCCCGTTGGGGTGCGGCAGCACGAAGCTGGGATTGAGGTAACCGGTTCCCGCCGCCTCCAGTGTGAAGCCGACCTCCGGGTCAAAGGCGACGCGGCAGATGCCGGGCTGCTCCCGCTTTGCATAGCTGCCCGTCAGGAAACGGTATTTCACAGGCACGCATTCCTTTCAAATTACATCGTGTCGTCGGGTTGATACAATGTGAATAATGTATTAAATGGCAATTATTAGTATATCTGTAGGCGTGCCTTTTGTCAAGCCGGTAAGAGCGCAATCCGCGGTTTTGGCTCTACCGCCGCAGGCCGTTTACCGGCGCTTATCGCCGCCGTGGGATGTGGGGACGGTTTGCGTGCGTGCGGGTTATCGTGTATAATGTACCCATGCGACAGGAGGTGACGCGCATGGTACGCGGGCGATTCGCGCCCAGCCCCAGCGGGCGGATGCACCTGGGAAACGTGTTCTCGGCGCTGCTGGCCTGGCTGTCGGCGAAGTCCAGGGGCGGCCAGATCGTGCTGCGGGTGGAGGACCTGGACCCGGCCCGCAGCAGGCCGGCCTTTGTGGAGGCCATACTGGACGACTTCAAATGGCTGGGGCTGGACTGGGACGAGCGGGCCGAGGACCAGAGCCGCAGGGGGGATGCCTACGAGGCCGCGCTGGAGCGGCTTGGGCAGATGGGCCTGCTCTATCCCTGCTACTGCTCCCGGGACCAGCTCCACGCCGCATCTGCCCCCCACGCCTCGGACGGGCGGATCATCTACGCGGGCACCTGCCGGAACCTGACAGCGGAAGAGCGGGCCTTGAGGCCGCCCACGCGCTGCCTGCGGGTGCGGGTCCCCGACGGGACGGTGGCGTTTACGGACGGCCTGCAGGGCCCCCAAGCGCTTTCGCTGCAGCGGGAGTGGGGCGACTTCATCGTCCGCCGGGCGGACGGCGTGGCGGCCTACCAGCTGGCGGTGGTGGTGGACGACGCCGCCTGCGGGGTGACCGAGGTGGTGCGGGGGCGAGATTTGCTGACCTCTACCCCGGTGCAGCTGTGGCTGTATAATGTGCTGGGGCTGACGCCGCCGTCCTTTGTCCACGTGCCCATGCTGCTGTCCGTCGACGGGCGGCGGCTGAGCAAGCGGGACAGGGACCTGGACCTGGGGCAGCTGCGCAAGGCCTGGCCGCCGGAGAAGGTGATCGGGCTGCTGGCCTGGCGCTGCGGCCTGATCGACCGCTGGGAGCCGGTTTCGCCCCGGGAGCTGGCGGCGGACTTCGACTGGCGCCGGGTCCGCCGGGAGGACATCGTGATGACGCTGCCCCAATGATAATGCATAATACACCCAAAATACTTGTGGTGTCGCGTTTTTTCTGCTATAATACCCACAGCTGTATAGAGAAGGAATACCCTTTTTTAAACCATGAACGAAGGAGTGACGGACTATGAAAACCCTGAACCTGTTGGGCTTTGACTTCGGCGCGTCCAGCGGACGGGCGATGCTGGGCACGCTGTCCGGCGGCAAGCTGGAGATCCGGGAGATCCACCGCTTTTCAAACGATCCCGTGACGCTGTGCGGCCGCTTCGTGTGGGACGTGCCCCGCATGTTCTATGAGATGAAGCAGGCGCTTTTGAAGATCTCCCATATGGACGTGAAGGTGGACGCCATCGGCATCGACACCTGGGGCGTGGACTACGGCCTGCTGGACAAAAACGGCCGGCTGCTGGGCCTGCCGGTGCACTACCGCGACACGCGCACCGAGGGTATGCGGGAAAAGGTGCGCGAAATCATCCCCGACGCCGAGCTGTTCGCCCGCACGGGCCTGGCCTACAACTCCTTCAATACGCTTTACCAGCTGTACGCCATGCGCCAGGAGGGCGACCCCACGCTGGACCTGGCCCATGATATGCTGTTTATGCCCGACCTGCTGGCCTGGCTGCTGACCGGGGAAAAGGGCACCGAGTACACCATCGCCTCCACCAGCCAGCTGATCAATCCCTACACCCGGGACTGGGACAAAGAATTGCTGGAGAAGCTGGGCATACCCACCGCCATGCTGGGCGAGGTGAAGCTGCCCGGCACCGTGCGGGGCAGGCTGCTGCCCGACATCGCCAGGGAGTGCGGCGTCGATCAGATCCCGGTGATCGCCGTGGGCGGCCACGACACCGCCAGCGCCGTCGCCGCCGTGCCCGCGAAGGATTCCGACTTCGCCTACATCAGCTCCGGCACCTGGTCGCTGCTGGGCGTGGAGATCCCCTCTCCCAAGTGCGAGGCGGGCGTGATGAATGCCAACTACACCAACGAGGGCGGCGTGGACGGCTCTATCCGGCTGCTGAAGAACATCATGGGCCTGTGGATCATCCAGGAGTGCAAGCGGGAATGGGACCGCCGCAGCGACGCGGTGGACTTCGCCGGCCTGGTGGAGCTGGCCGTGAAGGCTCCCGCCTTCAAGGCGATCATCGACGTGGACGACCAGTGCTTCATGGCCCCCGGCGACATGCCCGCCCGCATCCAGGAATACTGCCGCAAAACCGGCCAGGACGTGCCCCAGGGCCGCGGGGAGATCTCCCGCGTGGTGTACGAGAGCCTGGCGCTGAAGTACCGTTGGGCCATCGAGCGGCTGGAGCAGGACATACTGAAAAAGCCCGTCAAGAGCCTGAACATCGTGGGCGGCGGCAGCAAGAACGTGCTGCTGAACAAGTTCACCGCCGAGGCCATCAAGCGTCCGGTGATCGCCGGCCCCGGCGAGGGCACCGTGATCGGCAACCTGTTGATGCAGGCCATCGCCCTGGGCGAGATCGGGGACATCTGGGCCCTGCGCCGGGTGGTGGAGGCGTCCTTCCCGACGGACACCTACCTGCCTGAGACAGATGGGAAGGCCTGGGATGAAGCTTACGAGCGCTATACGAAGCTGTTTGGCTGAAAAATGAGGAATGGGGAGTGGGGAATGGGGAATGAAGATTGCCGGTGGCCTGCCGGGAAATCCATTTTTCCTCATTTCCGCCTCCGCGCGGGATGCTATGATATTCAACTTTGAACACGGCAGTCTCCCCGGCTCGCTGGAGCTGGCCTATCTGGGGGATTCGCTGTACGACCTGTACGTTCGGGAGCACCTGATCGCCAAGGGCGGCAGGGTGCGGGCCATGCACCGGGAGGCTATATCGCTGGTGTGCGCCCACGCCCAGAGCGAGGCGCTGTCGAGGATCGCCGACGGGCTGACCGAGGCGGAAAAGGACGTGGTACGCCGCGCCCGCAACGTCCATCAGTCGCCCCCGAAGAACGCCGACCCCGGCGAGTACCACCACGCCACCGCCCTGGAGGCGCTGATCGGCTGGCTGTACGTCACCGGCCAGCGGGACAGGATGAACGAGTTGCTGAGCCTGGCGCTACCGGAGGAGGCATTCTGATCTGGTGGGGAGACGACGCCCTTCGTAGCGGCGGCAATATGCCGCCACTGTTCCCCTCGCGCCGATGAAATGCCATGGCGGCAGATTGCCGCCGCTACACAAGGAGCATTATGCTATGAGCACCAAAGACGACAACCGCCGCAGGCCCTATTCCGGCAACCGGATGCAAGGGGCGGGGCGGAGGACATATCTGAATGCCGCGGGCAATGCCCCCCGGGTGGGCCGCATCGCAAATAACGTGCCCCGCGCCCAGCGGGTGGATTCGGATGGAGAAAATACGGAGCGGGAATCGGTATCCTACAATTCTCCATTCCCCACTCCCCATTCCCAATTCCACCGCGGCTCCGCCTACCGCGCGCCCACCGGCCCGCGCCAGTACAAGCGCCGGATGGACGGCGCGCAGGCCCCGGAGCTGCCCGAGGACGACCACATCCTGGCCGGGCGCAACCCCATCCGGGAGGCACTGAGGGCTGGCCGCCCCGTGGAAAAGCTGCTGGTGGCCGAAGGCGACCTTTCCGGCGGGGCCCAGGAGATCGTGCGCCTGGCCAAAGAGGCCGGGGCCGTGGTGCAGCGGGTGGACCGTGCCCGGCTGGATCAGATCTATCCCGCCCACCAGGGCATGCTGGCCTACGTGGCGGCGGTGGCCTATGTGGAGCTGGAGGACATACTCGCCGCGGCGGCGGAGAAGGGCGAGGAACCCTTCATCGTCCTGCTGGACGGCATCACCGATCCCCACAACCTGGGGGCCATCGTGCGCTCGGCGGAGTGCGCCGGGGCCCACGGCGTGGTGATCCCCGAGCGGCGGGCGGCGGGGCTGACCCCTGCGGCGGCCAAGGCGGCGGCAGGCGCGCTGAACTACATGCCCATCGCCCGGGTGAAGAACCTGAACCGGGTCATCGAGACGCTCCAGGAGAAGAATATATGGGTCGTTGGCACGGCCATGGACGGTGAGAACGCCTTTACCGCCGATTTCAGCGGACCCATCGCGCTGGTGATCGGCTCGGAGGGCGAGGGCATTGCCCGGCTCACGCTGGAAAAGTGTGACCGGACGGTGGCGCTGCCCATGAAAGGCCGTATCGAATCGCTGAACGCCTCGGTGGCGGCGGGCATACTGATGTATGAAATTGCCCGCGCCAGGGCAAGGTGAGCGGCAAGGGGGCAGGGAAGGCCCCGCGGCGCATGCTGATCGTGGACGGCTACAACATCATCAACGCCCGGCGCAGCGGCGGCATGGACAGCTATTCCCTGGCCGACGCGCGGGAAAAGCTGCTGAGCGACCTGATGGACTACGCCGGCTATTCCGCCCAGCAGGTGGTGCTGGTGTTCGACGCCTGGATGTCCGAGCGCACCGTGCGCACCGAGGAGCGCCACGGCCCGGTCACCGTGGTCTACACCCAGAAGGGGGAGATCGCGGACCGCTACATCGAGCGGCTTTGCGACGAGCTGGCGGGGGACATCGAGCTGCACAGGCTGGAGGTGCGCGTGGCGTCCTCCGACGCGCTGGAGCAGACCATCATACTGGGCCGGGGGGCCACCCGCATGTCCGCCCGGGAGCTGATGATCGAGATGGAGCACCTGCGCTCCTCGGGCATTCGCCAGGTGATCGAAAAGCCCGTCTCCCGGCGCAATCCCATCGGGGAACGCCTGTCCCCCGAGGTAAGGGAGCGCCTGGAGCAGATGCGGAAAGGTTACAAAGACAGGGGATAACGCATGGCTACGACACGCGATTTTGACAGCATGACAGACGAGCAGGTCGTGATACTGGCCCAGGAGACCGACGGCCCGGCACTGGAATACCTGCTGAACAAGTACAAGAACTTCGTGCGCACGAAGGCGCGCAGCTACTTCCTGATCGGCGCGGATCACGAGGACATCGTCCAGGAGGGCATGATCGGCCTCTACAAGGCGATCCGCGATTACAAGGCGGAGCGGCTGTCGTCATTCCGGGCCTTTGCGGAGCTGTGCGTCACGCGGCAGATCATCACCGCCATCAAGACGGCCACCCGCCAGAAGCACATCCCCCTGAACAGCTACATCTCGCTGAACAAGCCCATCTACGAGGAGGATTCCGACCGCACGCTGCTGGACGTGATCACCGAGGAGGGCATGAGCAACCCGGAGGAGATGATCATCGACCGGGAGGATCTGTCCGTCATCGAGGGCAAGATCGGCCAGATGCTCTCCGACCTGGAGAAAGACGTATTGGTGCGCTACATGGAGGGCAAGAGCTACGTGGAGATCGCCGAGGAGATGCACCGCCACGTGAAGAGCATCGACAACGCGCTTCAGCGGATCAAGCGGAAGCTGCTGAAATATCTGGAAGAGAAATGAGTCACGGGGACAGGTTCCCTGACTCACCCGAAGCGAATGAGTCAGGGAACCTGTCCCCGTGACTCATCGTTACACTTAACCAACCAAAGGAGGCAACCACCATGGAAAACCAAGGCCTGGGCACCACCTGCGTTCAGGGGGGTTACACCCCCGGCAACGGCGAGCCCCGTCAGATTCCGATCATACAGTCCACCACCTTCAAGTACGATACCAGCGAGGACATGGGCAAGCTGTTCGACCTGGAGGCCAGCGGCTATTTCTATACCCGCCTGCAGAACCCCACCAACGACATGGTGGCGGCCAAGATCTGCGCGCTGGAGGGCGGCACCGCCGCGATGCTGACCTCCTCGGGCCAGGCGGCCAACTTCTTCGCGCTGTTCAACATCGCGTCCTGCGGCGACCACATCGTCTCCTCCTCCACCATCTACGGCGGCACCTTCAACCTGATCTCCGTGACGATGAAGAAGATGGGCGTGGACGTCACCTTCGTATCGCCCCTGTGCACCGACGAGGAGCTGGATGCCGCCTTCAGGCCCAACACCAAGGCCGTGTTCGGCGAGACCATCGCCAACCCGGCGCTGACCGTGCTGGACATCGAACAGTTCGCCCGGGCGGCCCATAAGCACGGCGTGCCGCTGATCATCGACAACACCTTCGCCACGCCGGTGAACTGCCGGCCCTTCGAATGGGGCGCGGACATCGTCACCCACTCCACCACCAAGTACATGGACGGCCACGGCGTGCACGTGGGCGGCGCCATCGTGGACAGCGGAAACTTCGACTGGATGTCCCATGCCGACAAGTTCCCGGGCCTTTGCACCCCGGACGAAAGCTACCACGGCATCACCTATGCCGAGAAGTTCGGCAACGGCGGCGCGTTCATCACCAAGTGCACTTCCCAGCTGATGCGGGACTTCGGCTCGATCCAGTCCCCCCAGCACGCCTTCTACCTGAACATGGGCCTGGAGAGCCTGCACGTGCGCATGCAGCGCCACTGTGAAAACGGCCTGGCCGTGGCGAAGTTCCTGCACGACCACGACAAGGTGACCGCCGTCAATTACTGCGGCTTGCCGGACAGCCCCTATCACGCCCGCGCCATGAAGTACCTGCCAAACGGCTCCTGCGGCGTGGTCAGCTTCGAGCTGAAGGGCGGGCGCGAGGCGGCCAGCCGCTTCATGAAGGCCCTGCGCCTGGCGGCCATCGAGACCCACGTGGCCGACGCCCGCACCTGCTGCCTGAACCCCGCCAGCAGCACCCACCGCCAGATGAACGACGCGCAGCTGAAGGCCGCCGGCGTCCCCGCCGGCATGATCCGCATCAGCTGTGGCCTGGAGGATTCCGCCGACCTGATCGCGGACATCAAACAGGCGCTGGAGCAGGCGTAGGCTCTGAACACGAAGCATAAGTATTGACACAAGCGGGTTGTTGCATCGACGATATTGAATATGAATGGAGGTGTATGCAATGGCTACGACGAATTTGAATATCAGGACGGACAAGGACGTCAAGGACCAGGCGGAAGAAATCTTTAATGAGTTGGGCTTGAGCATGACGACCGCCATTAATCTGTTTTTGAGGACGACGATCCGTGAACAGGGCATTCCCTTTATGTTGAAGCTGGATGTGCCAAACGAAGTGACTGCTGCCGCGATCGAAGAAGGCAGGCAAATTGCTCTTGACAACAGGGTCAAGGGCTATTCCAGCATGGAAGATCTCAGGGCGGCATTGGAAGTATGAAGTATACAATCAAGTTTACCAGTCAGTTTAAAAGGGATATGCGACTGGCAAAGAAACAGAACAAGGCTTTGGACAAGCTGTTCGAGATTGTGAATACGCTTGCGGAAGGGAAGGCACTGGAAGCCAAATACCGTGACCACGAGCTTTCCGGGAGCTACAAAGGGGTGCGGGAATGTCACGTTGAGCCGGATTGGCTGTTGGTTTATGAAATCCGAAACGATGTGCTTGTCCTCATGCTGTATCGCCTGGGTTCTCATGCGGAGCTGTTCAGGAAATAGCACTGAGAAGAAGGACTCGTTGAAATTCCCGGGAGCATAACATGCACAATTCATACGAATCTCAGCCCCGCCTCCGCCCGATCCCCCAGCAGCGGGTGATCGAGAAGATGGACTGGTATATGAGCCGCCGGGACTACGCCGGGGCGGAGCGCCACCTGCTGTACTGGCTGGAGGAGGCCCGAGGCGGGAACGACCTGCGCGGAGAATTGATGCTGCGCAACGAGCTGGTGGGCCACTACCGAAAGACCGGCCGGCGGGACAGGGCGCTGGAGAATGGCGAGGCCGCGCTGACCCT
>JAFRJF010000249.1 GCA_017432405.1 Clostridia bacterium | reverse complement strand
GGGGTGCAGACGCCGGAGTAGATGCCGCCCAGCAGCAGAACCACGGTGAACAGCGCGGGCGCGGCCACGACGGTGGCCTTCAGGAAGGCCTTGAAGCTCATGCGCACGCCGGCGGGATAGTTGCGCTTCTTGGAGATGAAGAACACGTAGATGGACAGCAGGATCGCCAGCAGCACGCCGGGTACCATGCCGCCCATGAACAGCTTGCCCACGGACGCGCCGGAGAGCATGGCGTAGATGACCATGGGGATCGACGGCGGGAAGATGGGGCCGATGGTGGCGGTGGCGGCGGTGATGGCGCAGGAGAAGGGGGCGTCGTAGCCCTCGGCCTTCATCTGCTCGATCTCCATCACGCCGATGCCGCTGGCGTCCGCCACGGCGGAGCCGGTCATGCCGGAGAAGATCAGTGAAATCAGCACGTTCACCTGGGCCGTGCCACCCTTCAGGCGGCCCAGCAGGCCGTTGCAGAAGGAGAACATGCGGTCGGTGATGTCCGATTCGTTCAGCACGTTGGCCATGAAGATGAACAGCGGCGCGGCCAGCATCGTGTAGTTGGCGAACATGTTGCCGGTGAGCACCGTGGCCACCTGGCCCAGCTGGGCCGGGGACTTGATCAGGAAGTAGACGATGGAGGAGGTCAGCATGGAGAAGGAGATCGGCATGCGGACCAGGAAGCACACGACCATCGTCGCGAATACCGCGAATATCGCCCAGTTCACGCTTCAGCCACCTCCCTGACATCCTTAGAAGTGAGGGCCTTGTACTCCTTCCAGCTGGCCTTCATGTAGAAAAGGCACCGGAAGGCGCATTCGAACAGCATCCACAAAAAAGGCGCGAAGACGGCCTTGTAGGGCATCTTCAGTATGCCGGTGGTCATGGTGGAGGCCATCAGGCTGTTCAGGCAGGGCACGAAAATGATGGCGATCAGCACCACCAGCACGGCATTGTATACCAGCTTGCAGATCAGCTGGCCGATGGGGGGCAGTTTGTCGTACAGCAGGCTGAACACCACGTGCTCGTCCCGCTTCAGTGCGATGCCGCTGCCGAAGAACATGCAGTACATGTAGCCGAGGATGGACACCTCGTAGCTCCAGGGTATGGCGAAGCGCAGCACATAGCGGCAGATGATGGTCATCATGAAGGTGATGAACACCACCAGGAAGGCCACCATGGGCACGCCCTCGCTGAGCACGGTCATGATCTTGCTGCCCAGCTTGGCCTCAGGGAAGGCCAGCACAGCGGCAAGCAGGATGATGCCCGCGACGATGATGACGGCGGTCGTCAATGGACATTTCTCCCTTCGTTTTTATTGGCGGGATGTTGGCGAAAAAACAGGATTTCTTTGCGAAATCCAGACACGCTGCCTATGGAAAAGGAGATGGGCCCGGAGGCTCCATCTCCTTTAGGGCAGTTGGGTTCAGGGTATTTGCAACGCGATTACTTGGCCAGCGCCTGAATCTCCTCGTACAGCTCCATGTTCCAGGCGGCGGTCTGCTCCGGATGATCCGCGTAGTACTTCTGCACGTTCTCGCGGAAGGCGGTCAGGTCGGGATGGGTCACGGTGCAGCCCTTGCCCTCCAGGTAAGCCACGGCGGCGTCCTCAGAGGCGATGCGCAGGGTATCGTTGACCTTGGCGGCATAGGCGATGGCGTCCTTCACGGCGGCCTTCTGGGCGTCGGTCAGGCTGTTCCACTTGTCCTTGTTGATGCAGGGCAGGATGGAGTCCACCACGTGGTTGGTGATGGCGATGTAGGGCGCGACCTCATAGAACTTGGCGGAGATGTCGGAGGGCAGGGGATTGTCCTGGCCGTCGACAGCGCCGGTGCTCAGCGCGGTGTACAGCTCGGAGAAGGACAGGGGAGTGGGGTTGGCGCCCAGGGCCGCGCCCAGGTTCTGCCAGGCCTCGGAGCCGGGCATGCGCAGCAGCAGGCCGGCCATGTCCTCGTAGGCATTGATCTCCTTGGCACGGGTGTTGACCACGCGGCTGCCCAGGTAGTAGGCGCCCAGCGGCACCACGTTGGTCTTCTCCTCGATCTCGGCGAAGATCTTCTGGCCGATTTCGGAGTTGTTCAGGGTGTTGGTCATGTGGTCATAGCTGGACCAGAAGTAGCCGGAGTTCACCATCGCGCACCACTCCAGGCCGGGCTGGGTGGACAGGGTGGGGAAGGAGATGTAGGCCAGGTCGGCCTGACCCATGGAGATGGCGTCCCACTCGTTCTCGGAGGAGAACAGGGTGCCGTCGGCGTAGGTCCTGCACTCGATGGAGCCGCCGGAGAATTCCTTGACGGCGTCGGCGAAGGCGGACATGGCGGTGGTGTGGCTGTCGCCGGTGACGGACACGGAGGTGAACATCAGCTCAGCGGCGGGATCGCCGGAGGCGTCATAGTCGCCGGTCTTTTCCATCGGGATGTTGGAGTAGTCCTGGGAGACCTCGAAGTCCTCGGCCAGGGCGGCGACGCCGGTCAGCACCATCAGGGCGGCCAGAATCAGGGCAAGCAGCTTTTTCATAGTGGGTACCTCCTTAAAATATATCATTGATAACCTTGACGGTTATATGATCGGGATGAATGGGGATCACTTCTGCGCGAAGAACGCCTCTTCGAACATCTTCTCGCACACGAAGTACTGGTCGATCTCAAGTCTGCGGCTGGAGGTGAACAGCGCCGGGTCCTTGGAGCGGGTGACCAGGCTCATCGGCACGCCCACCAGGTTCATGTGGTACTTGGCGTTGACGGGGTACACCTGGCACTCGATGGTGCTGCAGGCGCCCAGGAAGGCCATCATCTTCTCGGCGCGCTCGGGCTCCTTATCGAAGTTCTTGCACAGCCAGGCGTAGAAGCGGGTGTGGAAGTTGGCCATGACGCCGGAGTAGCCGGCGCAGCCCATCCGCAGGGATTCCAGCAGCGTCGCGCCGTTGGCGTTGAAGATCTTCAGACCCGTGCCCTTCACGACCTCGCACTTGGCCTTGATCTGGGAAAGCTCGCAGCAGGTGTCCTTCAGGAAGGCGAACTTGCCGCTGTCCGCCAGCCACTTCAGCATTTCAGGGGTCAGCAGGCGCTTGTAGGGGGCGGGGCACTCGTACACGCCGAAGGTGTCCGCCTCGATGTGGCTGACCAGGTATTCGATGCGCTTCTTCGCCACGTCGTCGCCCTCGTCCTGGCGGGCGAACTGGTTGGAGATGAACACATAGGCGCCGGCGCCCATGTCCACCATGGCCTGGGCCTCGCGGACCTGGTCGTCCACGTTCTCGGCCACGTGGCCGGAGACCACCACGCCGATGTGCTTGGGCGTGTTGTCGATCACGAACTTCGCCAGCTGGAGCCGCTCGTCCTTGTTGAGGAAGAACATCTCGCTGGACTGGCACACGGCGAAGATGCCGGTGACGCCTTCCTTGTCGTACCACTCGATGATCTTTTCCACGGCGGCATAGTCGATCTTGTTGTCCTCGGTGAAGGGGGTGATCATGACGGGCCAAACGCCGTTGGCAATGGTCTTCATAGCGCAACACCTCAAATCTTTTTTATTCACGGATTATCCAAATTGCCTTGAAAGATATGTACACTCTTATTATAATATTATGGAATGAGAATTGCAACTAATATGAGGTACAATACGATTTTATAATTTTCTGAAATCAGTTATACAGGAGGTGAAATTATGGCGGACAGCGGCGCCTTCGAGCTGGTGGACAGCTTTACATGGGAAAAGCGCAGCAAGATCATCACCCGGGACGTGCACGGCGTCAGCGGGCTGATGAATTTCACCTACTTCAGCCACCTGGCCTCGGAGCCCTCCACGCCGATGCACTACCACCAGGGCATCATGGAGATCCACTGCATCGTCAAGGGGCGCAGCATGATCCAGCTGGAGCGGGACGGCCAGGTACAGACGCTGACCTATACCGGCGGCGAGGCGATGGCGGTGTTTCCCGGGGAATGCCATGCCCGGGGCAACGGCAGTCGGCAGGAGCCCTGCGAGCTGTATGCCATGCAGCTGAACCTGGCGGAGGCCGACGATTTCCTGGGGCTGAACCCGGAAAAGGGCCGGGCGCTGTGCGAGAACCTGGCGAACATGCCGCGCCGCCTGGTGCGCCTGGGGGCGCAGGACCTTGCGCTGATGCGCCACGCCTTCGGGCTTTTTGCCACCCGGGATCCGGCGGACCGGGACGCGGGGGTGGCCCACCTGCTGTGCTTCCTGTACCGCTTCCTGCGGCTGCCGCCGGTGGAGGCGATGATGCGCGAGCCTGCGGATGAGCGCATACAGCGGGTGCTGGACTTCGTCGAGGCGAACATCTCCGAGCCCTTCTCGCTGTCGACCTTGGCGGGCCTGTCCGGGTATTCGCTGTCCCGCTTCAAGACGCGCTTTCGGGAGGAGACCGGCCAGACGCCGGCGCTGTACGTCTCGGCCCTCCGGGTGGAGCGGGCCAAGCTGGCGCTGGAGCGCACGAACCAGTCCATCACCGATATCGCCTACAACCTGGGCTGGTCGTCGGGCAACTATTTCTGCACGGTGTTCAAGAAGCTCACCGGCGTCAGCCCCCTGATCTACCGCCGCCAGAGCCGGCTGGAGGACGGGGAATCATGACGGCTTCGACTTCTGTGATTCGTCTTCCGCGTCGTCCACCCGATTCATCATGCCGTACCAGAGCTGTTTTTTCTGATTGAGGTAATAGTCCGGCTTCTGGGTCCTGACCTTGTTGCGCTCGTGATTGACCACGGTGTGCAGGATCTCCGACAGCAGGTTCTTCAGTTTCATCGGCATGTGCCTCCGTTGGGTGAAATGCTCTGCGTATTTTGTTCTCCCACTACCAATCAATCATTGACAACAGGAGGTCTATCCCATGCGAACAGCCCTTACAGTGATGGCGGACATCATGGTGCTGGTGGTGGCGCTGCTGGCGGTGACGGAATTTCACGCGCTGAGGCGCTTTTCCAGCTTTACGGTGCCCTTTACGGACCGCCTGATCGCCTGCGGGGCGATACAGGCGGAAAACCGCGGGCGCATACTGAACGAGGATCGGGTGCTGCACATCGTGGGCATACTGATACCGTTGGTCATATGGCTCATGCTGTGCAAATTCTTTGCGGGCGTGACCGGGCTGATCCTCTTCCCAGTCGGGTTTGCCGCGCTGCTTGCGCTGCTGCGGCCCGGCATGGGGGAGGACAGGGAGAACCGGGAGCAATACTACCGCGCCCACAGGAAATACATCGACGACATCAAATATCACGAATACCTGGCGAAATGCCCGGACCGGGCGTAAAAGCCCCTGCGGGGGTCATTATTTGTCCGTGATCGCCAGCACCGCCACGGCGGCCGCCTGGGTGCCGGTCACGGGGTTGTCCGCGATCTTGCGCATGAAGGAGTGCACCGTGGTGCCGTCGGGCAGCACCTCGTCGAACAGGGTCCGGCCGCCCTCGTCGCAGCACTGGCGAAGCCGCGCCACAAAGATCTTGCCGGGGCCCTCGGGGGTATCCTCAAAGCCGGTGCCGATCTCGGCGAGCTTCAGGTGGAAGATCCGGGCGATGAAATCCCTGTACGCCTGGTTGCTGCGGGTGAAGCGGGATTTGCCGTCGCGAACCTCGATGATGGCCATGGGCAGGGTGTTGAAGTAGTGCTGGAAGCTGTCGGCGTCCTCCTTGGCGATGGCCGAGAGGTCGTACAGGTTGATCCTGCCGATGGCGTCGAAGTAGGCGGCCTCATCCGGGTTTTCAAAGCCGATCTGGGTGCCCTGCTCATAGCGCTGGAACACCGCTTCCTGCGGCAGGGGCTTGGTGTAGTAATAGCCCTGCAGCTTCGAGCAGCCGATCTCCCGCAGGAATTCCACCTGTTCCGCGCGCTCCACGCCCTCGCAGATGGTGTCGATGCCCAGGCCGATGGCCATGCGCACCAGCTCGGTCAGTATGACCCGGCTCTTGCCTTCGCTGTGGAACTGCTGCATGAAGCGCATGTCCAGCTTGATCAGGTCCACCGGCATGCTCTGCAGCACGTCCAGCGAGGAATAGCCGCTGCCGAAGTCGTCCATCCAAACCGGGAAGCCCAGGCTGCGGAAGCGCTCGGCCTCGCCCTTGATGAATTCGAAGTCGGTGCCGACGATGCTCTCGGTGATCTCGATGGTGATCAGCCGGCGGGGGAAGCCCGCGTCGTCCACCCGCCGGCGAATCTCCTCGACGATGTCGCACATGTCGAAGTCGGAGCGTGACAGGTTGACGGACTGGGGCACCAGGAACAGGCCCTGGTCCCGCTGCCGGCGCAGCTTCTCAAGCACCTGGTCCACCATGTGCAGATCCAGCTTGTAGATCAGCCGCGCGTCCTCCAGTATGGGAATGAATTCGGCGGGGGAGAGGAAGCCCCGCTCGGGATCGATCCATCGGGCCAGGGCCTCCTCGTCGCAGACCCGTCCGTTGGTCGCCCGGACGATGGGCTGGTAGTAGACCTGGATCCAGCCCTCGGCGATGGCCTGATCCAGGTGGGAGGTGATGTACTGGTGCCGCTCGGCGCCCTCGAACATGGCGCTGTCGTAGTGCTGCACCGAGGAGGTGTGGGTGCTGTGTATGGCGTCGCAGGCGATCTTGGCCCGGTCGTAGACGGTGCTGATGCCCACGTCCTCAGACGCCTCGACGCAGACGCCCACCAGTATGGCCGGACGGTCGCTCCGCCAGGCCGTGAACAGGCGATCCAGACGGTCCGCCAGCGCGTCCGCCTCGGTGAAGGCGGCAAAGTGGTCCTGGCCGAACCGGCTGCAGTTGTCCTCCCGGAAGATGGAGACGAGGAGGCCTGCGAATTCCCGCAGCAGCGCGTCGCCGGCGGCAAAGCCGTGGCTCTGGTTGTAGAATTTGAGCCCGCTGAGGTTCAGGTAGAGGAAGGCGGGGCGGCCGCCCTCGCGGATGAGGGCCTGCCGCTTCTTCTGGACGCTCTCAAAGAAGTAAATCATGCCCGGAAGGCCGGTCAGCAGGTCGTAGTAATTGCCCTTTTGGATGTTCTCCTGAAGCTGGCTCTCCAGCTTGTCCCGGTATTCCTCGTTTTCGTTCTCCAGCACGAAGCTGTGCAGTATGCAGGTGCTCAGCAGGCAGCCGATGGCGTACATGGGCAGCAGCGGGAAGCTGGCCTGCAGCGTGATGAACAGCGCCATCGTCAGGCTGGACAACCCGATGGAGCGGTGGCGCAGCCACATGGCCCCCGTCCGCTTCGAGGCCAGGGCGTAGATGCCGGTGGCGAGGAACATCACGATCTGCGCGATCAGTATGGCGTACCGGGCGATTTCGGCCCGGTAGTTGCCCCCGGCGTCGAAGGAGAACAGCACGGGGCGGAAGAAGTTCACCAGCAGCACGGCGCACTCGAAGCTGAACAGCAGCCAGCCCGCGGCCCAGAGCAGCTTGCCGAAGGCGCCCCGATCCTGTAAATAGTCGATGACGTAGTGGGTCCAGAACAGTATGGAGAGGGCCATGGCCAGGAAATAGAACACCGTATCGACAAAGGTCAGGGCGATGAGCCCGCGCTCGTAGAGCAGACCCCAGGCGATATCCGTGGCAAAATACAGCGTGATGGCGACCAGGAACTGCCGATAGGGACGGCGCGCCGGAACCCGCTTCACGCCGAATCGACCCAGCAGCACGTCGTGATTGATGATGAGATTGATCACCAGGGCCAACAGGCCGGCGCTGGAGTACAGCATAACATCACCACGCTTTCCGTGCTTGTCGCTCAAGCTTTGCCCGCGCGCCCGGGCGGGCAGAGCCAATGTCATATGATAATTGTAACGTATTATGTCGGGTTCGTCAATCGGTTTTCAATGACAAAGCGCATTTATTTGGACAGGACCTTCTGATTTGTCATGGGGCGACAAATCGGAATTCGCCTTCAAACTTTCTGTTGAAATCTCCCGCACAATCTGCTATCATGGAACCATGGTAAGATGAAGGTCACGGGTTCGCCCGGGGATATGGAGGGAACGACATGATCACAGGCAGGCAGCTTTGTTTTCGCCCGTTGGCACTGATGCTGGCGGTGGTGCTCGTCAATGCGCTCGCCGCTTCGGGCTTTGCGCTGGCGGAGGCGGCGCAGCCCCCCGCGCCGGTCACGGTGCCGGGGCGGGCCGAGGCGGAGGATACGGGAGCGCGTTATGCCTATGCCCTGAGCGGCGTCCATGACGTCGACGGGCGCCAGGGCATCGCCTGGGAGGGCGGCTGCGCCTATGTCAGCGGCAGCACGACGCTTACCCGATATGACGGCGACTGGAACCCGGCGGCCAGCGCCCAGGAGCCGTTTTCGGGCTTTGCCGACGAGGTCAACCACATCGGGGATATCGACGTGTACGGCGGCGAAATCTATGCCGGCGTGGAATACTTCATGGACGGCGAGGCCCGCAACATCCAGATCGCGGTCTATGACGCCGGGCGGCTGGAGCTTAAGCGGACCTACGCCTTTGACGCGGCCAGCGGCCAGACCGAGGTTTCCGGCATTGCCGTGGACCCGGACAGCGGCTCCATATGGCTGTGCTCCTGGGCGGACGGAGAGAGCGGACGCTATTTCTACCGCTACGACCTGGAATCGGGCGCCTATCTGGGCAGGCATCACCTGCAGCCCGCGCCCCAGTGGATCCAGGGCATCGCCTACGACGACGGCTGGATCTATATGACGGCGGACGACGGCACCGCAGACCTGGGCGAACCGGACCACGTCTACCGCTGCCGGGTGGACGTTTCCCGCACGGCCTGGACGGTCCTGCCGGAGCGGACCCTGGACGACGTGACCCTGCAGGGCGAGGTGGAGGGCATCTCCTTCGACCGGGAAGCGGGGCGCATGCTGGTCAGCTACAACCGCGGCGCACAGATCGTCCTGGGCATGCCGAAGGGCTTTTACCAGGGCTACGACCATGAGATCCACGAGATTTTCGAATACGATCGCGCACAATGACACCGCTTTGCGGGACAAGGAGGTCAAAGATGGATAATCAGGAATTGAGGGAGCTCGTCAATCCCGTGTTCAACACGGCAAAGTCCTGCGTGCAGCTGGACGCGGCAGCCGGAGACGCGGACGCGCAGCGCCTGCTGGACGCCCTGGGCTTCGAACCCTTTGGCGCGCAGATGTCGAAAAAGCCCGTCCCGAAGGAGCTCCATGAGCAGGTCAAGCGGCTCTTTCCGGCGTATACGATCCTCATAGAATCGCGGTTCCAGGCCATGAACCGGCTGATCGAGAAGATGGAGGACCGCCGGATCGTGGACCTGCCCTGCGGCTATACCTCCCGGGGCATTCGCATGTCCCGCCAGGGCAGGACCTACCTTGGCTTTGACCTTCCCGCGGTCATCGACGCAATGGTCCCCGCGGTGGCAGGCATCATTGGCAAGAGCGAATCAGTCAGCTACCACGCAGTGGACGCCACGAATTACGAATCCATGGCGGCGCCGTTAACCGGGAACGGGCCATTGCTCGTCACCACGGAAGGGCTGCTGATGTACTTCGTCCAATCCGAGCTGGAGACGGTGTTCGCCAACATCCACCGCCTGCTTCAGAAGCACGGCGGCAGCTGGGTCATCACGGACAGAGCCTATTTCCTGCACGACAGGGAGATCGTCGGCGCCGCGCTGAACAACGACCCCCAGCTGACCGCGATGTACGCGGCGGTGACCAACCGCGCCGCCGCCACGACGGCGGACGTCAAATTCAACGACAGCGTGTTCTTCGATCCCGACGACACAAAAGTTCGGGCGTTCATCGGCAGGATGGGCTTTGAATTGAATGAGATCTGCATGGGCGACTACCTGCCCGATGAGATCGGGTCCCTCAGGCAGAGCCCGGAGGCGGAGCCTGCGGTGCGGGAGGTATTCAGGAAAATGATGTTCTGGGAGCTGACTGTGGCGGAGCAGTCTGCGGCAAAGCCCGCCCCGGTGGACGCCAACCTGCCCTTCAGGGTCGAATGCAGCGTGAAGGACGGCACCTTCGAGGTCTCGATCCAGGGCCGCATGGATACGATCACCGCGCCGGAGCTGCTGAAGCGGTTCCAGGAAGCGGGCAGCGGCGTCAGGGCGATCCACATCGATGTGCGCCGGATGTCCTATGTATCCTCCGCCGGCCTGCGGGTGCTTCTGATGATGTACAAGTCACTGAAGGACAAGGACGGCTTCGCAATGACCGGCGTGAGCGACGCGGTCCGGGAGATCCTGGAGACGACGGGCTTTGACCAGTTTTTGTTGAAGGGGTAATACCACGCTTCGGCGACCTCACCGGAGGGAGGCATAGAGATGGCATACAGGGGGCATTTCTCAAGGGGATTCATGACCGAGGAGGAAAAGGCCAGTCAGCCGAAGGTGACCGGCGCGCTGCTGAAGCGGGTGTTCTCCTATCTCAAGCCCTATACGGGCAAGCTCCTGCTGGTGCTGCTGTGCATCGCCGTGGCCTCATTCTGTTCGCTGCTGCCGTCCATACTGACGGGCAAGATCATCGACGAGGGCCTGACGCGGCGGGACCTGGGCGCCCTCGTCAAATACATCCTGCTGTCCCTGGCGGTGACGCTGGGGGCGAACCTCATCGGCGTCGTGGAGAGCTATATCAACACCTGGATCGCGCAGCACATCACCTACGACATGCGCAACCAGATGTACAGCCACCTTCAGAAGATGTCCCAGCGCTTCTTCACCACCAGCCGGCAGGGCGACGTCATCACCAGGATGACCAGCGACATCGACGGCGTGCGGCAGGTGATCACCAATACCTTCACCAGCATCCTCTCAAACGTCATCACGCTGGTCATCGCCATGGTGGCCATGTTTCGCAAGAATTGGGTCCTGGCGCTGATCGGCGTGGTGATCGTGCCGCTGTTCACCATCCCCACCCGGCGGGCCGGCCGGACGCGCTGGAAGTTCGCCAATGAATCCCAGGCCTGCAACGATGAGGTCAACGGCATACTGAACGAAACGCTGTCCGTCAGCGGCCAGCTGCTCAGCAAGCTGTTCGGCAGGGAGAAGTACGAATACAAGCGCTACGAGGAAGCAAACAGCCGCATGATCCGGCTGAACATTCGCGAGAGCATGGCGGGGCGCTGGTTCCGGGTCATACTGTCCACGTTCACCAGCATCGGCCCCATGCTGATCTACCTGGTGGGCGGCATACTGATGATCCGCTACAACCAGGACCTGACCATCGGCGACATCACCGTGCTGGTGGCCCTGCTGGGCAGGATGTACATGCCAGTGAACAGCCTCTTGAACATCCAGGTGGACTGGATGCGCGCCATGGCCCTGTTCTCCCGGATATTCGACTACTTCGACATTCCCGTGGAGATCGACAACGCGCCGGACGCGATCATACCGGATCGGGTCGAGGGCAACGTCGTGTTCGACCACGTCTGCTTCGGCTACGAGAAGGATCGCCCTGTGCTCAAGGACGTCAGCTTCGAGCTGAAGGCGGGGCACAGCATTGCCATCGTCGGGCCCTCCGGCTCCGGCAAGAGCACCATCATCAACCTGATTCCCCGGCTGTACGACGTGGACGAGGGCCGCGTGACCTTCGACGGCGTCGACGTGCGCAAGCTCGACCTGGGCTTCCTGAGAGCGCAGGTGGGGGTGGTCAGCCAGGAGACCTACCTGTTCAACGGCACGATCCGCGAAAACCTGCTGTATGCCAAGGCCGACGCCACCGAGGCCGAGATGGAGGCGGCGCTGAAAAAGGCCAACATCTGGGATTTCGTGCAAAACCAGCCGGAGGGCCTGGACGCCATGGTGGGCAACCGGGGGCTCAAGCTGTCCGGCGGCGAAAAGCAGCGGCTGTCGATCGCCCGCGTGCTGCTGAAGGATCCCACGATCTTCATATTCGACGAGGCCACCTCCGCGCTGGATTCCATTTCGGAGCAGCGGATCCAGGAGGCCATCGACCCGATCATCCGCAGCCACACCAGCATATTGATCGCCCACAGGCTCTCAACCATACTGGCCGCCGACGAGATCCTGGTGGTCAAGGACGGAAGGATCGTGGAGCGCGGCACCCACCAGGCGCTGGTCAACCAGGGCGGCGTGTACAGCGAGCTGTACGAGACCCAGTTCTCAAAGGCGCTGCAGCCCCGGGATGACGGCGTGAACGCGCTGGAGGAGTACATCTGGGGACAGCAGCCGGGGGACGAGCCGGCGTAACGGGCGATCAGCCATTCCGGGGCAATCTATCGCAGACGAAAAAAACACCATGCCGGCTTTGTCGACATGGTGTTTCATATCATACCAGCGATTCCCGGATGACCTCCAGCGCCTGGTGCGACAGGTCCTTGAGCACCCGCTTCGAGGTGTCGCTGGCATCCCGCATCCGATTGCTCATGGCCTCGTAGCCCTTGTAGCCCTGGGCCATGAGCTCTTCCACCGTTTTGGCGCCCCCGGCGCCCAGGGCGTCGAACAGGTCGGTCACGAAGGCTTCCCTGTCCGACAGGGGCAGATCGCCGATCCATTTGCCCAAGATCTTGTTGATGAAGGTGCTGCGTGGGTCGTTTGCCTCCAATTCCGCCAGCTTCCCGTGATCCACGCCCCAGGTGGCGGGGTCGTGCTGGTCGAGGGCGGAGGCGGAGGATTGGACCACGCGGGTGTCGTGGATATGGGGGTCGAAGAGCTTCCCGATGATGGAGAAGCCCGGAACGATGCAGGTGGCCAGCGATTGTACCTTGTCCACGGTGGCGGGGTCCACCACCTCCGGGCAGAAGCCGGGTCCGTCGAGGACGTACATCCGCGTGATGGCGGCGCGCATCTCGTCAGGTAGCATGCAGGTCGCGTACAGGGCGAGGTTTGCGCCCTTGGAATGACCGCCGATGTACCACATATGTTCCGTATCGATGCGGTTCTCCGCGTACTGCTTCGCCAGCTCCTGGGCCTGGGTGCGTTTGAAGCTGATCATGAAGTCTTCCTTCCAGCCCGCCAGGCTGCTGTCCGTGCCCCGATAGGCGATGAAGGACCAGCCGGCGTCGCTTTGGAAGGTGAGGGCGGCAAACTGTATCGCCTCCTCGGGGATCATGATGTCCACGAAGCCGGACATGCCCAGCTCGCCGAACCGGCGCGAGGCGACGGCCGCCTTCAGTATCTGCATGAAGGGTTCGACCTCTCCGATCCGCTGGATGCGCACCGCATTTGCGTCGATCATCCGCTGGCAGTCGCGGAGGGTCGCCGTGTCCGACCGCTCGAACAGCGGCGTGTAGTCGCAGTAGGTCAGCAGGCACAGTATGACCGCGTCGACCTCCTGAAACGGCACGGCGGAGAATGGGTAATCGCCCAGCCATTGAATATAATCATATAGTCCGTCCATTGGCTTCGCCCCTCTATCGGTTCAGGGCGCTCCAGGCGTCCTTCAGCCCCTCGATGATGCCCAGGTGCTGGGGACACGCCGCCTCGCACGCGCCGCATTCCACGCATTTATCGGGGGTCGCGCCCTTTTCCAGCATCTGCTTGAAGCTCCAGTCCTGTTTGGGGTCGACGCCGTACAGCGATACGTTGTTCCAGGCCGCGAAGGCGCCGGGGATGTCCACGCCGTTGGGACAGGGCATGCAGTAGCGGCAGCCGGTGCAGCCGATCTTCGTGCGGGCCAGATAGGCAGCGCGAACGTCGTCCATCAGTTTGAGCTCCTCCGCGGTCATGATGCCCGGCTCGACGGTGTCGAATATGCGCAGGTTGTCGTCGATCTGCGCTTCTTCATTGCAGCCGGACAGCACCGTGGCCACCTCCGGGTGGTTGCACAGCCAACGGAACGCCCATTCCACCGGCGAGCGCTTCACCGGGAAGGCGTCGTACAGCGCCTGCACGTTGTCCGGGGCCTTCGCCAGCCGTCCGCCCAGCAGGCCCTCCATGATGACCACCGGAATGCCCAGCCTGCCCGCCAGCTCCAGGCCCTTCGTGCCCGCCTGGTTGTTCACGTCCATGAAGTTGTACTGGATCTGCACCATGTCCCAGTCCCAGTCGTTGATGATATATTCAAACTCCTCGTAGGGGCCGTGGAAGGAGAAGCACTTGTAGCGTATGCGCCCGGCCCGCTTCATGTCGTCGAAGAATTCCGGGGCGCCGATGGACTTGAAGTATTCCCACTTCTGCCGGTTGATGCCGTGCATCAGGTAGAAGTCGATGTGGTCGGTCTGCAGCTTTTTGAGCTCCTCGTCCAGCAGCGCCTCCATCTCGGCGCGGTTGTGCACATATTCCATGGGCATCTTGGTGGCGATGGTGACGCGATCCCGATACCCGTCCCGAAGCGCCTTGCCCAGCACGGTCTCGGAGGTTCGGTCCAGGTAGACGTAGGCGGTATCCAGGTAGGTCACGCCGCCGTCGATGGCCCGGCGAATGAGGCCGATGGCCTTCTGTTCGTCGATGATGCTGTCGCCTGAAGCGGGTCCGTTGAAGCGCATGCACCCCAGGCCGAAGGCGGACCCCTGGATGCCCAGCTTGCCGAATTTGCGATACTTCATAATGGTTCCTCCCCGTATTGGTCAGAGTGCGATGCCTGCCCCGGTTGCGGCGGCGCAGACGTGGTCATAGGCGGTGGCGTATTCCTCAAAGGTCGTCATGTGCTCCAGGAGTACCGGCGCGTCGGCGGGCAGCCAGCGGTTGATGATGCCCAGCACCTTCCCGAAATCCAGCGTACCCTCGCCGGGGGCGCATTCCTCCAGGATCGTGGTCAGCCGAGTGGGGTGCATCCGGGTATCCTTGATGTGGGTGCTCTTGATCCAGGGCGCCAGCTTGCGGAAGCAATCGTCGATGAAGGCCTGGGACAACAGGTAGCGTCGGGGGCTGTTGATCATGTTCACGAAATCCATGTGGGCGGCGAACTGCGGGCGGTCCACGTCCCGGATCAGCTGAAGGTATTCGTCGGGGCCGTCAGGCACCATCCAGGGCATGGGCTCCAGGCAGTAGAAGGCGCGCGAGGGCTTGACGGCGTCGAGGATGTCCCGGATGCTGCCGACGATGCGGGCATAGGTCTGGTCGGTGTAATTGTCAGGGTCCGCCGCGTCCCATCCGGCGGGGCTGGCCGTGCCGGCGATGTTCACGCAGCAGGGGATGCCCACCGCGTCCGCGAGGGCCAGCTGCCCCCTGGCGTAGTCCATCGCCTCGGCAGCGGCGGCGGGGTTCGGGTCGAAGAGGTTTTTCCAGACGCCGATCTCCGCGATGACCACGCCGTGCTTATCGCAGATCCGGCGATAGGCGCTGATCTCGTCCCTGTCCGTCTGGCAGTCAAACGGCGCGGTGATCGCCTTGAAGCGGGATCTGACCAGCAGACCCTCCCATTCCTCTGGGCACGTCCAATTCCCGGCAACCGTTCCTCCGAGCAGCATCGGCTTCACGTTCCTTTCTTCGGGGTGTTATATGTGATAAGGGTAAGCGTCTTCAATCCTTTGCGCTGCTTAGCCTTTCCTCTATCGCCCGCCTGACCGCCTCGGTGATTTCGCGCTCGCTTCGACCGGCGGTTTCCACCTCCGGGCAGAAGCAGACGGTGACCCTGTAGCGCTGGCCGGTGGCGGGATCCTTGACCTGGGGCAGCTTTCGGGTGTGGGGGAATACCTTGTAGCTGCCGATGATCGCGGTGGGGATGATGGTCATGCCGGAGGAGAGGGCGATGTAGGCGGCCCCCTCGTGGAAGCGGCCGAGGCTGCCGTCCCGGGTGCGGGTGCCCTCCGGGAAGATCATCAGGCTGCCGCCCTCCCGGATGAAATCGATGGCCCGGTGCACGGAGGGCAGCGTGTCGCCGAACCGGTCGACGGGGATGCTGCCGGCGGTGTTGGTGATCAGGGCGGTGAAGGGGTTGCGCGCCAGCTCCTGCTTGGAGAGGCTGCCGAACCGGTTGAGGTCGATGCCCGTGCGGTCCAGCGCCGCGAGCACGAACAGGCCGTCGAAATTGGCGGCGTGGTTCGGACAGAAGATGTATTGACGCCCCGGAACGAGGTTTTCAAGCCCCTCCACGTGGAAGTCGAGGTTGGTCAGGCACCAGCGCTTCGCGGCTTTGAACAGCGCCCGGTGGTAAAAGCGGCGGCGCACGGGATAGCGGCTGACGTCCAGGTCCGTCTCATGCCGTCTGGGTTTGGCACTGCCCTGGTTGGCGGCGCAGTAGTCCGCGAGGGCGTCGAGGTTCGCTGCGCTGCCCAGGACGTCGCTGGGCAGCGCGCCGAATTCGGCCTCCAGCGCCATCGACAGCTCCATCATGCCCAGGCTGTCCAGGCCGAGGTCGTCCTTCAGGCGCTCCTTCCCGGTCAGCGGGCCTTCGAGGTCCAGCACGCGGCGGACCGCGTCAAACACGATCTCCCGAGCCTCCTCCCGGGTATGGGCCTTGGCCGTCGCCTCGGGCTTGTCGGCGATCTCCGGGACCGCTTCGCGCTTTCCGGCGGCGGCGTCCTCCTTCAGCGCCCGCTCCTTGAGCAGGTAGCGGCGGATCTTGCCGATATTCGTCTTGGGCAGCTTGTCGATGAAGTGAATGCCCTGTATCCGGTACTGGCTCAGCTTTTTCCGCTGGAAGGCCGAGATCTTCTCCCGGAGCTGCTCCCGCTGGCTTTCGGAAAAGCCGATGTGCTGTATGAAGAGGTGGATACGGTCCATGCCGTCGCCGGCAAAGGGCACGCCCACCACCGCGTATTCCACGTCCTCCGGCATGACGGGCGCGAGCAACCGTTCGAGGTCCGACGGCGCGACCTTGGCGCCGTTGGCCATCTGGATGCTCTCCTTGCAGCGGCCGGTGACGTACAGGTAGCCGCGATCGTCGATGTGGCCGAGGTCGCCTGTCTTGAACCAGCCGTCGTCAAAGGCGTTCCGGGTCGCTTCTTCGTCGCCGAAGTAGCTGTTCATGATCTGCCGGGTCTTGACATAGATTTCGCCAGTGCCCCGTTCGTCGGGCTCGTGGATGCGCACCTCGGTGAAGGGATCGTGCCTCACGTTGCCCACGCTGCCGGTGTCGAAGGGGTCGGAGGGGTCGGTGCAGGCGATGAACACGCCGCATTCCGTCGACGAATACAGGTCGAGGTAGGCGATGCCCATGTTTTCCAGCGCTTCGGAGGTATGCGGGGTGCCGGCGGTGCCGCCGCTGAACAGGCAGGTGAAGTTGCGGTTGTAGAGCAGGCTCCTGAAGGGCAGCATCAGCCGGCGGCTGGCCTTCAGGTTGCGCGTGCGCACCATCGCCTTGCGGGAGAGGTCGGACAGCTTTGCGTAGAGGCCGAACAGGTGCTTTTTTTTCAGGGTCTCCTCGAGGGTGTTGACGAAGAGGTCGTTCACCCTGGGCACCATGCCGAAGGCGTGGGGCTTGAACAGCTTGAGGCCCTTTTTCAGCGTGTCTGTGTTCAGGGTCTCGACGCAGGCGACGGTGACGCCCTCGTTGAGCAGCGTATAGGCTGAAAACAGGCCGGAGACGTGGCTCATGGGGAAGACCTCGAAGATGGGCTGCGTCTTCTTCGGCGGATGGGTGTCGACCAGCTTGTTCACCTTGCGGTGGGTGATCAGCATGCTGGCATAGGAGATCTCCACGCATTTTCTGCGGGCGGTGCTGCCGGAGGAGAACATGATGACGGGGGACAGGGGCGTGGGCGCGCTGGCCTCCGGGTTCAGGGGACGCGCGTCCACGATGCCCATGTGGGAATCCATGCCGTAGACGCGGCAGATCGGCCCGAGGGACAGCGGCTTCACGGCCTCCTCGCTCCTCCGGTCGGTGAATACCGCGCTGATGCGGCATTGATGGAGCAGCGGCTCCAGCTCTTCCATGGGCACCGCGGGGTCGGCCATCACGGCGGTGAGGTGGTTGAGGGAGGCGATCAAAAACGTCAGCAGGGCGTCCACCGTGGTCTGCGCCACGATGAGCACGCGGCTGCCGTCGACCAGCCCCAGCCTTTCCTTCCATTGGGCGAAGTCCTCGACGTAGCGCACCAGCGTCTTGAATGACAGCTTCCAAATGGAACCGTCGTCGCGCAGGCACAGCAATGCCCACGCGTCGCCTTGAGATCGAAACGCGGACAACAGTTCATCTGTGTACTGCTCGAAATCGTATCTTTCCATCGTTGTGACTCCGTTATGCCGTTGGTGCAGCTGTTCTGCGGGCGCTCGGAGAGCGCCCCTACAGGAGGAGGTATTGTATTCATTTTATCATAGCCCATTGCGTTAGACAAGGGTAACATCGCCTTGGATGCCCGGAAGACATGGGGGTTCCCCATGAGCCGCGCTTCCGTTGTTGTAATTACGGTGGATTTATGTTATAATGCCGATGGTTTACAGGTGATTTGTGCTGAAGAAGCGGCGCTGCAAAGTGAGGAACGGAAAAGATGGAGAGCAGAGGACGAAGGGTCATCGCTGTATGCGCGTCCTGGGAGGATGTGGAAAACCTGAATCTCGTGCTGGAGCATCTGATCCGGGCGACGGAGGGTACGGACTTTCTGCCGATGTGCATTGCCTTTGACCGCAGCGGCGTCGAATCCCGCGGGGAAGAGGGCATACAGGAGTTCCTGTCTGCCTTCGAGGTTCCGAACCTGGCGGGCTTCCTGCTGTTCGGCGAGATGATCCGCTCGGACGACATCAACGCCCACCTGATCCGGCTGGCCCACGGGAAGGGGCTGCCCGTGTTCATGCTGGAACGGCAATACGGGGGCTGTATCAATCTTTCCCTGTCCTACAGGGAAGGCTTTGAGCAGATGGCCCGGCACATCGTGGAATACCACGGCTGCAGGGACGTCGTCATGGTGGCGGGAATAAAGGGCAATGCCTATTCCGAGGAGCGCATCGACCTGTGCCGCCGCGTGCTGGAGGAGAACGGCGGCGCGCTGCCGCCTGAACGGGTCATATACGGCGATTTTTGGGACGAGCCGACGATGCGGGCGCTGGACGGGTATTTTGCCGGGGGCGGGACGCTGCCGGAGGCCTTCGTCTGCGCCAATGACGCGATGGCGATCGCTGTGTGCATTTACCTCGCGGAAAGAAACATATGGGTGCCGGCCCAGGTGCGGGTGACTGGCTTTGACGGCATACTGCAGGGCGGCCACCACGAGCCGTCCATCGCCACGATGCGGCCGGATTACCTGAAGATGTTCAAGGCGATGCTGGAGCGGATCGGGGCGTGGCGTCCGGAGGAGGTCGGGAATACGGAGGTCCTGCCCGTTCCCTTTGAATGGATCCCCGGCGAATCCTGCGGGTGCGAACAGGCAGACGACTATGAGGTCGTCAAAAAGGTCGGCCGGCTGAAGATGCTAAATTTGACCTATACCCGTCATATTCGGGGCATGGGCAATTTCATCCACAGGACGCTGAGCATGAATTCCCTGGAGAAGCTGGCCGAATGCCTTCCGCCGCTGTTCTCCATGTGGCACGAGCGCTATTGCTTTTCGGCGGTGCTGGACCAGGAGGACCCCGGCCTCGCCCGGCCCATCCTCCACGGCGTCCACGGGCGCTTTGCTTCCGGCGGCGCGTTTCGCTGGAAGGGCGCGCTGGTGCCGGACTTCGAGGTGCTGAATTCCGACCCGTCGGTGCGCATCGTGCTGGCGCAGCTGCTGCAAAACGAAGAGGAGACCCTGGGCTTCCTCGTTTCCGGCTTGGACAGGTGGAACCTGTGGGAGCAGGAGCGCTTCGAGGAGCAGGTGCTCTTCCTCTCCTCGGCGCTGAACGCGGTCATCGGCAATTACCGGCTGGAGAAGGCCAACCGGGCGGTGCTCGAGATGGCCGAGCACGATTACCTGACCGGGCTGTATAACCGCCGGGGCTTCCTGCGGGAGCTGGAGCGCCGCCTGGGGCTCCCGGAGGCGCAGGGCATGACGCTGACGCTGTTTGCCATGGACATGGATGGACTGAAGGGCATCAACGACGTGTACGGCCACCACGAGGGGGATCGCGCCATCAGCTGCCTGGCCCGGGCGATCCAGGCGGAGACGGAGGGGCGGGGGATCTGCGCCCGCTATGGCGGCGACGAATTTGCCTTCGCGTTGCTTGCGGAGGCCTCCTTCCTGCCCGAGCTGGAGGCGATACGCGATCGAATCGAGGCCTCCGCCCGAAGACTGTGCGGCTCAGAGGCGTATCGCATCGCGGCCAGCATCGGGGCCTGCGCCTGTCCTGTGCAGGGCCTGGGTTCCCTGGGTCAGCTGCTGGTGGAATCGGATCGCGCGCTGTACGCCGATAAGCTGCAGCGCAAGCGCCTTCGCCTGCCCGCCGTAGACCCGGGCCAATGAACAACCGGTGAAACCTCTGAGTCATGGTTGATATGTGCCCCAATGTCATTGGAGTGTGCTTCCAAATGCGCTACAGGCACTTTGGAAGCACACTCCAAGTCAATGAACGGCGCCGGACGGCGGCGTCCGCTATGCCTCTGCGGCAGTGGTAACCGTATACCGGCAACCCGCGAACAATCCCGCGACCATCATCAGCGCGCAGGTTCCGAAGCTGAACAGCAGGAGCAGCGCAAGGGCGGTGACGGGCATTTCCAGAAGCTGTTCGCCGCCTCTGAAGACGCTGAAGCGGTTCCGGTTTCCATAGGCCACCAGGCGGCGGATATGCTCGCAGAGGTTGCCGAACCACTGGCGATTCTTCCCGGGCTTCGCTGCGGCCTTCCTGACCGTGCCGCGATCGACGGTCACAGCCTGTGCGGGCTTTTCGGCGTCGGTGGCGTCCTGCGCGGCCCCGTCGTCCGCCCCGCAGTCCTCTGCCGCCTCATACAGCGCCTGCTTCCTGAGGAAGTCCTCCTTTTCCAGCATGTGGGTCGCCGTGAGCATATTCCAGTCGGCGGCTTCAAGGGCCGCCCTGGCTTCCGCCAGCGTGATGCCCATCTTCCCGGCGAGGTGTTGAACCATCTCAAACTGAACGTTCCGCACTTCGTTGTTATCCCCTGCCATGGTCGCGGTCGCGTTCTCCATCATCATCGTGTTCATCTCAGTCATTGGTGTGATCTCCTTTGCTTTTGATGGGACAATGATACCGCCGGAAAATGAAATGGCAAGAAAAGTGGATTAGGAACAGATTAGAAAACGGTGGGATCGCTTTCATAATGGTAATTGATCTGGATGGGCCTGCCGGAGCGCAAATCGCCCTGAAATGCGGCCCGATCCACTCGAAAAAGCGCATGTCACGTTTGGAAAAACACTCTGCAACAGAACTATCGCTGAAGGAGGCTATAGAAGAACAATGTCAGCCACAAGTGAAAGGCTCCGAAGGGAATTTGCCGAGAGCGACGCGGTGCGGGACGCGGGATTGACGACGCCGGACGATATTCAAAGGTACGACGATATTGCCTATGGCAGTCATCCGATGCAGAAGCTGGATGTCTACAGGCCGAGGAGCGCGACGGGCCTGCTGCCCGTCATTGTCAGCGTGCACGGCGGCGGATGGGTCTACGGGGACAAGGAGCTCTATCAGCATTATACGATGAGCCTTGCCCAGCGGGGCTTTGCCGTGATCAACTTCTCCTACCGCCTTGCGCCGGAGAGCCGGTATCCCGCCCAGATGGAGGACGTCGCGGCTGTGTTTGCGTGGGCCCGCAGCCACGCCGAGCCGTATGGCATGGATGTGAGCAACCTGTTCGCGGTTGGCGACAGCGCCGGGGCGCACCTGCTGGGGCTGTATTGCGCGGCCTGTACCAATCCGGCGTATGCACGCCGCTATTCCTTCTCCTTTGGCCCCGCGCCGAAGGCGATTTCCCTGGCCTGCGGCGTTTATACCATAGAACGGGACAGGGATCAGGATATGAAGCTGATGGAGGACCTGCTGCCCGGAGGTCCTACGCCTGAAAACCTGGCGTGGGTGGACGTTAAGCGCTGGCTGACCCCCGCCTTCCCGGAGACGTTCCTGTTTACCTGTACCGGCGATTTCCTGCAGGAACAGGCCGATGGAATGCAGGTTGCGCTGCGGGAGAAGCAGGTGCCCCATATCATGCGATTCTACGGGGATTCCGAGCATGACCTGGGCCACGTCTTCCATTGCGATATGCGATCCGAAGCCGGACGGCGCTGCAACGATGAACAGTGCGCGTTTTTCAAAGGCGTGGCCAGCGATCATGTTTAACCCGGAAACAAGCGCCGGTTTTCACCCTGTGCCCAATATCCGTTTCATATACCGGGTGATAGATTATCCCGATCGCGGAGGGCTGAGGTTTTACAGAATAACCTATTTAAATACTGGGCATAGTATGGTATAATATGCGATATTCGACAGGATGAAAAGAAAGCAACGCGCGCGGATAGGAAACGGCGATGTATATAGATTCGATCACCCACTACAGCCAGAGCCTTGGCAGGGAAATGCACATGAGGATCTACGGAAGGGGCGGCGTGCCCTTTCTGGCGTTCCCGACGCAGAATTCCATGTGCGGCAATTACGAAGACTTTGACATGACGGGGCAACTGGCCGATTATATCGACGGGGGAAGGATCCAGCTGTTCGTGGTGGACACCGTGGACATGGAGAGTTGGTCCGATGAAAACGGAGACAAGGCCTGGCGGGCGGAACGCCAGGAGCAGTACTACCGTTACATCGTGGACGAGGTCATTCCCGTGATGTGCGAACGCAACGGCGCGCTGCCCGTCGTGACCGGCCTGAGCATGGGCGCGAACCACGCGGCCATCGTCTTCCTGCGCCGCCCGGAGCTGTTCCGGGGCATTCTGGCCCTCTCCGGCGTCTACGATTCCGATTACTTCTTCCACGGCTGGATGAACCCGACCCTGTATGAAAACTCGCCGGAGCGATTTTTGCCGAACCTGCCCGTGGATCATCCCTATGTGACCCTGTACAACCAAAAGCAGATGATCTTCTGCGTGGGCCAGGGCGCATGGGAGGAGGACGGCGTGCGCACGCTCAGGCACCTCGAGCGCGTCTTTGAGGAGAAGGGCATCCACGCCTGGTGCGATTTCTGGGGCCATGACGTGACCCACGACTGGCCGTGGTGGTACAAACAGATGCGCTATTTCATACCGAAGGTCATCGAAGAGAAGGAATCCGGGGGGTCGAGAGCATGAATTTCATCTTTATATCGCCGCATTTTCCCCACACCTACTGGCAGTTCTGCGACCGACTGCGCCGCAATGGCGTCAACGTGCTGGGCATCGGCGACGCGCCCTACGACGGCCTTGAAGCGCCGTTGAAGGCCGCGCTGACGGAATACTACAGGGTGGACAGCCTGGAGGACTATGACCAGGTCTATCGGGCCGTGGCCTTCTTCGCCTTCAAGTACGGCAGGGTGGACTGGATCGAATCCATGAATGAATACTGGCTGGAGCAGGACGCCCGGCTGCGGCAGGATTTCAACGTGACCACGGGCATTCAAAGCGACAGGATCGGCATTATCAAGAACAAGTCCTCCATGAAGCAGGTCTACCGCCAGGCGGGCATTCCCACCGCCCGCCAGCACGTGGTGTCCGACGCCGACGCCGCACGCGCGTTCATCGGTGAGGTGGGCTATCCGGTGATCGTCAAGCCGGACATTGGCGTGGGGGCGACCAACACCTGGAAGCTGGAGAACGACGGGGACCTTGAGGCATTCTATGCCAACCTGCCCGGCGTTGCCTATGTGATGGAGGAGTTCATCGAAGGGGACATCTGCTCCTACGACGCCATACTCGATTCCGGGTGCGAGCCCCTGTTCGAGAGCATGACGGTCTGGCCGCCGGTGATGGACATCGTCAATCGGGATCTGGACCTGATGTACTACACCTGCCCGCAGGTTCCGGACGCGCTTCGGGATTTGGGCCGCCGCACCGTCAAGGCCTTTGGCGTGGATCGCCGCTTTGTGCACCTGGAATTCTTCCGGCTGACCAGGGCGAAGCCGGGCCTGGGGGACGTGGGCGACTTCGTGGCCCTGGAGGTGAACATGCGTCCCGCGGGCGGCTATACCCCCGATATGATGGACTTTGCCCACTCCACGGATGTCTATCAAATCTATGCCGATATGGTGTGCTGTGACGCGCGCCGGCTGCCGGAATCCCGGGAGCACTTCTACTGCGTATACGCCAGCCGAAAGGACGGCCACCGCTACGCCCGCACCCACGGGGAAATCATGGCCCGTTATGGCGCGGACATGGTCATGCAGGAGGAGATGCCGCCCATGAACTGGCCCCAGATGGGACGCTATATGTACACCGCCCGACTGAGAAGCATGGAAGAGGTCCAGGCGTTCATCGAATTTGTGCAGGGTTGCTGATCGACTGCACCAGCGTTTATGATATCGACTTAACGGCGTTTACAAATGCTGCAGCACGAGCCGGGGTTACCAATAGCGGGAGCTGATCTTTACCGGCGGGAGTTGCATATCTATCGGTACTGCTCGCTCAGCCGGTGAATCTCCTCACGCATGCGCTCGACCAGGGCGTCCGGGGCGACGATTCGTATGCTCTTCACGAGGCCTACGATCCAGCCGATGAACTGCGTGCTGACGACGACGTTGACCGTCGCCTGGAAGTGGCTGTCGCTGATCGGCGCCAGACCGATGTCCTTTCCAAACCGGTCGATGAGGATGCCGACCATGTGGTTTTCCGCCTCCAGGGTGACGGTGGTTTCCTCGCCGGAGAACATGCCGAAAACGCTCTTGCCGTAGACAGTCATGTCGAAGGCCCTGAACGCTTCCTGGCCCAGGCGGGGCTCGTCCAGCGTCTTGATGCGCAGCATCTTGTCCACGCGGAAGTGCTTGATCATGCTGGTGCCGGCGTCATAGGCCACGAGGTAGTATTTCTCGTTGTCCCAGTTGAGCGCCCAGGGGCTGACCCGGTACCAGTTGCCGCCCCGGCGCAGCTCCATTTCCTTGTTCAGGTTCCACTGGCCGTACTGAAACCGTATCCGCACGCCCGCGTTGATGGCGCTGTGGAGCCGGTCGATATTGTAGTAGATGGATTCGTTCATCGCCTTCACGCGGCCTGCGATGTAGACCTGGCGGTGGAGTTGCGCGGCCTGATAGACGCTGGCATAGCGCTCCAGCTTGCGGATCAGCTCCCGGGACTTCCGGGTGGTGATGAACTTCGCCGCCTGCACGGAATCCACCAGCAGCTTCAGCTCCGGCAATTCGAAATCCCGCTCGCCGAGGTGATAGTAGGTGGTGTGGTTGCGCTGCTGGGCGATGATGTCAAATCCGAACTGCCGCAGGTCCTCAAAATCACTGTAGAGGGTCTTTCTGTCGGCAGAGATATTCAAGGCGGCCAGCTTCGCGATGATTTCCTGCAGCGTCAGCGCATGCTCATCGTCGGTCTCCTGGCTGAATATGCGAATGAGGTGGAGCATCTTCATCTTGCCCTTTGCCATGGCGAACCCTCCGTACAGTTGTCGTGCTTGTGAGCTTTCATCCAGTATAGCATAGGGGAAGGTAAAAATCCATAGCACCTAATTTTCAAGGGAGAATAATTGGACTTGTACAGAAATGAGGTAAAACGGGCTTCGCTTACTATGAACATACCCCGTAGGGGCCCTGAAGGAATAGCTTCGCGTCACGCTCTCCGAGCGCCGCGGGCGATTGGAAATCTCCCCTGTGGACAGGCGCGTTCATTTATGGTGGCGCGGCTTGCCGCAAGATTGTTCAGCTGTGGATGCGCCTGCTCCTTCAGGGCGGCGTCTACGCCGCCACGACTGATCAGTTGCCATGGGTAAGTTGTAAAAAACAGGGGAATCGGCCTGGTGCGGTCGATTCCCCCGCGCATTACGCGGTTCACTATCTGAAAAAACGCATCAACGGGCCGGCCCATGCATGACTGGCATGTGCGGCGCAGCGGGAACGATGGGGAAGAGAGCCTGATCCGTCCAGGGCGAGCGGGTCAGTCGCGCAGGGTGGCGATATATTTCCCGTTGGCCAGCGTCACGGCGTCGGGATCGACCACGGCCTTGGCGGATTCCTCCTCCACCATGATCCAGCCGTCATAGCCGGTCTGATCCATGAAGCGCACGATGCCGGGGAAGTCGATGCAGCCTTCACCCATCGATTGCCAGCTTCCGTCCCGGGCCATGTCCTTGAAGTGCATATGGACGACCTTTTCCCGATAGGTGCGGATGATCTCCAGCGGGTCCATGCCGCCGTGGGCGATGTGGCCCGCATCCGGCGCATAACCCAACGGGGTGTTGGCGATGGCATTGAGCAGAATATCATAATCCTCGCGGGTACGGAAGGCCGAGCCGTCGGAGGAATTGGGGTGAAAGCCGGTGCGCACGCCCGCGTCCGCCGCCCGACGGGCGACCTCGGTGATGCAGGCAATCTGGTTTTTCTGTCGCGTTTCCAGCTCGCTGCGGTCCTTCTGGGGCAGATGGCACAGGGCCAGTATGCAGCCGGCGCCCATTTCCCGCACGAAACGGATGGCCTTGTCGGCCAGGGCGCGCTCCTCCTCGGTCTCCCTGGGCCCCAGCCAGTTCAGCGGAAGCGCCAGCGCCGCAAACTGCATGTGGTGGCGCTCCATGATCCCGCGCACCTGCTCCACATGGGGAAACAGCGCATCAAGCATGCAGACCTCGGCCTCCATGCCGATAAAGCCCGCCGCTTCGCCGATGTCGGCGATGTGGTCGATGCGTCCGCGGTATTTCTCATAGGACATCTGCCAGCTGTAGGTTTGCAGGCCAAAGCGTATGTTGGACATGTTATTTACCGCCTCCTTCACGGTGATTGAGCAGGAAGCTCAGCGTGGCGTCGTTGAACTGCTCCAGCGCCTCCCAGTGGTGCACGTGCCCGCCGTTGCGACACAGATACAGCCGCGCCCCTTCGATGCCCTGAACCAGGCTCTGTGTGGTTTCCGGGGTCGAAAACAGGTCCGAATCGCCTGCCGCCACCAGCGTCGGGGCCTGGATATCCTTCAAAATCGGCAGCGCATCGTGGGTCAGGCAGGCGTTGCACTGGGCCTTGAAGGCGTAGGCCGGCATGGGCAGGGGGTCCTTCGCGTCCGCCGCCGCGTCGGCCAGTATGGCGTCGAGATGGTTGTTGAAATAGTGGGCGGAATAGATGATGTACTGCAGGAGCCGTGCGAAGGTCTCCCCGTCCAGCACATCGACGCTGTCCCGCAGCAGGGATATGCCCCGGGTATAGTAGTTGTCGGGCCGGGCATAGGTGCTGGTCAGCACCAGTGAGATGACCCGCTCCGGATGCCTGGCGGCGATGATCTGGGCGATGGCCCCGCCCATGGAGATGCCGTGGATGTGGGCCCGCCGAATGTTCAGCGCGTCCATCACCGCCAGGGCGTCATCGGCCATCATTTCGGTGGTGTAGGCCGCCATTTCCGGCTTGTCAGAGCAGCCTGAGCCCCGGTTGTCAATCAGTATGCACTGAAAGTGCTCCCGGTAGGCGGCCACGTGCTTTTCCCATTTGCGGCTGTATGCGCCAAGCCCCATGAGCAGCACCAGCGGCTCGCCGCTGCCCTGTATCTCATAGTGGATGCGCACGCCGCCGGACATGATGTCAGTCATATTCTTTCCTCGGCAGCTTTCCGTCGTAGAGTGTGCGCAGCCTGGTGCCCACGTCGGGCAGCTCGCGCGCCATGCGATCCAGCACGGGCTCGTAGTCCACATTGGCGATGGGCAGATTGACGCGGGTCTTGTCCAGGGCGCTCAGGCACATGCCCTCCAGAATCTCATAGCCGTGGCAGGCGGTGTCGATGTTGCAGGAGTGCACCTGGGCGTCGTCGTCCAGCCAGGCGGCGTATTCACGGTAGTAGGGCGTCTGGATGACCTTTTCCTGATGGTGGTACCAGCCGGGATTCTTGCCCGTGACCAGCTCGCCCTTGGTCTTGGCGGTAAACGCGCCCCACCAGCCGTCGGTTTCGCACCAGACGTAGCCCTTGGTGCCGTAGACCGTCATGCGGTTGTCGATGTCCTCGTAGCCGGGGTCAAGGTGTGCCTCGGCCAGGTCGCCGCATTCGATGTAGGCGCGGGCGCCGTTCTCCATCAGGAACTCACCCATGATGAAGTCAGGGGAGGGATGGGAGTCCGCCAGCGTGGCGCGGCCGGAGACATGCCCGATGACCCACTTGGCCCGGTGCCCGCCGTTGACCCACAGCGCGTAATCGACGAAGTGGGTGCCCAACTGGGCCATCCAGGGCTGGCATTCCACGTGAATCTTTACGATGTCGCCGATGTCGCCGTCTTCGATGCGCTTTTTCATCTCCTGCATCTGGGACAGATACTTCTGCTGGTGGCATACAATGGCCTTGATGCCGGATTCGGCGCATATTTTCGCCATCTCACGGGCCTCGTGCAGCGATTCCGCCATCGGTTTTTCCAGCGAAAGGCCCTTCACGCCGTATTTCTGAGCCAGCTTTACCATCGGAAGGCGAATATTCGGGTGGGTGACAAACACGAAAACCTCGGGCTTCGTCTCCGCAAGCATCTGCTCCGCGTTGGTATAGCAGGGCACGTCCAGCTTGTAGAACTCTGCGCCATGCTTCGCCTTTTCCAGCTCCAGGTCGCAAAGCCCGACGATTTCAAAGCGCCCGGACTCGATCAGGCCCTTCAGGTGCGTCATTCCCCTGACGCCGATGCCCAACACCGCAGTTGTGTACTTCTTCATATACTACCTCCATGCGATAATGACTTGCCATATAAAAGAGGGCACGGATTCCCGCGCCCCCTTTAGGCGTGCGCCGCTGTCGTTGCGGACGCGCCTTCACGGGCTGGATTATTGCAGATACTGATCCACGTTCTCGGCAGTGACCAGCACGAAGGGAACGTCGTACAGCTTCTGAACCTCTTCGCCCTTGATGTCAGCGACGATGGCGTTGATGCCGGCCGTGATCTGGCCCACGCCGTCCTGCAGCACGGTCGCGCCCAGCTCGCCGTTCTTCACCATCTGCAGCGGGCCCTGGTTGCCGTCGACACCGATGCAAACCATGTCGGTACGGCCCTGGCCATTGCAATAGCGCTGGGCGGCGGAGGACATGTCGTCGTTGTCGGCGATGATCGCCACGAGCTCCTCACCAAACTGGGCCAGGTAATCCTGGGCGGCGTTGGTGGCCTTGTCGGCGGCCCAGTCGCAGGGCACGTCCGCGACGCATTCCCACTTCTCGTCGGCGCCGATGATGTTCAGGATGCCCTCGCCGCGCTGGATCTGCGCGGAGTTGCCGATGACGCCCTGCAGGTGCAGGTACTTGCCGCCGTCGGGGCACTTCTCGGAGACGTACTTGGCCATCAGCTCGCCGGCGAACACGTCGTCAGAGCCGCAGTAGCACAGCGCCAGGTCGTCGGTGTTCTCGGTCTTGGAATTCACCACGACCACCTTGATGCCGGCGTCGGCCATGGCCTTGACGCCAGGCGCGGAGGCAACGGCCTCGCAGGGCAGGATGATGACATAGTCACAGCCCTGGTTGATGCAGTCCTGGGCCAGGTCGCACTGACGGGGGCCGTCGGTGTTGCCGTCCAGAATGCCGGTCCACTCGGTGATGGTGCCGTCCGCCACCAGGCCGTCGATGACTTCCTGAGCGGTGGAGTTGATGGGCGCATGGAAGGGGTCGGTCAGATTCTTGGCGATGTAGCCGACGACGATCTTGCCGTCACCGTTCACGTCGCCGCCTTCGGCGAAGGCCGGGATCGCTGCGATCAGCAGCAGAACCAGTACGAGAGATACGAGCTTCTTCATGATGGGTTCCTCCTTATAATGTTTATAACTACGGGCGTCCGCCCGCGCTATACTGTGATGGGATCAGCGGTTCTTCTTGCTCACCGCCATATCCAGCATGATGGCGCCGATGATGATCAGGCCCTTGGCCAGCTGCTGGTAATAGGAGCCGATGCGCAGGAAGTTCATGCCGGTGGGCGTCCATCCCCATGCCCATCGCCTCCTTCCTGGAACAGTATGACTTCGCGGGCAAGCGCATCATTCCCTTCTGCTCCCACGGCGGCGGGCGCTTCGGTCAGAGCCTGACAGCCATCGCCAAGCTGGCCCCGGAAT
>JAFRJF010000248.1 GCA_017432405.1 Clostridia bacterium | reverse complement strand
TGAAAGAGGTTACCATTCCCGGGACTGTGACAGTTGTCGGCTCCAGCGCGTTCAGCACCTGTATGGCGCTGAAAACGGTCCGGTACGGCGGCCTTCGCGCCCAGTGGGACGACGTGTCCGTGGCAGCCAGCAACGACTTTCTCACGAGAGCCACCTTCAGTTATCTTCACAAGACCGGAGGATTTTACGGCTCCAATCTGGGCTGGATCCTGGACGGTGAGAGGAACCTTCTGATCATCACCGGTTCCGGAGACGGCCCGAGCCAGGCCGAAGGACCTTGGCTGAACTGGGCGCCTTACATCCAGACCATCAAGGTGGAGGGCGCCGCCAGCATCTGGGACGAGGCCTTCCGTGAATGCACCGGGGTCACGAAGGTCTATCTGCCCGATAGCCTGACCTATGTGGGAGACGGGGCCTTCGCCGACTGCACCGAGATTACCGACGTGTACTATGAAGGGACGAGCGATGATTGGGACGAGATCACCATCCGTCCCTACAACGACCCGCTGACGCACGCCGAGCTGCACACCGAGCCCCATCAGGAGCAGCTCACCGGCGACCTGAGCTGGAGCGTGGACGACGAGGGCCTTCTGCGCATCTGGATCGACGACGATCTGGTGGGCGACGGGGAAGATACGAATATCCCCGACTTTGCCAGCTACAGCGACGCTCCCTGGTACGAGAAGTATCATGACAGGATCTTCTCTCTCTGTATTGAGGAAGGCGTGACGGGCATCGGCAAGAACGCCTTCCGCAATCTGCAGGAGCTGTACACGGTGGATATCGCTCCGAGCGTCACCTATATCGGAAACACCGCTTTCTACAACTGCAGCATGCTGCAGGAAACGCTCACGCTCCCGTACGGCATCGAATCCATCGGCGCCAATGCGTTCACGAACTGCACGAACACAGAGATCCTCATCCTGCCCGACAGCGTGACCACCATCGGCGCGGGCGCCTTCCGGGGCTGCAGCGCCCTGTATAAGGTCATGCTGCCGGCCCAGCTCCAGGTCATACCCCAGAACTGCTTCCTGAACTGCACCCGGCTGGAGTCCATCGAGATCCCCGCAACGGTCACCACAGTCGGCTCCTATGCTTTCAACGACTGTTATGCGCTGGCCCGCCAGCAGGGCAGCGTGTACTACGGCGGGACCTCCGTTCAGTGGAACGATATCGACGTCAAGAACAACAACAGTTACCTGCTGAACGCCGCAGCTTATCACTTCACGCCGGAGGAGCTGGCCGTCAACGCTGCCAACTTCCCGGACACCAATTTCCGCAGCTATGTGGCCCAATCCTTCAACACCGACGGCGTCCTGGTCAACGGCGTCGCCTACCTGTCCGAAGCGGAGATCGCCGCCACGGAGCTCGAAATGGACAACGAGGGCGACGTGACCAGCATCCAGGGCATTGAGTATCTGACGGAGCTGACCTATTTGAACCTGCAGGGCGTTCCCGGCCTCAGCTACGCGGACCTGCGGCAGAACACCGCTCTGACCGAAGTGAGTATAGGCGGCAGCCTGACGGAGATCCGACTGGACGGCCTGAAGTATCTCCAGAAGCTGTATCTGGGCGACAACCAACTTGCGGAACTGGATCTGGACGGGCTGACGAACCTGACGCAGCTCTCTGTCTATGGAAACCAGCTGACAGCGCTGGACGTGAGCTCCTTTGCCCTTACCCGCCTGGACGTGGAGAATACGCCTTTGACCGAGCTGGTTCTTGGCCAGCAGCCCAGCTGGAGCACGCTATACTGCTACGGCACACAGCTCAAAGAGCTGGATCTC
>JAFRJF010000247.1 GCA_017432405.1 Clostridia bacterium | reverse complement strand
TGCCCGACCTGCGGGCCTACGGTCTGGAGCTGATCACCTTCAACGTCCAGAACTTCATCGACGACAACGACGTCATCACGAATCTCGGTACCGACAACGTGGAGCAGATCCGCAAGGGTGCCGCCATCGCCAAGTCCAATGCCCAGCGGGAGATCGCCATTGCCGAGGCCGCCAACGCCAAGCAGGCCCACGACGCCAAGGTCCAGGCCCAGGAGGAGATCGCCCAGCGCAACAACGACCTGGCCATCAAGCAGGCCCGGCTCCAGAAGGAGGCCGACCAGGAGCGGGCCCAGGCCGAGGCCGCCAAGGGCATCGAGGCGGAGAACCAGCGCAAGCTCAAGGAGGTCGCCGAGACTGACGCCAACATCGCCCGGGCCCAGCGGGAGGCGGAACTGAAGCAGAAGCAGATCGAACTGAAGGAATACGAGCTGGACGCCATCGTCCGTAAGCAGGCGGACGCCGACAAGTACCAGGCGGAGCAGGTGGCGGCAGCCAATCTCATTGCCCGCCAGCGCAAGGCCGAGGCCGAGCGCTATGAGCAGGAGCAGGCCGCCCAGGCCCGCATGAAGGCTGCCGAGGCGGAGAAGTTCACCAAGGAGCAGGAGGCCGCAGGCTTCCTGGCCGCGGGGGAGGCGGAGGCACAGGCCATCCGGGCCAAAAATCTGGCGGAGGCCGAGGGCATTCGCGCCCGCGCCCTGGCCGAGGCCGAAGGCATCCGCGCCAAGGCCCTGGCCGAGGCCGAAGGCATCGACAAGAAGGCAGAGGCCATGAGGAAGTACGGCGAGGCCGCCATCATCGAGATGATCGTGGGCGCCCTGCCCGAGATCGCAAAGAATGTGGCGGAGCCTCTCAGCAAGGTGGATAAGATCACCATGTACGGCGAGGGCAACAGCGCCAAGCTCATCGGCGATATCGTCAATGGCACCAGCCAGATCACCGAGGGCATGACCCAGGGCCTGGGCCTGGATCTGCGGGCCCTCCTGGCCGGAGCACTGGGCGGAAAGCTTGCCGCCGGGATCGCGGCGCCGGAGGCCCCCGCAGAGCCGGCAGAGGAGTAAACCGAAAAGGAAACAGGGAAATGAAATGCGCCCCAAAGCATCTGCTTTGGGGCGCACGTTTGTCTGTGACTTGTTTCAGTTTTTGGAGAAGAAGCTGGTCGTTCCGGACGAATCCTCGGTCCAGTACACGCCTACAACGCCGCTGTCCACGTAGGCGAGCTTGCCGGTGCCGGCGGTGTACTGGATCTCGGAGACGCCGGTGGTGGTGTTCACCACGGTTTTCACCGCATCGCTGTATTCCAGGATCCCGGTCGCGCTGAAGCGGCCGCTGAAGGTCCAGATGATGTACTCCTCGTCGCTGACGGTCCAGCGCACCGTGACCTGATACTTGCTGGAATTGCCGGTGATCATCATGCTGGCCTTCTGCTCCGCCGTCTCGGTGAAGCTGCCGGTGTAGTCAAACTCTTCGATGATGATAATGGCCGGTGTATCGGTGGGCTCCGGCCCCGGCGTGGGAGCGGGGGCGCCCTTCACGGTGATCTTGGCCTTCTCGGTATTCGTGGCGCCCACGTTGTTGCTGAAGCGGCAGTAGACGGACCAGCCGTTCAGACCGGCGGGGATGTTTTTGAGCTTCATGGTGCTGGCGTAGCCGTTCAGGATCTCCAGACCCGCAAACTCCCTGCCCGCGTCCTCATAGCCCAGATCCCGGCTGCCGTCGGGGCCGACGAAGTGCCACTCGGCCCAGATGGCGTTTTCATATTTCGCCACGAAGGAGCAGCTGCCGCCGATGTCCACGGTCTCGCCGATGGGATTCTTGGTGACCCGGGGCCGGTCTGCCGCCGCGTCCCGGGAGACGGTGACGCT
>JAFRJF010000246.1 GCA_017432405.1 Clostridia bacterium | reverse complement strand
GGCAGCGAGTTCTCTGCCCTTCGGAGCGCCCGACTTCAGCAAGATTCAGGTGACGGACTACCTGCCGGCCTTCGAGGCTGCCATGCAGCAGCAGCGCGACGCCATCCAGGCCATCGTCGACAGCAAGGACTCGGCGACGTTCCAGAATACCATCCTGCCGCTGGAGGACAGCGGGCGGACGCTGGCGCGGGTGTCGGCGGTGTTCTTTGCGCTGACCGAGGCCGACAAGTCGGACGAACTGAGCGAGATTGAGAAGCAGGTGAAGCCCAAACTGACCGACCTGCAGAACGAGATAGCCTTTAATAAGGAATTGTTCCAGCGCATCAAGCAGGTCTACGACCGCGAGCACGACACGCTGACGGGCGAGGACCGCAAACTGTTAGAGGAAACCTACAAGGACTTCGTGCGCCGCGGGGCACTGCTGCCGGACGACAAGATGGCCCGCATGAAGGAGATTAACCTGCGCATCAGCGACCTGCAGCAGCAGTGGGGCGACCTCCTGCAGGCGGCCACCAACGACGCCATCGTGTGGGTGGACAAGAAGGAGGACCTGGCCGGACTCAGCGACGCCGACATTGCCCAGTGCAAGAAGGACGCCGAGAGCCGTGGCGGCAAGGCGCCGTATGCCATCGTCGTCATGAACACCACGCAGCAGGCGCCGCTGGCCAGTCTGGACAACCGCGACCTGCGCAAGCGGGTCTACGAGGCTTCGATTCACCGTGCGGACGGTACTAATCCGAAGTACAACACGTTTAAGATTGTCAGCGAGGTGGCCCGCCTGCGTGCCGAGCAGGCCGAACTGATGGGCTATCCCTGCTATGCGGCCTATTCGTTGGACGACACGATGGCCAAGACGCCGGACAACGTCAACAATTTCCTGAAGCAACTGGTCGGCGCATATAAGGCTAAGGCCGATGCTGAGACGAAAGCCATCGAGGCGTTTGCCCACGACGCCACTCTCACCTCTCACCCCTTACCTCTCACCTCTAAATTGGAACCCTACGACCGCTTCTACTATTCGGCGAAGATGAAGAAGCAGATGCTCGACATCGCGGATGACGAGGTGAAGCCCTACTTCAACGTGGACAGCGTGCTGCTGAACGGCGTCTTCTACGCTGCCAACCGCGCCTACGGCCTGACGTTCAAGGAGCGTACCGACATTCCCACCTACCATCCCGACATGCGCGTCTTCGAGGTCGTCGACAAGGACGGCCAGTCGCTCGCCCTCTTCTACGGCGACTACTACCGCCGCCCGTCGAAGCGCGGCGGAGCCTGGATGGACGCCTTTGCCGAGCAGAGCCGCCGCTGGCAGCAGAAGCCCATCATATTTAATGTATGCAACTCGGCCAAGGCCCCCGACGGCCAGCCCTCGCTGCTGACGTGGGACGAGGTGACTACGATGTTCCACGAGTTCGGCCACGCCCTGCACGGCATGCTGTCCGACTGTGAGTACAACCGCCTGTCGGGCACCAGCGTGGCCCGCGACTTCGTCGAGATGCCCTCGCAGTTCAACGAGTCCTTCGCCGCCATTCCCGAAGTCTTCGACCACTACGCCCGCCACTACCAGACCCGTGAGCCCATGCCCGCCGAACTGAAGGAACGCATGCTCCGTAGCATCAACTTCCAGTCGGCCTACGCCTTAGGCGAGAACCTCGCCGCCTCATGCCTCGACATGGCGTGGCACATGCTCCCCGCCAAGGACGTACCCGCGCCCGACCGCTGCGCCGACTTCGAGACCGAGGCCCTCAGGCAGTACGGCATACTGGACGCCCAGATTCCGCCGCGCTACATGACCAGCTACTTCAACCACGTGTGGGGTGGGGGCTATGCCGCCGGCTACTACAGCTACCTCTGGACCGAAGTGCTGGCCGTCAACGTGGCCGACACCTTCCAGCGACTCGGCGCCCTGAAGCCCGAGACCGGACAGGCCATGCGCGACAAGATTCTGAGCCGCGGCAACACCGGCGACCTCATGCAGATGTTCGCCGACTTCACCGGCATGCAGCAGCCCGACGCCTCCGCCGTGCTCCGCGCCCGCGGCCTGTGAACTATTCCATCGTTCATCAGATCCGTCCCCGTGATTCATGAACACAGAGACTCAGAGAATTTTTACGCTTGGCTGACAAAGGAGTCAAGAAAAAAAATAACTCTGAGTCTCTGTGTCTCTGTGTTTATAATCAGTTGGCGTCGCCGTCGTCGCCGCCATTGTCACCGTCACCGCCGCCGGTATTGCCGCCAGTATTGGTGCCGCCTCCGCCCGGCGCCGGCGTTGTGCCGCCGCTGCGCGTAATCTTGGCCCGCTCAACGATTTCATTGCGGTTCATGCTACCCTTCATCGACAACAGCAGGTCGGTGAATTTCTGCTGACACTCGGCCCTTGCCCTGACGTAAACGCCGGCACGGCTCACCAGCTCGCCGATGTTCGCAACCATGTCCGCCTCGGTCTGAACCTCATCGGGCATCAGCTCCTTGGCACGCGCCAGATTGATGTTGCCCCCGTTCAGGTGGATGTCCGGATAAATCCTCAGCGCAACCTCACCGCCGCTCTTCAGTTGGATGGCAAACCCCATCGACATCAGCTCGGCTGCCGCATGGCAGAAGTTCTGCAGCACGGCCTGCGCCACCTGCTCGGGAATCAATGGATTCTGGTGAGAAATCTCACGGGCCAGTGCAACCTCGTCCACCGTGTCCACCACCTCGTTCACGGTGATGGTCTTCTCGTTCACGTTCAGGTACTCGTTGCCTTGGTTCAAATAGATGTTGTACTTCATAATCAGTCGTTTTTTTTAGTTAATAATCCTGTTTTCAGCTATCTCCCTAATCGGGTGCCCACCCCTTCTATTAGTATGGGGGGGTACCCTTTCTATTAGTATGGGGGGGTACCCTTTCTATTAGTATGGGGGGCCCCCCTTTCTATTAGTATGGGGTACCCCCCTTTCTATTAAGAGGCTCGGCACCCTTCCTAACAAGCGGTTTTCACCCCCTTTCCCCGCAGGCGGAGGGCGCGACTCCTTATGGTTCGACTTCGTGTTCATATTCGCGTCGGTTTGATTCATCAGAAGGCGAGGACGGGACGAACGCGGCCGTTGTCGTACGTGTAGCCCTTACTGTAGTAGTACCAGCGGAAACCGTAGTCATCGCCCGTACCCCTAGCGTCGACGCCCAGATTGACGGCGTTGCTGGCGGATGTCTCGGAACTGGACCAGTACCAGAGGTAAGCATCGGTCATGCTATCGTAGTTGCCCGCGCCAGCCTTGGCCAGTGCCGTTTCCCATGCTGTGGCGGCTGAATGGTCGTTGTTAAACCAACTGACCCACGTGATGTCGCCTTCTGCCAGTCCGCCAAGGCCCGTCATCATCCTCACCCACTGCTGCGCACTCGGCAGGAACCAGCCAGTAGTACCCGCAGGAGCCGCGAGGCCCGTGTAGTTCTTGGCCTGATAGGCAGCGGGATACTTCGTCGCCGCATCCGCCTTCGCTGCCAGCGTCGCCGTGTTCGTATAGCCGCTCACGTCTGTCGTGCGCTTCAGGGCATCGAGATTGTTAACCCTTGCGCTTTCGCCAAATTCATAGGCGCTCGTCTCCGTACTCCAGCAGACATTGCTCGCCGCGTTCTTCAGGCAGAGCACCAGGCCATGACCTGCGAACGTATTGCCGCCAACGGTCGTACCCGTCTCGGTGAACGCGTCCGTGCCCAGATAGGCTATCACGCCGATGGGCGTCTTGCCCGCCACGAGCGTCGAACTATAGGTGCCGTCGCTGTAGTAGAGGTCGCCCAGCGCAGGGGCGGTGGCCAGCGCATAACTCACGTTATAGGTGTAGGCACTGGCGGCGGCAAAGGTCGTCGCGCCGGGCTTGTAGGCCCACGTGCTGCCGCTGTAGCCGATGCTGGCGAAGGCAGTCGTGGCGGCGATGGTCTGCGGGGCGATGATGGCGGTGAACGAGTTGTCGGCATTCTGCAGCGGCGTGACGGTGGTGCCGCTGCTCACGCCCGACAGGTTCGTCAGGCTGACGGTGGCGGTGGCATGCATCGCGTTGCCGTCGCCCGTGTCGAGCGGGTTAATGGTCACCTTCGCCGTGCGGTGGGTGAACGTCAGCGCCGCCGTCGTGCCGTAGGTCACGCCGCTGACGGTGGCCTCCAGCATGATGGCTGCACGGAGTTTCGCCTCAGTGCTCTGGTCGGCGGGCACAGTGACAGCGGTCTTCGTCGCGGCGTATGGATACCACGCCGTGACGGTCTTCGTCTCCGTCTTGCCCGACCACGTGAACGGCGTCACGCCCGGGGCGGGCTGGAGTTTGCTGTGGTCGGTGGCATCGACCACGTATTTCTTCACCGTGCCGCCGATGCTCACGGCCACCTCCTCGCCTCCTTCCCACGCGTTGCCTGCCAGTGTCACGGTGCGGGTCACCGATTCCGGCGCGATGGTCAGCGCCACGGGTTCGCCCGCGCCGCCGGCCTGTCTGCCGCCGCCGATGTCCGCCGCATCATCTTCCGCGCAGCCCGCAAGCAGCGCCGCGACGAGGGCGAAGGGAAGAATCGTTCTAAACTTCATAGCCTTGCGCTTTTACTGCAACTCGGCCACGCCGTTGACCGCACCGATGGCCGTCCACGCCGTGATGCTCGCCGTGCTCAGCGTCAGACCCGTCTTGTTCACCGTCAGGTTGTAGGTATAGACGCTGCTGGCGCCGAAGGTCGTCGCCGTGCCCATCTGGTAGATGTAGTCGCCGCCGGCGCACGACACCTTGATGAAGTTCGTGCCTGCTGCCACGCTCTGGCTCGGAACGATGATAGCCGAGGTCACGGTGCCCGTGCCGGCAATGATGTCAGTGGCCGTGCCCGAGGGCGTGCCGACAGTGGTCGATTGCACGCTGAATGTCGTCGTCGGCTTCAGACCGAGGATGCTCACGGTGGCCGTCGCCAGGTCAGCAGCGGTGAAGCCCGTGCCAGCCGTCAGGTTGATGTTCACCTTCGTCAGCAGGTGGGTAAAGGTCAGCGCCACGGGAGTGCTGACGCGGGCTACGGGGTTGGCCGTCGGTGCACCCGTCATCAGGTCGCTCGCCATGTAGTTGGCATCCGTGCTCTGGTTGGCCTGCACGGTGAACTCCACGCCCGTGGCGTTGTAGGCCGTAGCAGCGTTGGCGGGATAGATGCCGTAGATATGGAGGCCGTTACCGTCGGCAGGCCAGGTCTGTTCGTTCGCCAGATTGCCCGCGCCGTCGGCAGTGTAACTCAGCGGCTGAGTGTAACTGGTCACGTCCGTGCCCGTGAGCGTCGCTGTCCCGTTGACATCCTCGGCGAGGAAGATGCCGACGGACTGACCGTTGGCAAACTGCGTCAGTTGCAGGTCTTGCGCTGCCGAGCGCGTCTCAGCTACTACGTTCTTGGTGGTCAGGTTGAGGGTCATGGTCTGTTCCGTTGTCGTCTCGTCACTGCTGCAGGCGGCCATCATCACCGATGCGGCGGCTGCAAGGAAAAAGATTTTTGCTTTCATTGTTGTTAAGGATTAAAATTGTTATGAATAAATGAATAAAAAAAAGAAAACATACACATGCAGAAGACGCGTCCCTGCCCCTCTGCGGGACAGAAACGCGCCGTCCGGCCTCCGGCGCCCATCGGCTGATGGTGGGACGGCGGCGGGGCAGCGTCCGCTCTATGGCATAGATGGCGAAGAAGGCATCGCGCACGTTCCGCTCCATGTCTTCGTAGGAGTAGGTGTGGCGGTACTTCTTGCCCACGTTCCGGTAGAAACTTCTTATCTTGGCGGCTGTGCGCTTGGTGTAGAAATACTTATATTGCATCCTTTCCGTCGTAGATAGCCTTGATGTCCTTCATCGTCAGTTCGTAGGCCTCCTCGGGCGTGTACAGCTCCTTGTCCATGTCGGCGAAGTCCTCCTCGAGGGGCATGTCGAACACAGTTCTGGTCTGTATGGGCTTCACGCTCTCGATGAGTATTGAAACCAGCTCCAACTTTTGGCTGTCGTCCATCTCCTGCACCATCTTGCGATAGTAGCTCATTGGGTGCACCGTGCGTCTTCTTGCGGTTGTTGTTGCCATATCTTCTTACTTTTATATGATTACGGTTACAAAGGTACAAAACTTTGCGCAAACATCAAAATAAAATGGAGGAAAGTTAATTACAGATGCTTCATCCGCTCGGCCAGCGGCATCCGGGCGTAGCGCCGCCAGCCGTCGGTGCCCCGCGGCTTGTCGTCCAAGTAGTGCAGGTCGTACATGTTGGCGTAGGCCTCCATCTCGAACGGGTTCAGCCGGTAGCCCGCATTCCTCAGACGCTTGCGGTATAGGCAGGCCAGCAGCCAGTACCAGCCGTAGCGCACGTAGAACAGCAGCCACGAGTTGTGGCACGAGCGGGCCTGGTAGAGGTGAATCATCTCGTGGTTCTTAAAGTAATGCATGTCATTCTTTGACTTGCCAGTCAAAGTGTGGCACGCATTAAACGCCTCGGCCTCCTCGTCGGTATGCGTGATGATGTGCCCGAAGAACGTCAGCCCGTCGTATCCCTTCTTGATCCAACGGGGCTTCGCTACGGCCCGCATGTCGTTCAGTCGACTGGGGCGCGGCGCCCTTAATATCATCATCAATATATTCACTCTTTTGAATTACGAATTCCGAATTCCGAATTCCGACGTTCACAACCACGCATATCGTAATTCGTAATTCGGAATTCGGAATTATTCTAAATTTTTTCCAATGCCTGCTTGATATCTGCCAGAATGTCCTCGACGTCCTCGATGCCGACGCTGAGGCGAATCAGGTCGGGAGCCACGCCGGCCTCGCGCAGTTGCTCGTCGCTCAGTTGGCGGTGGGTATGGCTGGCGGGATGCAGCACGCAGGTACGGGCATCGGCCACGTGGGTCACGATGGCAATCATCTTCAGCGAGTCCATGAACTGCATGGCCCTCTGGCGGTCACCCTACAGGCCGAAGGCAATGACGCCGCACGAGCCGTTCGGCATGTACTTCTGAGCCACAGCATGGTTCTTGTCGCTGGGCAGTCCGCTGT
>JAFRJF010000245.1 GCA_017432405.1 Clostridia bacterium | reverse complement strand
TGGGCAAGGGCCTGCGGAGCATGGTGGGCACCATGTACGGCACCAAGGCCAAGGGCGTGCGCTACCTGGAGATGACCGAGGGCTACGTCGTGAAGATCGCCCTGGACAAGGACGACCAGGTCTGCGGCTATCAGTTCCTCTCCCTGGGCAAGATGATGGACGCCATCAAGGGCGGCATGTCCCCCAACGAGGCCTACGAGAAGAACATCGGCACCTATGGCCGCTTCAAGGCCGAGGACGGCGCGGTCAAGTGGATTGACCCGCGCAAAGAGTAATAGGAGGTGCGCAAAGAATGGCTCTGTTTGAGAATTATGAAGGTCGTATGCCTCAGATCCAGCCCGTCCTGGACAAGTATGGCTTCAAGGACTTTGATGAAGTGAAGGCATTCAACAATGCCAAGGGCGTGGACGCCTACAAGATCGTCGAGAGCACGCAGCCCATCTGCTTCGAGAACGCGAAGTGGGCCTATGAGCTGGGCGCGGCCATCGCCATGAAGGAAGGCGTCAAGAGCGCCGCCGAGGCCGCCCGCTGCATCGGCGTGGGCCTGCAGGCCTTCTGCATCCCTGGCTCCGTCGCGGACCAGCGCCAGGTCGGCATCGGCCACGGCAACCTGGGCGCGCGCCTGCTGGAGGAGGAGACCGAGTGCTTCGCCTTCCTGGCCGGCCACGAGTCCTTCGCCGCCGCCGAGGGCGCCATCAAGATCGCGCTGAACGCCAACAAGGTGCGCACCAAGCCCCTGCGCGTGATCCTGAACGGCCTGGGCAAGGACGCCGCCATGATCATCAGCCGCATCAACGGCTTCACCTACGTGCAGACCAAGTACGACTACCTGTCTGCCGACGTGAAGGAAGACCACGCGCTGACCATCGTCAGCAAGACCGCCTATTCCACCGGCGACCGCGCGAAGGTCAACTGCTACGGCGCGGACGACGTGCGCGAGGGCGTGGCCATCATGTGGCATGAGAACGCCGACGTGTCCATCACCGGCAACTCCACCAACCCCACCCGCTTCCAGCATCCCGTGGCGGGCACCTACAAGAAGGAACGCTGGGAAGCCGGCAAGAAGTACTTCTCCGTGGCCTCCGGCGGCGGCACGGGCCGCACGCTGCATCCCGACAACATGGCCGCCGGCCCCGCCTCCTACGGCATGACCGACACCATGGGCCGCATGCATTCCGACGCCCAGTTCGCCGGCTCCTCCTCCGTGCCCGCGCACGTGGAGATGATGGGCTTCCTGGGCATGGGCAACAACCCCATGGTCGGCGCCACCGTCGCCGTGGCCGTGGCCGTTGAGGAAGCGATGAAGAAATAAGCCCATAAACGCAATACCCGGTCAGAAGCGCTCTGACCGGGTATTGTTATTGAACCGTCATTGTAAGCTCGATCTCGTCCTCGTACTCGTTTCCGGTTGGGGTAAAGCCCCTGTCTTCATACAGCCTTCTTGCGTTCATATTGTCCTTATTGCAGGTCAGCGCCACCCGGCTCGAATCGCCGAAGGGCTTCGTTCGGATGTATTCGATGACCCTATCCAGGGCCTTGCGGCCATAGCCGCGTCCCTGTTCGCCTTCGTCGACCATCATGTGCCAGATGTCGTACTCGAGAACGTCGTAGTCATAGATCACCATGACATAGCCGACCATCCTGCCCGCCGCGTAGATTCCGAAGGGCTGACACTGATTCCTGTAGACATATGCCTGCGCGAGACTGCGGATCGGGTGCGACACAAAGCGCTCCTGTCCCGGCGCGAGCCTGAGATTGAAGGCGTCGATGAAGTTTTCTTCTGTGATTGGTCTGAGCTCTGTCATTCCCTTGGATCTCCCGGATCTGTACTCGATCAGAATTCGAAGTCGCAGGCCACCGAACCGCTGCGCACCTCGTGCATGCGCTTCTTCACCGGCAGGTGCACCGGGTGGGTCTGGTAGGCGTCGAAGGCCTCCCGGGTCTCGAACAGCGTGATCAGCGCCAGGTCGTAGGACCGCTCGCTGTGCAGTATGTCCGCGCCGGCCTCCAGGTCCAGCATGCCCTCGATGCGGCCCTTCATGCCGTAGAAGTTCTTCACCAGCTGGGGGATCTCGTCCTTGAATTCATCCTTGATTTTGAACAGTACGATGTGGCGTATCATGGTTCCTCCTGTAAGACATTACTTTTTATTCCGGCTCATCATCTGCAGCAGCCGCAAAAACAGGTTGACGATATCCAGGTACAGCGCCGCGGCCAGGTCGATGGCGTTGTTCACGGTCCGGGTGCAGGTGTTGGCCCGGGCCCAGTCGTAGCCGATGAACAGCGAGAAGATGGCCGTGCCGATCCACTCGTAGACCATGCCGCCGTGCCGGCCGAACAGCAACAGGCTGACCAGGCTGCCCACGATCATGAACAGCAGCGAGAAGAACAGCACCCGCCCGAGGCTCAGGAAGAAGTTGGGAAACAGCGTGGCGGCGATCATGAAGGCCAGCGACACGATGGCCGTCACCAGCACGGCGCTCTTGATGGTGTCCACGGGGATGCCCTGAATTGAAACGCACAGCACAATGCCTATGGGCGCGGCGATCAGCGTGTAGCCGATGAAGCTCATCGCGGCGCCGCCCCGCGTCACCATCAGGTTGCCGACGATCACCAGCACCAGGTAGACGGCCAGGAAGATGAAGGGATTCATGTTGTAAACGAGTCGAATCGCCTGCTCGGCGAACAGCGTCACCGTCAGGTAGTTCAGCAGGAAGCCCCAGAGCAGCATGCCGCCGATGATCAGGTTGAAGGCGCGCTCGGAGATCTGGGTCTCACCCTCGTGCAGATAGGCGCTCTTCTCAAGGATGACCTTGGTGTTGCCAAGTGCCATACAAACACCTCCTTATAATTTTGTATATCCATAGAATGGCAACATTATACGCGAAGCTATTTTACCCCTAAAACAGGCGGTTGTCAATGTGGTTTTGAAAATTGACATCCGGGCCGTTTAATGGTAAAATAACATCGACAGAATCACGATGGGAGGTATGAGGGATGAACGAGACGCTGGCAGGCTGGATCAAAGAGAGCAAACGCATCGTGTTCTTCGGGGGCGCGGGGGTCTCCACCGAGAGCGGCATACCCGATTTCAGGAGCGTGGACGGGCTCTATAATCAGCAGTACGACTATCCGCCCGAGACGATACTCAGCCACACCTTCTTCATGCGAAAGCCCGAGGAGTTCTTTCGCTTCTATCGCAACAAGATGCTGTTTCCAGACGCCCTTCCCAACGCGGCCCATGCCAAGCTGGCCCAGTGGGAGCAAGAGGGCAAGCTGACCGGCGTAGTCACCCAGAACATCGACGGCCTGCACCAGAAGGCCGGCTCGAAAAAGGTCTTCGAGCTGCACGGCTCGGTGCTGCGCAACTACTGCATGCGCTGCGGCAAATTCTACGGCCTGGACCACATCTTGCACACCACCGGCGTGCCCAAGTGCGAATGCGGCGGCACCATCAAGCCGGACGTGGTGCTCTACGAGGAATCCCTGGACAACGACGTGGTCAACGGGGCCTGCGCCGCCATCGCGGAGGCGGACATGATGATCATCGGCGGCACGTCGCTGAACGTCTATCCCGCCGCGGGCCTGGTGGACCTGTACCGGGGCAACCGCCTGGTGCTGGTCAACCTGTCCAGCACGCCCCAGGACCGCCGGGCCAACCTGGTGGTGCACGAGCGCATCGGCCAGGTGTTCGCCGAGCTGCCCTGACATGTCCGGCCGCATCATCGCCTTCGAACCGGTGGCGCCGCCCGGGGCGCGGCTGCTGATCCTGGGCAGCATGCCCAGCGTGGAATCGCTGAACCAGGGCTTTTACTACGCCCATCCACGAAACGCCTTCTGGCGCATACTGGCCGACGTCTACGGCGAGCCCCTTCCGGGAGGTATCCCGGAGAGGATCGATCTTCTGAACCGGCACGGCATCGCCCTGTGGGACGTGCTGCAAAGCTGCGAGCGCCAGGGTTCGCTGGACAGCGCCATCCGCCAGCCCGCGCCCAACGACTTCGAGGGGCTGTTTCGGCGCTGCCCGAACATCCGGCGCGTACTGCTCAACGGCGGCACGGCCCACCGGCTGTTTGTGAAGTGGGGCAAGCCCTTCATCGAGGGGCGGGAGCTGATAAAGCTGCCCTCCACCAGCCCCGCCTACACATTACCCTATGAAAGGAAGCTGGCGCAATGGCGCCAGGCGTTGAACTATGAGCATGAATCCCTGTGACATCATCCGCAAGAAGCGATTCGGCGGGGAACTGAGCGAGAAGGAGATCCGCGCCTTCGTGGACGGCGTCGTGGACGGCAGCTTTGCCGACTACCAGGCCTCGGCGCTGCTGATGGCCATCTGCATCAACGGCATGACCGACCGGGAGACCCTGGCCCTGACGCTGGCCATGGCCAAGTCCGGCGATACGCTGGACCTGTCCGACATCCCCGGCGTCAAGGCGGACAAGCACTCCACCGGCGGCGTGGGGGACACCACCTCGCTGATCCTGGTGCCCCTGGTGGCCGCCTGCGGCGTGAAGATGGCCAAGATGTCCGGGCGGGGCCTGGGCTTCACCGGCGGCACGCTGGACAAGCTGGAGTCCATTCCCGGCATGAGCATCTCAAAGGATGTTCCGGACTTCAAGCGGCAGGTGAAGAACATCGGCTGCGCGATCATCGGCCAGACCGCCGAGCTGGCCCCGGCGGACAAGGCGCTCTACGCGCTGCGGGACGTGACCGCCACGGTGGACTGCCTGCCCCTGGTGGTGTCGTCGATACTGTCCAAGAAGCTGGCGGCGGGCTGCGACGTGGTGGTGTTGGACGTGAAGGCCGGCAGCGGCGCGATCATGGACACCCCGGAGAAGTCAAGGAAGCTGGCCGAGATGATGGTGCGCATCGGCTCCCTGAGCGGCAAGCGCTTCTCGGCGCTGATCACCGACATGGATCAGCCCCTGGGCAACTACATCGGCAATGCCCTCGAGGTGGAGGAGGCCATCGACGTGCTGGCCGGGCGGACCGGCGGCGACCTGAAGACGGTGGCCCTGACCCTGGGAGCCCACATCCTCAGGAACGCGGGGGCCGCGCCCGACGTACAGACGGGCATTCAGATGCTGGAGGCGAAGATCGCCAGCGGCGAGGGCCTGAGGACCTTCGGCGACATGATCGAGGCCCAGGGCGGCGACCGCCGGGTAGTGGAGGACACCGGCCTTCTGCCCAAGGCGCCCCATAAGGTGGCGATGAAGGCGGAGCGGGACGGCTATGTGGCGAAGATGCACACCAGCGACATCGGCAATGCCGCCAGGCTGCTGGGCGCGGGCCGGGAGCGCAAGACGGACGTGCTGGATCTGTCCGTGGGCATCGTGATGAACGTCCGGCTGGGCGACGCCGTGAAGAAGGGCGACCTGCTGGCGACGCTGCACGTGGGCGAGCGGTCCGACAGGATCGGCGCGTACAACCTGCTGAAGCGGTCCATCGTCATCGGGGATGAAAAGCCCGAGGCGAAGCCGCTGATCCAGGCGGTGGTGGAGTGACAGGTTAGCTTCATGAGCAAGAGCAAGCGTGCGGCGCAGGGACAGGCGTCTCCTGCGCCGGCCGAAGACGGGAAAACACGAACCGATGAAAAGGGAAGGCTTCGGACGGGCTGGCTGCTGGCGGTCAGCCTGTTTGGCTATGCGCTGATCGCCCTGGCGACGCGCTTTGGCCTCGTGCGCGCCCTTGCGGCGCTCTTTGAGGCCTGGAGGATCGATGGGACGAGCGTGCAGCGCGCCCCTGTGTGGGCGCAGGCGCTGTACAGGTGGCATGGGAGCCTTGCGACGGTCGCCTTCGCCGCGCTGTCGCTGGCACTGGCCGGGCGGCTGAGGCGGCTGTGGCGGCTGGAGGGACCGCTGATCCCCATGCCGCCGGCAGGGCTGTGGGGCGCGTCGCTGTCGGGCCTCCTCATGGCTGTGGCCATCGCGGCCCTTTGCCTGCTGCCGGACAGCATGCGCCCGGAGTGGCCACTGACCGCGCCGCGGTTCACGTGGAGCCTGCCCGTGCTGTGTATCGTCAGCCTGCTTTCCACGATGGGCGAAGCGGCGTTTTTGAAGCGGGTGCTGTTTGACGGGCTGCGCGCGCAATGGAACGGAATTTGGGCCACGGCGGTGGCCTGCGCGGTGTTCTGGCTGACCGGCGGCGGCCTGGCCGGGGGCGTCGTGGCCGGGGTGAACGTGCTGCTGCTGGGTCTGGCGTGCTGCCTGCTGTATGCCCGGTACGGATTCTGGACCTCGGTCGGCTTCAGGTGGGGCTGGGGCCTTGCCAACGTATTCCTCCTCGGCTTTGGCGGCGGGGACGCGGCGTTATACCGGCTGTATGGCGTCTCGGAGGCGCTGTTGACCGGCGGGGACGCCGGGCCGATGCACGGCCTGTGGGCGACGATTGCGCTGATCGGCATGATCGCGGCCCTGACCCGGAAGCGCAAATAAACAGAACGGTGTTGCTGGTGAAAGCAAATACTGATTTATCGAGCTGATGCTCGATAAATCAGTATTTAGCAGACTGAACAGAAACAGACCGGTTTCGGTCTGTTTATTTGCGCCATGGCATGCATGCTGAAGGCCGCCGGCACATCAAAGAGCAGCGGGCGCGAAGCCCGTTGAATGACAAAAAAGAAGCAGGCCGCGCTTCCCGGCGGTGCGCGATGGGGGAGCGCATCGTCGTTTCCGATTTCATGGGGGAGAAATATGAGGCAGATCAAGACAATCGGAAGCGCGACCTACCCTGTACCTGTATGATAGTCCATCTATATCAACTGAATATGAACTGAATGATTTCTGTCAAATATTGGAGCGGCATGCTTGCGTTTTTTACCATATACGAACTTGAATATTCATTTTACAATGTGTATAATGAAAATGTAATATTATATCATGGATAAATAGGGGGAATATGACATGCGACAGGAGATGCGGGATTATCTGGACGCCCCCGTCGACCGGCATGGCACCAGCTGCGAAAAGTGGGATATGCTCGGCAAGTATTACGGCAGGGACGACCTGATCGCCATGTGGGTGGCGGATATGGATTTCAGGACCGTGCCACAGGTCAGTAAAGCCCTCATCAAGCGCGCCGAACACGCCATATACGGCTATACCGACGACAGCGAAGCCGAGCACGAGGCCGAAGTGGGCTGGCTGCAGCGCCGCCACGGCCTGAAGGTCGACGCCGACTGGATCCTGTACAGCCCCGGGGTCGTGGACAGCCTGTTTTTCTGCGCCAGCGCGCTGACGAAGCCGGAGGACGCCATATTGATACAGCCTCCGGTATACGGACCCTTCTATCAGGCGGTGAAGCTGTTCGGGCGCAGGCTGGTCGAAAGCCCGCTCGTATACGATGAGGCTGGCTGGCGGATGGATTTTGACGACCTGGAACGGAAGTTTTCACAGGGCGTCCGCATGATGATACTGTGCAGCCCCCACAACCCGGTGGGCCGCGTGTGGACCCGGGAGGAGCTCGGCAGGCTGGTCGACCTGGCCCTGCGCTATGGCGTGCTGATCGTCAGCGACGAGATTCACGCGGATTTCACCTTCGACGGCCATCGGCAGACGCGCATACTGGCGCTGGACGACGCCCGCCGCTGCAGCATCATGCTGACCTCCGCCACGAAGTCCTTCAACCTGGCGGGTCTCAGGCAATCCAGCATCATCGTGCCGGATGCCGCCCTTCGCAAGGCGCTTGCCGATGAACTGACCAGGGCGCATGCCACCTCCGCGAACATATTCGGCTCGATCGCCCAGACGGCCGCCTATCGCTTCGGCGACGAGTGGATGGACGCCGTCGTCGAATACGTCAAGGAAAACCGGGATTTTGCCGTCGGTTATCTGCACGAGCGCCTGCCCGAGATCGGGTGCGCGCCCCAGGAGGGCACCTACCTGATGTGGCTCGATTTTTCGGGCCTGGGCCTGTCCCACGAGGCGGTGATGGACCTGCTGGTCAACCGCGCCAGGGTGGCGCTGAACAGCGGGCTGTTCTTCGGGGAAATGGGCAGGGGCTGGTTCCGCATGAACCTTGCGACCCCCATGGTGAACGTCGAGAGGACGCTCGAGAACATAAGAAAAGCGATACGGAGTCGGTAAGCTGTGATGAATCTTTTCGATAAGCTCTTCAAGAAGAAGTGCGACAAGACCATTGCCCTGGATGTGGAGCTGGACGGCATGCACCCAAGCCATATCATACAGCTTTCCTACCTGGTGATCGAAGGGCGCAGGATACGGGGCAAGAACTTTTACTTCTCGGCCAAGGCCATCAACCGCTACGCCCGCCAGGTGCACGGCATCAGCGTCTACCAGCTGAAGAAGCTGTCCGGCGGCAAGGGCTTTATCGACTACGCGGATGAGATCTACCGGGATTTCATCGACTGCAAGCTGATCATCGGACACGATGTGGCGGGGGATATCCGCTATCTGCGCCGTGAATTCGAACACATCGGCGTGAAGCTGCCCAACTATCCCATCTTCTGTACGCTGAAGCACTATACCCAGGAGGCCCACATCCCGTTGAAGCAGAACCCCAAGGTGCTGAAGCCTCCGAAGCTGACTGAGCTGACCGAACACTTCGGGCTTTCACAGGATTTCATCGCCGGCAAATGCCACAAATGGTATGGCGAAGGGGGAGACCATCCCCACGACGCGCGCTATGACGCCGCAGCGGCCTACCTTTGCATGCTGGTGGGCGAGGAATTGGCATAGGGACGAATCTATCGAAGAAAGGAATGCGACCATGAGAAAACTGGCGTTGCTGTTGACACTGTGCCTGGTGGTCACGATGCTGCCGGGAGTCGGTTATACCGAGGACGATTTTGCGCCAAACGGGCTTGAAGTGCAGATCGAAGGCCAGGTATCCGAGGATGACCTGCAGCTCGAGATTGACGAGGCGGATGTTGGCGACCTGGTGCTCGACGGTGATCTGGACATCGACCTTGAAGGCTCGGGCGAAGCCATAGAGCTCGGGGATGAGGTCGGGGCGCTCCAGCTCCCGGGCGATGAACAGGAGGCCCCAACGGCCCAAAACACCGGCGAAGCGTCCGAGGGCGAAGGGACCGAGGCGAAGCCCTACGCCGACCCGGACGGCCCCAAGCTGGACGCCGACCGGATGACGCTGGGCATCGACGATTTTCGCTATCTGATCTCCGAGAACAAGAGGGGGGACGGGGTCACCTACATCAGCAGCAATTCCAACATTGCGAAGGTGTACAAGAGCGGCAGGGTGACCGGTGTTGCCGAGGGCTTTGCCATCATCACGGCCGTCGGCGACAACGGCTCCTACAGCGAATGCTTTGTCTACGTCAAAAAGGCGCCTGTGAAGGTCTCCTTCGGCGTTGAGAGACTATCCATCGCCAAGGGCGAGTATTACAGGGATCTGCAGGTGATACTGGGCGATCCGGCGGAGGAGTACGGCGGCACGTATACCCTCACGAGCGAAAACAAGCATGTCGTCAAGGTCAAGAGCGGAAACGTCCTGAAGGGCGTCAAGGTCGGCAAGGCCCGCATCAAGGTGGAAACCTACAACGGCCTCAAGGGCACGCTGGAGGTTACCGTCAAGAAGGCCCCGGACAAGGTCACGCTGAGCGTCGACAAGCCGGTCCTCGGCGTCGGCGAGCGCGGAAATGTGAGCTATAAGCTGCCCAAGGATACGGCCAGCGCGGTTACCTTTGCCAGCAGCAATCCCGATATCGTCAGCGTGGACAGCGCTACCGGCAAGCTCCAGGCCCTGGCCGTGGGCGAGGCGCAGATTCGCGGCACGACCTTCAACGGGAAGGAAGGCACTGTCACGGTGACCGTCGCGCCCGCGCCCGAATCGGTGGCCTTTGAGAGCGACAGCATCAAGCTGGGCCTCGGCATGAAGCTGAAGGTGGCCGCCGTATTGAACGAGGGGGCGGCGGGCGCCATTGCCTACGGCGTTTCCAATAAAAAGAAGGTCAAGCTCTCGGACGGGGTCATCACGGGCCTGAAGGTGGGCAAGACACTGTTAAAGGCCAGGACCTATAACAAGCTGACCGCGAAGTGCGTCATCGAGGTCGTGGAGGCGCCCACAAAGGTCAAGCTGCCCTGGAAGGAGCTGAACATCGGCGTCAACGAGAGCCGCAGGCTTGAGCCGGATGTGGGCAGCTCGGCAAGCACGTTTACCTACAGCAGCAGCAACAAGAAGGTCGTCAAGGTCGCCAAGGACGGCACGATCACCGGCGTCAAGAAGGGCACCGCGACGATCACCGTAAGGACCTACAATGACAAGACGTGCAAGCTGAAGGTGACTGTCGTCAAGGCGCCCGATTCGGTGTCGCTTTCCCCCGACAGCCTGGAGCTGGCCGTCGGCGAATCGTCCGCCCTGACCTGGACCTTCCCGAAGGGCACCTCTGCGGGCGTCACCTTCGCATCCAGCGATCCCGCCGTCGCCGAGGTCGATCCTCAAACGGGCGTGGTGACGGGCATCTCCGGCGGCAAGGCGACGATCACCGTGACCACGTCGAACGGCAAGACGGACCAGACGGAGGTCACCGTGCTCTCCGCGCCGGAATGGATCAGGTTTACCGAGGATTACGTCGAAATCGGCGTGCTCCAGTCCTTCAGGCCGACCGTCGAGATGGATCAGGGCGCCTCGGCCGAGCTTGCGTTCCGCAGCTCAGACTCGTGGGTCGCCACTGTGTCCGAGGACGGCACGGTTACCGGCGTGGCCCCCGGAGAGGCGACCATCACTGCCTCCACAGCCGTCGACGGCATCGCCGCGCAGATGCTGGTGAAGGTCAAGCCTGCGCCCAAAAAGGTGAAGTTCAAGCCGGCTCAGATGACGCTCAATGTGGGGGATACCGTGATGCTGATGCCCGCGATCACCAAGGGCAGCGCCACGGGCTTTACATACGTGTCCTCCGCCCCGGAGGTGGCGGCGGTTGCCGATGACGGCACGCTGTGCGCGCTGTCCATGGGCGAGGCCACGGTGACGGTCACCACGTCGAACAACCTGACTGCGAATTTGAAGGTGACGGTTGAGGATCCCTACTATCCCCAGGGCGCGGAGCTGACCAACGCCCCGACCAGCATGAAGGCCGGCGAGACCCTTCAGCTGACATGGAAGGTCACGCCCGCCGGGGCGGAGGTGGATTTTGCCTGGGAGTCCTCCAATGCGGATATCGCCTATGTGGATGAGGCGGGCGTGCTGCACGCGGTGGGCATGGGCTATGCCACGATCACCGCGACCTCCCGGCGCAATCCTGATATCGTGCTGAACTTCAGGGTGACCGTTGAAACCGACGACGTGACGCTCACCATTCCCGCCCGCATCACGGGGACCGGCGGCATAGAGGCCAACCTGGCGCTCATCGACAATATTCGCCAGTGCACGATCAAACAGATCGACGCGCTGAAGGCGAACGGCAAGATCACCAGCGACGACGCCTCCAAGCGCAAGCGCATCATCAACAACGCCTTTGTGGACAACGCCTTCCCGTGGATGACGCTGAAGAAGCAGATTTACTGGGAGAATGGCTACGCCCAGGGCGGCGCAAAGGATTTCAAGCCCAAGCAGGTGTACTACGGCGTCCCCTACACACAGGATCACCGGGGCTACAACGTGAACCTGCTGCTGGAGAGAAATTTCTACTATGACAGCGGCAAGGGCTATTACATCCTTGACCAGAGCAAATTCAAGAACGACGGCAAGGACGGCGGCTACAGGGGCAGCGACTGCTCGACCTTCGTCAGCACATCCATCTGGGGTACGGGCACCGAGCACAGCCATGACAGGACGAAGAATATCGCGTCGTCCTCTGCCTACAAGACGAAGGACTACGAGGATCTCCGGCCGGGCGACCTGATCTGTAAATCCAAGGAACATGTGGTGATGTTCCTGTATTTCGTGAACGCCGAGAAGACGAAGATGATGATCACCGAAAACGGCGGCAACGAGCATGGCAGCAACACCGTGCACTGCATCATCAAGAACGTGAGCGAGTACAGGTCCAAGGGCTACAAGGTGCGCAGGCTGAAGAACCTGGGATAGACATCAAAAACGACAACGCCGCTGTCCGTTACGGACGGCGGCGTTGCATGGATGCGTGCTCCCGGGCCAGCTCGCTGTGCAGGTCGGTGGAATTCCACAGGACGTTGACCGGCGTCAGCACCGCCTTCAGGCCGATGGGGGGCATGCCCGCTTCGCGCATGGCCTGCAGGAAGGCGTCCAGCTCGCTTGACAGCATGTGGCAGATGACCAGTATTTCGTCGTCAAAGGGCGGGGCGGTCGCTGCTTGGGCGCTTGACGGGCGGGCCACCGGTATGCCTGCCAGCGCGCCGATGGGCAGGGCGTATTCATCCCTCTGGACCCCGCGAACGCGAATGCCCAAATCCCGGCATACCTTATCCAACCCGGCAGCCGTGCCGGGCTTCAGGTTGTAGGTCAACAGTAACGGCTTTGCCATGAACGCCTCCATATTATCATATTGTACTCAACCGGATTATAGCTTCAACAACACTCGGTGTCAACCGATTTTTCAGGAGGGAAATATGAATCCGATCAACGGGATGATGGACTTTATCCGCCAATCGCCGACGGCCTTCCACGCCGTGGCGAACCTTCGAAAGATGCTGGAGGGGCAGGGCTTTGGCCCGCTGAACGAGTGCGAGCCCTGGAAGCTCGTCCCCGGCGGCCGCTATTACGTGACGCGCAACCAATCCTCGATCATCGCCTTTCGCGTTCCGGAGGGGGCCTTCAACCACTTCCAGCTGGTGGCGAGCCATTCGGATTCGCCCTGCTTCAAGCTGAAGCCCTCGGCCGGGCGGGATGCCAACGGCTACGCGATACTGAACGTGGAAAAGTATGGCGGCATGATCATGCAGACCTGGTTCGACCGGCCCCTGTCCATCGCCGGTCGCGCGGTGGTCCGGACGGAGGAGGGCATCGCCGCGCGGCTCGTCTGCTTCGACAGGGACCTGGCGCTGATCCCGAACCTGCCGATCCACTTCAACCGCACCGTGAACGACGGCGTCAAGCTGAATCCCCAGGTGGACATGCTGCCGGTGATCGGTCCTGCGGGGACGGACTACAGGGCCCTGGTCGCCGGGGCGCTGGGCGTGGACGGCGCAGACCTGCTGGGCTGCGACCTCTATCTGGTCAACCGGGACGAACCGAGGCTCTGGGGCGCGGCGGGGGAGTATATCGCCGCGCCGAGGCTGGACGACCTGGAGTGCGCCTATGCCTCCGTCCGGGCGCTGCTGGAGGCGAAGCCCTCCAACCACGTGGACATGGCCTGCGTGTTCGACAACGAGGAGGTGGGCAGCGGCACCCGCCAGGGCGCGGATTCCACGTTCCTTTCAGAGGTGACGCGCCGGATCGTATCGGCTCTGGGCGGCGACGAACAGGCCCTGGAGACCGCCCTCGCCCGCAGCATGATGCTCTCCGCCGACAACGCCCACGGGGTGCACCCGACCCACCCTGAAAAGTACGACGAGAACAACCGGGTGGCGCTGAACGGCGGCGTCGTGGTCAAGTTCAACGCGGCCCAGAAGTACACCAGCGACGGCGTTTCCCAGGCGGTATTTGAAGAGATCTGCCGGAGGGCAGGCGTGCCCGTGCAGCGCTTTGCCAACCGTTCGGACATCCCCGGCGGCTCCACCCTGGGCAACATCGCCAACACCCACGCCTCCATGATCGCGGTGGACATCGGCCTGGCCCAGCTGAGCATGCACTCGGCGAACGAATCCGCCGGCGCCCACGACCTGGCGCACATGATCAACGCCATGCGGGCGTTCCATGAGGCGGAGGTGTGCGTGATGGGGGATGGAAGGATACGGATAAGGGGGTAGACAAATACTGATTTATCGAGCTGTGCTCGATAAATCAGTATTTAGGGGTTAGGTTTTAGGGGATAGGGGTTAGGGGTTGTTGGTGTGTAGGGGCGATTTCCAATCGCCCGCGGGCGCTCGGAGAGCGCCCCTACACCGTGTACGGGTCCGGCCATTCCCTAACCCCTAAAACTTAACCCCTACCCCCTCAACTACTGATTTGTCGCTCCGCGACAAATCAGTAGTTGCCGTCCTCTTCCGCCGGCAGCAGGTCGAAGTTGATCTCGCCCAGGGGGACGCTGACGCGGGCGGCGCGCACGCGGACCCGGTCGCCCAGGCGGAAGGTGATGCCGGTGGCCGTGCCGATCAAGCGGCTGCGGTCTGCGTCGTACTCAAAATAGTCGTCCAGCTGGGAGATGTGCACCAAGCCCTCCGCGCCGTTGGGCAGGGCCACGTAGAGTCCCCAGCTCGTGACGGAGGAGACCACGCCGTCAAAGGCCTCGCCCAAGTGCCTGGACATCCAGGCCGCCATCATGATGCCGTCCGCCTGGCGCTCGGCGCTCACCGCCGCGCTCTCCCGCAGGGAGGTGTCCGCGGCGATGTCCGCCATGCGTCCCTGCCAGCGGGCGGCCTCCGCCATGCGCCCCTCCGTCAGCAGCTTCAGCATGCGGTGCACCGTCAGGTCAGGGTAGCGGCGTATGGGCGAGGTGAAGTGGCAGTAGTCCTTCAGGGCCATGGCATAGTGCCCCAGGGGCCGCTCGCAGTAGCGGGCCTTTTTTAATGCCCGCAGCAGGCTGTGGCGGATCACGTCCCGGGCCGGATGGTCCTTCACCTGCTCCAGCACGCCCTGGAGCACGCCGGGGTGGGGGGTGGAGCCGATGTGGGTGTACAGGTCGAGGCTGCCCAGCAGCGCCTCCAGCGACCGCAGCCGGTCCGGGTCCGGGTCCTCGTGGACGCGGTAGACGAAGGGCAGCTCCGTGTTCCGGGCCAGCGCCGCCACGGTCTCGTTGGCGGCCAGCATGAAGTCCTCGATGATGCGCTCCGCCTCGCCCCGGGGCACCAGCAGTATGTCCTCGGGCTGGCCGGTCTCGTCCAGCACGAATTCGGGCTCGTCGATCTCAAAGTCGATGGCGCCCCGGGCGGCCCGCTTGCCCCGCAGCACGTGGGAGAGGGCGCGCATGTCCGTAAGCGCCGCGCCGACCGCCTCGGGGATGTCGGTCTCGCCGCCTTCAAAGTAGCGGTTCGCCGCCTCGTAGGTCAGCCGCGCATGGGAGTGGATGACCGATTCCACGAGACGGTGGTCCACGATCCTGCCCTGCTCGATGTCCATGAACAGGCTCAGGGCCAGGCGATCCACGTCCGGCATCAGCGAGCAGAGGTTGTTGGACAGGCATTCCGGCAGCATCGGCACGGTCAGCCCCGGCAGGTACAGCGAGGTGCCCCGCTCCAGCGCGTCCCGGTCGATGGCGGTGCCCGGGCGGACGTAGTGGCTGACGTCGGCGATGTGGACTCCCAGCCGCCAGCCCCTTTCCGTGCGCTCGATGGAAACGGCGTCGTCGAAGTCCTTCGCGGTGGCGCCGTCGATGGTGAAGGTGAGCAGCTCGCGCAGGTCCTCCCGCCCGGCGACGTCCTGGGGCCGCACCGAATCGGGCATGGCCTCGGATTCCTCCAGGACCGCCCCGGCGGGCTCGGTGGCAAAGCCCTGGTCCTCCGCCACCGCGCGCATCAGCGCCGGCAGGCTCTCCTCGTCGCCCAGCACCCGCAGGACGCTGGCGTAAATCGGGCGGCTGGCCTGGGGATAGCGGTCGATGTTCAGAAGGGCGATCCGGTCGTTCTCCAGCCCGTCGAGGTTCCCGGTCAGCACCACGTCGTAGGGGATGCGCACGTCGCAGGGGATGGCGGAGGCCACCGCCTTGACCTCCGGGCGGCGCTTGCCCACGGCCTTGGTCGGCTTGCGCTCGATGCGCACGTAGGCTGCGAAGCGCTCCCGGCCCCGGCGGAGTATGGCGTTCAGCTGGCAGTGTTCGCCCAGCGGGCGCACCAGCACCAGGTCGTCGGGCATGCAGCGCTCCGCGCCGCTGTATTCGAGCTTCAGCGACGCCCCGCCGCCGACGGGCTGGGCCATCGGCGTGCCGTTGCGCTGGAAGGCGATGCGCGCCGCGCTCAGCCCGATGGTCTCGGGGATGGCCCAGCCGCCCTTCCGGGTGGAGGCGATGCGCCCCTCCCCGGCGAGCTCGTCCAGCGCCGCCTGCACCGCCTCGAGGGGGCACTGGTTCTCCTCGGAAAGCTGCCTCGCGGTCAGCGGCACGCGGGAGGCTTCGATCTGCGCATACAGCTGCGCCTTCATGGCGTTCACTCCTTTGCTTCGTCGGTCTGCTTCCTGTCGATGCGAATCTGCTCCACGCGCCTGCGGGCGACCCGCTGGACGGTGACGTGCAGATCCCGGTAGTCGAAGGCGTCCCCCGGCTGGGGCAGGTGGCCCAGCACCTCCAGCACCCATCCGTTCACGGTGACGGATTCATAATCGTCCCCGATGGGCACGATCTGGCGAAGGTCGTCCAGGCTCGCGCTGCCCCTGACCCGCCAGGCGTTTTCGGACAGCTGTACGATGTCCTCCACCACCTCGTCGTGCTCGTCCCAGATCTCGCCCACCAGCTCCTCGAGGATATCCTCCATCGTGACGATGCCCACCACACCGCCGTATTCGTCCACCACCACGGCCATGTGGTTCTTCGTGCGCTGCAGCAGCTTCAAGAGCACCGCCAGCCTGGTGGAGGGCACCACGCACAGGGGCTCCGACATCATCTCCCTGAGCGGCGCCTTGTCCCGCAGGCGGTAGAAATCCTTTTCGTGGAGTATGCCCACGATGTTGTCGATGCTGTCCTCGTACACAGGGATCCGGGAGCGCCCGCTCTTTTCGAAGATGCTTGCGATCTCGTCGGGGGTGCTGTGAAGCTCCGCCGATACGACGTCCACCCGGGGCGTCAGTATGTCCTCGGCGGTCATGTCGTTGAATTCGATGGCCGAGCGGATCAGCTCGCTCTCGTGCTCGTCGATCTCGCCGCCGTTTTCGGCCTCCTCCACGATGGTGATCAGCTCTTCCTCGGTGATGCCCCGGTCGTCGGTGGGCCGGAATACCCGATAGACCAGCTTCTGCCAGCAGGTGGTCAGGAAGATGATGGGGCTGAGCAGCACGAGGATCGCGTTCAGCAGCGGATAGAAGGCCAGCGCCACCTTCTCCGGCCGGTCCTTTGCGATGGTCTTGGGGGCGATTTCGCCGAACATCAGCACGACCACCGTCATCACTGCGGTGGACACAGACACGCCCGCGCCGCCGATGAGGCGCACAAACAGCACCGTCGCCAGCGACGCGGACAGGATATTCACGATGTTGTTGCCCACCAGTATGCCGGAAAGCAGCCGGTCGTAATCCTCGGACAGGGCCAGCACCTTCGCGGCGCGCCGGTCACCCCCGTTGGCCATGGCCTTCAGCCGCGCCCGGTTCAGGCTGGTGTAAGCCGTCTCCGAGGCGGAAAAGAAGGCCGACATGGCCACGAGGGCGATCAGGGCGAGTATCAATGTACCGTTATCGTCCATTACGGACAGTCACGCTCCTTGTCGTAAGGGATCTATTATTCCACCAGCCCCGCCACGTTCTCGGCGCGGTAGCCCAGCTCCGCGATCAGCTTCTCCTTGTCGGGCAGGCAGGACATCAGCACCTTCGTCTCGCCCTCCAGCACCACGCCCTCCAGGCCCGCGGGCACCAGCACGCTGTCAAAGGCGTCCAGGGTCATTTCCTCCTCGCCCCAGCGCAGGGCGCAGGGGCCCATCGGGGTCAGGAACAGCATCCTGCCGCCCTCCAGGGGCATCTTTCCGGAGAGGTTCAGCCGGCAAAGCTCGAAGTGGGCGTCGGAGATGTAATAGGTGCGGCTGCCGCCCCTGCACAGCACCGTGGTGCCCTCGTTCTTTTCCAGCTGCAGCTCGCTCCGGCAGACGTCCAGGGCCTTCTCCACCTGCAGCGCCCTGGGCTTGCCGCCCTCGAACACGCGACCCCAGTCCCACAGGCGATAGTTGATGTCCGTAGACTGCCCGATCTCATAGGCCAGTATGCCCTCGCCCATGGCGTGGACCATGCCCTCGGGGATGTAGTAGACGTCGCCGGGGCGCACGTTCTTCCAGCGCAGGCATTCCTCGATCCGGCCTTCGGCGACGACTTTGTCCAGCAGCTCGCCCTTGGTATCCACGCCGTAGACGATCCGCGCGCCGGGCTCGGCGTTGAGTATGATCCAGGCCTCGCTCTTGCCACTCTTGTTTTCGACCCTGGCGGCATAGGCGTCGTCGGGGTGCACCTGCACGGAAAGCGGCATCAGCGTGTCCAGCAGCTTCAGCAACAGCGGGAATTCCCCGCCGGTCTGGCCCGTCAGGCCCTCGCCCCAGAGCTCGATCATGCGCGAAAGGGGCTTGCCCGCGTGCACGCCGTTGGCCACCATGCTCTCATAGCCCGGCAGCGCCGAGATCTCAAGGCTCTCGCCGGTCGCGCCGGCGGGGGCGTCCTTCATCAGCGTGTCCCTCAGCATGTGCCCGCCCCAGGGGGTCTCCTCGCCGTGTCGGAAGGTGGGCGCCATCAAAAGTGGATATAAAGTCATGTTCACATCCTCCTTTCTTTTTACGCGACTGCGAACGCCGGGCGGCGCCGCAAAGCGCTTGCAAAAGCTGCCTGCGTGAATTATACTGGTACAAAACGGTCTTCTGTGGCAGTATAATTGCCCAGACAACAATAATGTAACATGATGTGACCGTTATGTCAAGGGAAAGGGAGAGGCCTGTGCAAAAAATTCATTCAGTCAGTGTGCGAACGCTGGCGGAATTCGCCTTCGAGAGGGGCGACCTGATACCGGCGCGGCGGGCGGCGGCCCGGATGCGCGAGGGCGTGCGCGGCCACCAGGCGCTGCAGCAGCTGCTGCCGCCCAGCTGGGACAGCGAGGTCGCCGTGTCCCGGGACATTCCCATCGACGGCCGCATACTGCGCGTCCACGGCCGTGCGGACGGGGTCTACATCGACCGGGAGCTGGTGCGGGTGCTGGAGATCAAGACCACCGCCAGGGACCCTTCATCCATATTGAAATACGATTACCCCGCCCATTGGGCCCAGGGGGAGATCTACGCGGCGCTGTTTTGCCTGAACGCGGGGGTGGGGCAGGCGGAGGTCCACCTGACCTACGCCCGCATGGACGGCAGGAAGCGGGAATACAGCGAGGATTACAACGCCTGGGAGCTGGAGGAGCGGCTGATGGCCTACGCCGTGCCCTACCTGCGCTGGATCGCCGCGGTGGACGACTGGAGGGACCGATCCCGTCCCACGCTGGACGCACTGGCCTTTCCCTTCGACACCTACCGGGAGGGCCAGCGGGACATGGCCGCGGCGGTGTATACCGCCATGCGCAGCCATGCCAACGCCCTGATCGAGGCCCCCACCGGCATCGGCAAGACGGCGGCCTCGCTGTTCGGCGCGCTGAAGGCTCTGGGCAGGGGCTATGTGACGGCGATATTCTATCTCACTGCCCGCACCACTGGGCGCAGGGCTGCCGAGGACGCCCTGCAGCTCATGCGCGCCGGGGGCTTGGCCCTGCGCAGCGTGACCATCACCGCCAAGGAGAAGGTCTGTCCGATGGAGAAGGCGGACTGCATGGGCTGCCAGCTGGCCGCGGGCTACTACGACCGGCGTAGGGACGCCCTGAAGGAGGCGCTGGCCCTGCAGCGGCTGGACGCCGAGGCCATAGCCGACCTGGCCGACGCCCACAGGCTGTGCCCCTTCGAGCTGTCCCTGGACATCTCGGAGACCGCCGACGTGGTCATCTGCGACTACAACTACGTCTTCGACCCGAAGGTGCGGCTGAAGCGCTACTTCGACGGCAAGTCGAAGGTCGGGCTGCTGGTGGACGAGGCCCACAACCTGGCGGACCGCGCCCGGGACATGCTGTCCGCGGAGCTGTCCGGCGCGAAAGGAGCGTCTATTCGTGACCTGGTGGTGAAATTTGAAGGGCCGGACAGCCCGATGGCGCGGCTGCTGGGCGAGCTGCTGGCGGCGCTGGAGGACGCGGAGGCGGAGCAGGAGTACAGCTCCGAGCTGCCGGAGGCCGTCGTCGAGGCGGCGAAGCGCTTCGCCGGGATCGCCATGGAGCTGGAGCCGGTGGAGCCGGAGCTGGTGGATTTCATCTATGACGTGAACTGGTTCGTTCGGGTGTCGAAGCAGTTCGACCCGGACGCCTATAAAGCGTTGATCCTGCCGGGGGAGGCGTACCTGACGGTGCGGCTGTGGTGCTTCGACCCGTCGGAATACCTGCGCAGGGCCCTCTCCCGGGTCGGGGGCAGCGCGCTGTTCTCGGCCACCCTCGCGCCGATGGAATACTATGCCTCGATGCTGGGCGCGGACGGCGAGGCGGACAAGGCCCTGCGGCTGGATTCGCCGTTTCCGCCGGAAAACCTGTACGTGGCCCGCATGCCCGTGGCCGTGGGCATGAAGGATCGTGAGCGCACGCTGGGCGCCGTCTGCCAGGTGATCCACGCGATGGCGGAGGCGAAGCCGGGGAATTACCTGGCCTGCTTTCCCTCCTATGCCTACATGACCCAGGCCTTCCGGCGGTACCGCATGCTCTGGCCCTATGACGCAGTCGTCTGCCAGGAATCGAGGATGGGGGAGAAGGCGCGGCTGGAATTCATCGAGCGCTTCCAGCCCGCCCCACAGCGAAGCCTGGTGGCCTTCGTAGTGCTGGGCGGCGTGTTCGCAGAGGGCGTGGACCTGCCCGACGACCGCCTGTCCGGCGCGGCCATCGTCTCCACGGGCATTCCCCAGCTCAGCTTCGAGCGGGAGCTCTTGCAGGAGCAGCTGGACGACGGCGACGGCGGCGGCCACGACGCGGCCTACGTCTATCCCGGCCTTCGCCGGGTGCTCCAGGCGGCGGGCCGGGTGATCCGCACCGAGACGGACCGGGGTGTGGTGCTGCTGATGGACATGCGCTACCGACAGGAGAAGTACCGCCAGCTGATGCCGCCCCATTGGGACGTTCGGGACGTGAAGAAGCTGAGCGAGCTGAAAAAGGCGCTGGCGGGGTTTTGGGAAGGCGGAGGGAAAACTGAGAATTGAGCATATGGGTATGCCGTTAACTACTGATTTGTCGCAGCGCGACAAATCAGTAGTTTCCGCCTGTACACCCATGACCACATGACAAACAAAAAAGATCCTGTGCGCTTCGGCTTCTGGCACGAAGATGCACAGGATCTTTTGGAATCGTCCACTGAATCGCCCTACAGATGTTTCACCATCACGATCATATCCGTGAGGACCTTCCCGTCCTCGACGATCGGCGCTTCATAATTGTCCTTGAAGAATCCTTCGATCACGCCATCCCTGACGAATCCGAATTTCTCATAGAACGGAACATTGCCCGCGCTGGTGCCAACGAACAGCCGGTCACACCGGGCGGAGAGCACCCGGAACAGGTGCCCAAGCAGCCGCGCGCCGTAGCCCTTGCCCCGCATTTCGGGGGCGACGGCCAGGTTCTTGAGCTCCCAGTCCCCGCCTTCGCGCTCCGCCACGACGGCGACGGCGGCGGTCTGGCCGTTCACCGTCAGCGCGTACAGCTCGCCGTCGTCCAGGTATTTTTCGATCATTGCCCGGCTGGGGTCGGCTTCCAGCAGCAGGGGCATGTAGACCGCCTTGCCGGAGGAGATGCGGCGGATCTCCAGCGGGGCCAGCTCGCCCCTGGACCAGTGCCTGCGGCACAGCGCCACGTAGCTCTCGTTGCCGCCCAGCACGATCTGCTCGCCGGACTTGACCACCTTGCCGCCAGAGACCCGGGCGTTCATGATGGCCTTCTTGCCGCACCAGCAGACGGTCTTGATCTCCTCGATGGAATCGGCCCAGGCCATCAGCCATTGGCTGCCCTCGAACAGGTTGCCCTGGAAGTCGGCCCGCAGGCCGTAGCAGATGACGGGTATGTTCATATCGTCCACGATGTCCGCCAGGCGCTGCACCTGGGCCTTGGTCAGGAACTGGGCCTCGTCCACGATCACGCAGTCACAGGCGGTCAGGTCGATGTCGTCCAGCTCCTCCACGTAGCGGCAAGGCGCGTGCAGGCCCGAGCGGGAGCCCACCGTGCGCGCGCCGTCCCGGCTGTCCAGGCGGGGCTTGAGCATCAGGGCGTTCTGCCCCCGCTCCCGGTAGTTGTATTGCACCATGATGGCGTTGGCGGTCTTGGAGGACCCCATCGCGCCGTATCGGAAGTACAGCTTGGCCATAACTATGTATTCCCTTCTGTCGATGATCCTGAATATCATACATGATTTGGGGAAAACGCGCAAGCGCGCCGGGGCTGTTTTACCTGATCTTCATTGACTCATGTGCCGGCAGGTGCTATAATACAGGCAACTGAATAGAAGCCGTTTGATGCTCGCAGGAGAGCGGACATGGTCCCGCCGAAGGAGAGACACTCTCAGGCGTTCCCACGGGGTATGAGGACTGTGAGCGGACGGCACTCTGGAGACGCCCGCGCTGCGGGGGCCGAAGGTGAAAGCCGGGCACGGCGTGCCGGGTGAATCTCTCAGGCAAAAGGACAGAGCACGTCTTTCCTCCCATGCGCGGCGTGGGGGATGCAGTGCGGTCGGCTGTCTGAACCGACCGGTTTTATTTTTTCAGATGTGGAGGCAGAAGTATGGTACAGGAGAACATGGAATTCATTCGCCAGTACGACCCGGAGATCGGCGGCATCATGCTGAAGGAGCTGGAGCGCCAGCGCCGCAACCTGGAGCTGATCGCGTCGGAGAACATCGTGACCGAGCCGGTCATGGCCGCGATGGGCTCTGTGCTGACGAACAAGTATGCCGAGGGCTATCCGGGACATCGCTATTACGGCGGCTGCGAATACGTGGACGAGGTGGAGAACGTCTGCATCGAGCGCGCGAAGGCGCTCTTCGGCGCGAAGTACGCCAACGTGCAGCCCCACAGCGGCTCCCAGGCCAATTCGGCGGTGTACCTGGCGCTGTGCCAGCCAGGCGACACCGTGATGGGCATGGACCTGAGCTGCGGCGGCCACCTGACCCACGGCGCCAAGGCCAGCTTCTCCGGAAAGATCTACAACAGCGTCTCCTACGGCTGCGACCCCGTTACCGGCCTCATCGATTACGACCAGGTGCGCGAGCTGGCCCTGAAGCATCGCCCGAAGATGATCATCGCCGGCGCTTCCGCCTATCCCCGCATCATCGACTTTGAAAAGTTCAGCCAGATCGCCAAGGAGGTCGGGGCCTACTTCATGGTGGACATCGCCCATATCGCGGGCCTCGTCGCGGCGGGCGAGCACCCGAGCCCGATTCCCTATGCCGATGTGGTGACCACCACCAACCACAAGACCCTGCGCGGCCCCCGCGGCGGCATGATCCTGACCAACGATGAAGCCATCGCCAAGAAGATCAACAGCGCCATCTTCCCCGGCACCCAGGGCGGTCCGCTGATGCACGTGATCGCCGCGAAGGCGGTGGTGCTGGGCGAGGCGCTGAAGCCGGAGTTCAAGCTGTACCAGCGCCAGATCGTCGCCAACGCGAAGGCCATGGCCGACACGCTGCTGGCCAACGGCGTGAAGCTGGTCACCGGCGGCACCGACAACCACCTGATGCTGATCGACCTGAAGGACGCTGACATCAGCGGCCGGGAGCTGGAGGAGCGCCTGGACACGGTGCACATCACCGTGAACAAGAACAAGATCCCCGGCGACCCCCGCAGCGCCAGCGAGACCTCCGGCATCCGCGTGGGCACCCCGGCGATCACGGCCCGGGGCTTCGGGGAGGCCGAGGCGGTGGAGGTCGGCAATCTGCTGGCCCTGGCCGCGAACGACTTCGAGGCGAAGAAGGCCGAGATCCTAGAGCGCGTGGACGCCCTGTGCAAGCGGTTCCCGCTGTACGAATAAGCGCCGGTATACAAACAGACGCGGAAATGGCAACGCCGTTTCCGCGTCTGGTCGTTTTGGATCACAGCCGCCCCATCAGCTCGGCCAGTTCCGCCCCGGTCAGCTCCCGCCACTGTCCCGGCTGGAGCCTGCCCAGCCGCAGGTTCATGATGCGAATGCGGCGCAGGTAGGTGACGTTTGCGCCCAGGGCCTCGCACATGCGGCGGATCTGCCGGTTCAGGCCCTGCACCAGTATGATGTTGAAGCTGCGCTCGCCGGTGCGGCGCACCCTGCAGGGCAGGGTGACGGTGTCGAGGATCGGCACGCCTTCGGACATGCGGCGCACGAATTCCGGCGTCACCGGCCGGTCGATCTGCACCTCGTATTCCTTCTCGTGGCCGCCCGCGGCGCGGAGCACGCGATTGACGATCCCGCCGTCGCTGGTCAGCAGCAGCAGCCCCTCGCTGTCCTTGTCCAGCCGCCCCACGGGGAATACGCGCCCGGGGTAGCCCAGGTAGTCCACCACGTTCATCGGCTCGCGGGGGTCGGCGGTGCAGACGATGCCCCTGGGCTTGTTCAGCAGCAGGTAGACCTTTTGGCCCTCGCCGCTGAGGGGCTTGCCGTCCACCGTCACGGCCATGCCCGGCTGCACCCGGTCGCCCAGCGCGCCGACGCGCCCGTCCAGCCGCACGCGCCCCTCTTGGATCAGCCGGTCCGCCTCCCGCCGGGAGCAGTAGCCGCTGTCGGCGATATATTTGTTCAGTCGCTTGCCTGCCTGCTGGTTGTCCATCGTCATTTCTCCCTGTTATGTCTGTTTTGCAGTGTCCCGGAGGCTGCCGCGCCATCATGGCGCGGGCTTGTCGTCTCCGCGTTGAATGGTTTCACAAACGGCAATCAGCCTGTCATGCCGCGCCATCCTTCGCCATAAACTGACCCAGGTCGAATGAAGGAGTGGTGGAATGAACTATTTTGGCGTTTACCATTCGGATTACTCGCGGTCCAACAGCGGCATATTTGACGCGCCCTGCATCACCGTGGGCCGCATGATGCTGTGCGCCGGCGGGGCGTTTTCCCGTGGGAAGCAGCTGGCCCTGGCCTGGGGACGCATCCGCAACCGGACGTCGCTGGCGGCGGCGCTGGGCTGCGCGGGGGACGTGGGCGCATCGGAGCTGGCGCTGCGCGCCTACCAGCGGTGGGGCGTCGAATACCCAAGCCACATCGAGGGCCCGGTGGTCAGCTGCGTCATGGACGCCGACGCCGACACGCTGGTGCTGGCCCGCGACCGGATGGGGGAAAGGCCGGTGTTCTATGCCCGGCACGGCGACAGCCTGGCGTTTGCCGACCATCCCGACGCCCTGCTGAAGGCCGCGAAGGTGGAGCCGTCGATGGGGCCGGACAACCTGCGCGAGCTGTTCGGCCTCGGCCCGGCGCGGTCGCCGGGGATGACCTGTTACCGGCACATGCTGGCGCTGGAGCCGGGCTGCGCGCTGGTCGTCAGGGGCAACCGGGAAACCGTTCAGCGCTACTGGCGCCTGGAGGACGGGGACCACGTAGAGGACGCCCCGGCCACCGTTCGCCATACCCGCGCGCTACTGGAGCAGTGCGTCGCGGACGCGGCGGCGCTGAGGCCGGCGGTGATGCTCTCCGGCGGGCTGGATTCCACGGCGCTCACGGCGCTTATGAGGGATCGCGTCGCGCCCCTGCGCAGCTTCTCCGTGGACTACCAGGACAACGCCAGGGACTTCGTGGCCAATGCCTACCGCCCGGAGATGGACGCGCCCTATGTGTCTGAAGCGGTGCGCGCCTTCGGCACCCAGCACCGCACGGCGATGCTGGCCCAGCAGGACCTGGCGCGGGGGCTGGACCGGGCGATGTCCCTGAGGGGCTTTCCCGGCATGGCGGACATCGACACCTCGCTGATGCTGTTTGCGGAGCAGATCGCCCGGTTCGACGCCTGCGTCGTGTCCGGCGAGTGCGGCGACGAGGTGTTCGGCGGCTATCCCTGGTTCAAGGGCGCGGGGCCGCTGGAGGACTTTCCTTGGTCGGGCTCCCTCGAGCTGCGGGAAAGCCTGCTGCGGCCCGAGCTGCGTGAGGCGCTGCGGCTCAGGGAATACGTGGCGGACGTGTTTGCCACCCGCAGGGCCAGGGCCGACCCGGGGGCAGGATTTGAACCCGACGAGCGCCGGCTGCGGACGCTGCAGCGGCTGTGCTTTGAGTTCTTTATGCCCAACCTTCAGGAGCGGGCCCAGCGGATGTGCGACGGCGCGGGCCTGGAGGTGCTGACGCCGCTGTGCGACGAGCGCCTGGTGCAGTACGTCTACAACGTGCCCTGGCAGATGAAGTTCATGGGCGGGCAGGAGAAGGGCCTGTTCCGCCAGGCTGTGGCCGACCTGCTGCCGGAAAAGCTGCTGCGGCGCACGAAGAGCCCCTATCCCAAGACGTGCAGCTCGGAATTCAGCGGCATCGTGCGGGCCATGGCGCTTCGGCTGGCCGAGGACGCGGACGCCCCGATTTTCGCCCTGATCGACCGCAAGCGCTTGAAGCGGCTGGCGCAAAGCGCCCTGAACCCGGAGGATACGCCCTGGTTCGGCCAGCTGATGGCCGGCCCCCAGCTGCTGGGCTACCTCTGGCAGGTGAACAGCTGGCTGAGGGACAGGGATGTGCAGGTCGAATTGTAGGAATACTGATTTATCGAGCTGATGCTCGATAAATCAGTAGTTGCATACTCACTGCCTATGTACGACGATCCCCGGGTTGGGCAGCAGCACGCTCCTCAGGTAGATGCCGCCGGCCATGGTCTCCGCGGCGCGGCCTTCGACGTAGAAGCGCACGCCACGGATGCCGTCCAGCTGGCACAGCGTGTTGACCATCGCGTAGATCAGGCTGCGCTCCTCCCGGGCGTTCAGCACCTGGCAGCAGCGGTAAAAGGTGGCGGAAAGGTTGACCCTGGCCACGCCGCCGGAGGTCTGCACGCCCAGTATGTCCACGGGCTGTATGCCCTCGGGGATGGGAAAGCCCGGCTGGCTGCCCTCGCCGGCGGACCGGATCATCTCCGTCAGCAGGCTGCGGGGCGACAGTGCGCTGCGCATCGAGACGGCCCGCTGGGTCGGTTGGAGCATGCCCTCGCTGTTGACCAGAAAGAGATTGACGGTGCTGCCCACGCAGCCGGCAAAATCCCGTCGGTGAATACGGCCCTCCGGGAACCGCATGGTGGTGTCGCCGCGCTCGCAGACGGTGATCGGTTCATTGTCGACCATCACGCGCACGGCGTCCAGGTCGGGCAGGAACGAGCACATCGTCATGGCGATGGAGCCGACCAGCTTCCACACCGGCAGGCCGGAGAGGGCCATGTAGGGCACCAGGGTCGAGGCGAAGTTCATATCCAGCACCCGCTCGCCGTTGGAAAGGGTCTGTATGGACGGATCGCCACCCAGCAGCTCAACGCCCTCGGGGATCGGGGCGGTGGCGCAGGTCTGGCTTCGGGGGCCGCTTCTCAGCGCGTCGAACAGCGCCGAAACGAAGCCCTCCGGGCCGACGGAGATGCCGCGCAGCTCCGGGATCAGCCAGTCGCCGGTGGCGGAGGGGAAGTACAGCAGGGCCGAGCGGGCGATGGGCTCCGCCTGCTCCGCCTGGGCCAGCCGGTCCCGCTCGGCCTGGAGCTGGGCATAGGCCGCCGCCACGCTGGTGACCTGTTCGGTCTGGATGCCCAGCGGAAGCTGGCAGTGGCCCTCGCTGAGGCCGCCGATCAGCACGTTGACGCCGCTGACGCCGTCGATGCCCAGCAGCGTATTGCCGATGGAGGTTTGCAGCGCCAGCAGCTCCTGGGGGCTCTGGACGTTCCGGGCGTCTATGGACAGGTTGACGGTCGCGGTGCCGCAGGCGTATTCACAGGCCAGCAGCCGCGTGTCGGCCATGGAGAGCATGCTGCGCTCCGCGCCGCTGTCCAGCAGGGTTTTCACCGCGGCCTCGGGCAGGCTTTCGCCGGCGTTCCTGGAGATCATGCGGGTGACCGCTGAAAACCCGGTGCCGTCCTGGGAGGCGAAATACAGCGTCACCTCGGTGGGCGCGGCGGACAGCTTTTCGCCCAGTATCATGTTTTCAGGCTCGTCGGTGGGCTCCGGCAGGCGGATCTCCGTCACGGCCTCCGGCTCCCTGTTGGTCAGCGCGCATCCACCCAGCAGCGCGGCGACGAGGGCGCAGACGATGCTTATTATGATAATCCTGCGCATCGCTCACCCCTCCTGCTTCTTCGCGGCCAGCGGCAGCTCGATGACGAACGTCGTGCCCTTGCCCACGGTGCTCTCGGCGTTGATGGTGCCGCCGTGGAGCAGCACGAACTGCTTGACGATGGACAGGCCCAGGCCGGTGCCGCCCGTCTCCCGGGAGCGCGCCTTGTCCACGCGGTAGAATCGGTCGAAGATGTGGGGCAGGTCCTCCGCGGGGATGCCCACGCCGGTGTCGCTGACGCGGATGACGGCCTTCTTTCCGGACCGGACCAGCGTGCAGTGCACCTCGCCGCCCCGGGGCGTATACTTGATGGCGTTGTCGATGATGTTGTAGACCACCTGCTGCAGCTTCAGCGCGTCGCCGTTGACTTCCAGCGCCTGGTTTGCCACGCAGTCCAGCTCGATGCCGTTTTCCCGGGCCAGGGGCGCCAGGCGCTTCACCTGCTCCTGGAGCAGCGCGCCGATGTCCAGGTCCTCCATGTTCATCTTGATGCCGCTGTCGATGTTCACCAGCGTCAGCAGGTCGCTGACGATGCGGTTCAGGCGGTCGATCTCCTTGTTGACGTCGGTCATGAACTCCTTGGCCATGCCGGGGTCCATCGGATCCTGGTACAGCAGGGTCTCGATCAGTATCTTCATGGTGCTCAGCGGGGTCTTCAGCTCGTGGGAGGCGTTGGAGACGAACTGGCTCCTGGACTTGTCCAGCTGCTCCAGCCGCTCGGACATCGAGTTGAAGGCCTTGGCCAGGTTGGCGAACTCGTTTCTGCCCCGCACGTTGACCCGGGCGGACAGGTCGCCGTCGCCCATGCGCGTGATGCCCTGGTTCAGCTCGCCGATGGGCCGGGTGATGGTGCGCAGCACCAGCGCGTTGACCACCAGCACCGCCACGGCCACGATGGCCATCCAGGCCAGTATCTTCAGCTGGATATCCCGAAGGCTCTCATAGATCTCCTGCACTTGGGAGATGTACACCAGCACGCCCAGCAGGTTGCCCGAGGCGTTGCGTATGCCCCGGGCGTACAGGCCGGTCATGGCCTTGGCGCCGGAGAAGGCGTTCATCGCGGCCCGCAGCCAGTAGGCGTTGGCGCCGCCCACGTCGTAGAAGCCGTAATCGCCGTCGGCGCCCCCGAGCACGTTGTTGATCTCGGAGGTGATGAAGCGCTGGCCGTTCAGCTGGGAATGGGTGTCCACCTGCACGGTGCACAGCCGGTCCAGCACCAGCACCCGGCTCTGCTCGGAACGGGCGGTCTGCAGGGCGGCTTCATACATGCCCGACGCGTCCGAGGACGACAAAAGACCGCCGAAGGCCTCCGAGAGGCTTTCCGCGATGCGCTGGTCGTCCCGCGTGCGCTGGTTAAACAGATATTCGCCTACCAGCTGGATCAGCGAAAACCCGATGACGCAGAACGCCACGACGATGATCAGCAGATAGGCGATGGTGATCTTCCAGCGTATGGAATGTATGAAGGCTTTAATCCTTGTCAGTGAAATAATAGCCAACTCCCCACTTGGTGAAGATATACTCTGGCTGGCTGGGTACCTTTTCGATCTTTTCGCGCAGGCGGCGGATGTGCACGTCCACGGTGCGCAGGTCGCCCAGGTAATCGTATTTCCAGATCGTCTCCAGCAGGTTCTCCCGGGAGAAGACCTTGCCCCGGTTGGTCACGAAAAGGTGCAGCAGGTCGAACTCCTTGGCCGTCAGGTTGACCTCGCGGCCCGAGACGGTGACGGAGCGGTTGTTCACGTTCAGCTGCATGTCCCGCACGGTGATGATGCGCTGGCCGTTTTCCCGCTGCATCATCGTGGTGCGGCGGAAGATGGTGCGTATGCGGGCCTTGACCTCCAGGATGTTGAAGGGCTTGGTCATGTAGTCGTCCGCGCCGTATTCCAGGCCCAGGATCTTGTCCATGTCGTCGCCCTTGGCGGTGAGCATGATGATCGAGACGTTGCTGCGCTCGCGGATGCGCTGGCAGACCTCGATGCCGTCGATCTTGGGCAGCATGACGTCCAGGAGGACCAGGTCGTAATGGCCGGCAAAGAACTTGTTCAGCGCCTCTTCGCCATCTGCGGCAGAATCCGTCTCATAGCTGTCCTGCTCGAGAGAATATTTCAATCCTTTTACAATCAGGGGCTCGTCATCGACGATCAATATCCGCTTTGGCATGTTATATCCTCCTTTGAAGCCACTGTGACGCTGAAATCGCATCCTATGACATCACATATTCATCAATTTGTTATTATTATAAACGATTCCTGTCATTATTTCAAGCTGTTTTTTTTAAATGTTAGATTTTTCATGAGTGCGCTGTACAAAAGCGCCCGTTGGTGATAATATAGTAAGGTCGATCATTGTATCATTCAGTTTCCCCGCGGACGGCAATTTGCCCCTGCGGTTTAGGAGTATTGCCAGATGCGGTTAGCCAAGCGTTTCCTGGCCGTGGCGCTGGCGGCGTGGCTTTGCTGCGCCGCGGCGGCCGTCGGCAGGGCGGAATACGACATGAACCAGCCCCAGAACCTGGACCCGTCCCACCTTTACGCCGAATCGGCGCTGCTGGTGGACGAGGATACGGGCGAGGTGCTGTTTTCCAAGGATTCGAGGGTGCGCATGTACCCGGCCAGCACCACGAAGATCATGACGCTGCTGCTGGGCCTGGAGAGCGGCATCGCGCTGGAGGATGCGGTCACCATTCCCGCCGAGGCCGGCGACGTGCCCGAGGGCAGCTCGGTGGTGCCGGTAAAGCCGGGGGACGTGACGTCCTTTGCAGACCTGCTCTACGGCTTCATGCTCTCCTCCGGCAACGACGGCGCCAACGCCGTGGCGGTGCTGGTGGACGGCAGCATCGATGCGTTCGTGGAGCACATGAACCGGCGGGCCGCCGAAATCGGCTGCGAGGGCACCCACTACGTCAACGCCCACGGCTACCACGATTCCGAGCACTACACCACCGCCCAGGACCTGGCGCTGATCGCGCTGGAGGCGATGAAAAACCCGGATTTCAGGAAGATCGTCGGCGCGCCGAAGTGGACGATGACCATCCAGCGGGACGGCAAGAGCGTTCAGCAGGAGATCGTGTCCAGAAATACTCTGCTCCAAAGCGGCGAAAAGTATTACTACCCCGACTGCACCGGCATCAAGACCGGGCACCACAACAAGGCCGGCTGGTGCTTCGTGGGTTCGGCCCAGCGCGAGGGCATGCGGGTAATCTGCGTGGTGCTCAAGTGCGAGCAGGAGATGAGCAAGTGGTACGACGCCGCGCGGCTGTTCGAATACGGCTTTACCCGCTATGAACGGGTGACGGCGAAGGCGCTGATCGAAAGGGCTGCGGACAGCCGGTTCCGGCAGGTCCAGGTGGAGAACGCGGACCCGGGCGACGGCGGCAGCCTTGAATTGAACCTGGCGGTCGGGGAGGGCGCAGGGGCGACCGTGCCCGTGATCGCCGGCAGCGAGGCGTCGCTGGACGCCGCCGTGGACCGCCTGGTCTCCGTGGCGTGGACCCGGGATTTTGTCGCGCCCGTCGAAGCGGGCGAGGTGATGGGAACCGTGACCTGTGCGGTGGACGGCGCGCCCGTGCAGGCGACGCTGACGGCGTCCCGTTCCGTCGCCGTGAAGCCGGAGCCGACGCCCACGCCCGTGAGCGCGCCGGAGCCGACTGCGCTGGTCCAAAGCAGCGAATCCGCCGAGGCGCCGTCCCGGCCCGTGGGTCATAAGGGCTCGGGGCTGGTCATAATGGTGATACTGGCGCTGGTGCTGGCGATTTCCGCCATCGCCGTGGTGGCCGCGCTGAAGCGGGCCGAGCGGCGCAGGGCGCGGGCGCGCAGGAGGCGACCGGTTCCCGGTCGCGGCCAGGCGCAGCGCAGGCCCGCAAGCAGGCCCCAGGGCAGGAATATGGGCGGAAGCCGGAGCCGGCCTCCTTCGCCCGGGCGGCGCTACGGCGGACGGTGACGGTCGCCGCTGTACAAGGCTTGCGAGCGGCGGTATCATGCATACCGGGTTATATGCGGTTGGAATTTGAAATATGAGAGGTATATCCATGCAACGACACCTCAGGTGGATTGCGACGGTGCTGGCCGTGGCCATCGCGCTTCTGTGCGGCGGCGCGCTGGCGGAATCGCCCGCCGATTACAATAGAAACGTGCCCCAGATGCTGCGGGAGGGACACCTGTACGCCCAATCGGCGATACTGGTGGACGCCACCAGCGGCGACGTGCTGTTTTCAAAGAACGCCCGGGCGCGGATGTATCCCGCGTCCACCACGAAGGTGATGACCCTGCTGCTGGCCCTGGAGAGCGGCATCGCCATGGACACCCCCATCGTCATACCCCAGGCCGCGGCCCAGATCCCCGCGGACAGTTCGCTGATCCCGGTATTCCCCGGCGACCTGATGACGTTCCGGGACCTGCTGTACGGCTTCATGCTCACCTCGGGCAACGACGGCGCGAACGCCATCGCGGTGCTGGTGAGCGGCAACGTGGATTCCTTCGTGGAGCGCATGAACCGGCGAGCCAGGGAGCTGGGCTGCGAGGACACCCACTTCGCCAATCCCCACGGCTACCACGATCCCCAGCACTATTCCACCGCCCTCGACCTGGCCCGCATCGCCAGCGAGGGGGTCAAGCTGGACGCCTTCCGGCGGATCACCGCCGCGCCCAGCTACGTCATGAACATCACGCGCGGCAACAACGCCATGGAGCAGCGGGTGACCAACACCAATTCGCTGCTCAAGAAGGACAACACCTATTACTATGCCGACTGCATCGGCGTCAAGACGGGCTATCACAGCCAGGCGGGCCAGTGCTTCGTGGGCGCGGCGGAGCGCGACGGCGTGCGGCTGGTCACGGTCGACCTGAACAGCGTGGGCAACTCGGAAAAGTGGGTGGACACCATCAGGATGTTCAACTACGGCTTCACCCGCTTTACCGGCTATACCCTGGAGCAGATGTTCAACTTCGCCGGCAGCAGGATCGCCACCCTGAGGGTCTCCAACGCCATCGCCAGCGACCCCTACGGCGGCACGCTGAACCTGAAGATCGCCCAGATCAGCGACCCGGAATACGTGCGCATGGTGGAAAACGACAACGAGGCGGCCATGGACGCGGCCATCACCGACTTTGTCACCCGCTGCGAGCTGACCGTCACCTCCGACATGGTCGCGCCCATCTCCAAGGGCGAGATCATCGGCAGGCTGAAGTACCTGGACCAGTCCGGCAAGGAGGTCACGGCGCTGCTGGTGGCCGACCGCACCATCGAGGCCCAGCCGCCCAGGATCGAGCTGACCGACATCTTCCCGGTGCTGACCTACTTCGAGAATCCGCTGGTGGTGCTGCTGGCGGCGGTGCTGATCCTGCTGATCATACTGCTGGTGGTGGCGGGCATCGTCCGCGCCGCCCGCAAGGATCGCCAGCGCAAGAAGATCTACGAGGCCAAGCGCCTGGAGTACATGCGCCGCATGAGCGCCCAGCGGCGGCGGGACGCCCGGAGGCGCCGCAGGCGGTGACAGGCTTTTTTCCTGAAAATGTATAATTGCGCCCTCACGTTCAATAATAGGGAACGTGAGGGGGGTTTTTTATCATGGAAAGCATCAGAAAGCGACTGGCGGGCATCGGACATTGGATCGCCGGGCGGTGGAACCGGCTGGTCATCGGCATAAAGGGCATGCTGCGCAACCGGGAAATGCGGATGCGCGCGGGCTATTACATGGGGCTGGCCCTGCTGCTGGGGCTGCTGGGGCTGGGCTCCCACGCCTGGCGGATGCGGGGGCAGTCCCGGGAGGAGGTCTCCGCGCCGCCGCCCCGCGCGGCGATGGCGCTGGGCCTTCCGACGCC
>JAFRJF010000244.1 GCA_017432405.1 Clostridia bacterium | reverse complement strand
GGCATCGACCGGGCAGCGCTGCAGGCCGGGCTGCGTCCGACCTACGCGCGGCTCATCGGCCTGCGCAGGGAGGCCGGGCCGCTGCTGGCCGAGCTGAAGGCCCGCTCGACGCTGCCCATCGTCTCCCGCGCTGCCGCCCTGCGGGGGGACGCCTGCTTTGAGTGGGAGTGCCGCGCCACGGACGCCTGGTCTCTGCTGCACGACGCCCCGCAGCTGCGCGCCGCGGGCCGGGAGTACAGGGAGCGGTTTGTGGTGGTGTAAGGGGTAGCTTCTGATTTGTCGCGTTGCGACAAATCAGTATTTGCCGCATTCCTGCCTATCGAAGCTTCGCTCCGTGGGCTTTTCGCACGACGTCGTCGATGACGGCGTCGTTCATCGTTGCTTTGCAGCAATCCTCCGGTCTCAGATCCGCCAAAAACTCCACGTTGCCGTCGCCGCCGGCGATGGGGGAGAAGTCCAGTCCGGTCACCTGCCAGCCCAGCGTCGGCGCGAAATCGACGATGGCCTTCAGCACATCCCGGTGGGCTTCGACACTGGCGACGATGCCGTTCTTGCCGATGCGCTCGCGTCCGGCCTCGAACTGGGGCTTTACGAGGCTGATCACGCGGCCCTTCCCGCCCAGGACCTCAAACAGCGCCGGGAGGATCAGCCGTATGGAGATGAAGGACACGTCCATCACAGCCAGCGTCGGCGGCTCCGGGAACATGGCGCGATGCAGCGTCCGGGCGTTGACCCGCTCCATGCTCGTCACCCGGGGGTCGACGCGCAGCGATTCGTGCAGCTGGGCAGTGCCCACGTCTACGGCGTAGACGTGCCTTGCCCCGCTTCTGAGCAGCACGTCGGTAAAGCCGCCGGTGGATGCGCCCACGTCCACGCAGACCAGTCCGGACACATCTGCGCCGAAGACATTGAGGGCCTTCTCCAGCTTCAATCCGCCCCGGCTGACGTAGGGGTGGGTGTCGCCGATAACCGCCAGCCGGTCAGCTTCGCTCACCCGCCTTGCGGGCTTGTCGATGGGCATGCCGTTCACGGTGGCCAGCCCCGCTTCGATCAGGGCCCGGGCGCGCTCCCGACTGGGCGCAAGCCCCCGCGCCGCCAGCGCAGCGTCCGCGCGCATGGTATCGTCATTGGTCATGGGTCATCCGCCTTCCTTGGGCTTCCATTTCTGCCAATTTATGCATATTGCCTGATATTATGTTGACAAAATTATGCGATATATATAAAATAGCTTTGAAATATATTTCAAATTCACGACAGAAAGAAGGAAGCACAGTTTGAACAAAAGGATACTTGCATGGATAGTGGCCGTTGGCCTGATGCTGTTTACACAGGGTACGGCCCTGGCGTCGACATGGACGGCCGGCGCTTCACAACCCGCCCGTTCGACCGTTTCCCTCAGGACATCCCTGTCAGGCGAGGTGGTGCGCCAGGTCAACCAGGAGCGCGTCCGGCGGGGACTTGGAACGCTGAAGGTCAGCGCCGAGCTGAGTCGGGCGGCCCGTATAAGGGCCGGTGAGATCACCCGCAAATTCAGCCACACGCGCCCCGACGGCACCGCCTGGCGCACCGTCAGCAGCGCCGCCTACGGCGAGAACATCGCCATGGGCCAGCGCACGGCGGACAAGGTGATGGCGGCCTGGATGACCTCCAGCGGCCACAGGGCCAACATACTGCGCGCCAGCTACGGCAGCATCGGCGCGTGCGCCGTCGTCTCCGGCGGCGTGACCTACTGGGTGCAGCTGTTTGGAAAGTAAAATCGACATAATTTGCGCTGCGCAGCGCCGGGGCCGTTCCCTATTCGGGACGGCTCCGTTTTCCTACCACGATGTTGTTCATCAACACGCCCCTGCGCAGCAGCACATAGCCGAAGGCGCACTTGATGATCTCGGCCAGCTGTACCAGCAGAGAGACCGTCTCCACCGGCAGGCCCGTCAGGTGGACCAGGGTCCAGGCGATGGGCACGCTGATCACCCAGGTATAGCCGCTGTCGAACAGGAAGGTGATCAGCGTCTTGCCGCCGGAGCGCAGTATGAAATACGCGCTGTTGCAGAATGAGATCAGGGGCAGGCACAGCGCGTAGATCCGCAGAAGCCGGGTCGCCAGCTGGCGCACGGCTTCGGAGGTCTGGTAGAGCTGTGGGATCAGCGGCGCGACCAGCTGCATCAAAACCAGCGTTCCGGCGCTGAGACATAGCGAAAAGAACACCAGCTTCCAGGCCTGGTCCTTCGCCCGCGCCATGTCGTTTGCCCCGAGGGCCTGGCCAACGATGATGGCGGTGGCGCTGCCCATGGACAGTATGGCCACGGAGAACAGGTTGGAGACGGTGCTGGAGATGTTCATGGCGGCCACCACGTCCAGCCCCCGCTGGGAATAGCACTGCACCAGCACGGTCATGCCCGTGGACCAAAGGCACTCGTTGATCAGCAGCGGCATGCCCTTCAGGGTGATCTGCTTCGCCAGGTCGCCGGGCACCCGCAGGCTGCCGTACACGCCCTTTGCGAAGGGATACCGATCGGGGTTCGCGTGGGTGCTGACGACGACGATGGCCAGCTCCACGAAACGGGAGAGCACTGTGGCGATGGCCGCGCCCCGCACGCCCAGCCGGGGGAAGCCCAGGTGGCCGAAGATCAGCAGGTAGTTGAAGATGAGGTTTACGAATACCGCCACGATGCCCGCGAGCATGGGCAGCTTCGTCTCGCCGTTTTCCCTAAGGGTGCTGGCGTACACCTGGGTCAGCGCGAAGGGCAGCATGCCCCAGAGCATGACGTGCAGGTACTCCATGCCGTGGCTCAGGGTCGTGGCGACGCGCCCGGCGTCGGCCTCGTCGTGCAGGAACCGGTTGATCAGGAATTCGCCGCCGCCCAGGAAGATCGCCAGGGCGGCGACGATCAGCACCGCGCACAGGTACAACTTGTAGCGGAAGCAGTGGCGCACGCCCTCCTGGTTGTTCGCGCCGGCGTACTGCGCCGAGAATATGCTCGCGCCGGAGATGCCGCCGAACACGCACAGGTTGAACACGAACATCAGCTGGTTTACGATGGACACGCCCGACATCTGCTCCGTGCCCACCTGGCCCACCATGATGTTGTCCAACAGGTTCACGAAGTTGGAGATGGCGTTCTGAACGACGATGGGCACCAGGATCGAGAGCACCATGACGTAAAAGGCACGGTTGCCGATCAACGCGGACTTCAATGAAAGGCGGTTCCTCAGATCGCTTTGCATGGGTAGCTCCTTGGTTGTTGTGTTGTAACTCAATTCATGGATTGTATCATAGATGAAAGGCCACTTCAACGAACGCCGTGAAAAGATTTCATACAATTCACAACCCGGCGCGACCGCGGCGCTTTTCAAAGACGATCGTTTCCTGTATAATGGCAGATAGCAAGGGGGAATGCGGCATGGCACAGGATTTCAGGTCTGCCCGGTTCTGGGCGGCGGCATTGATGGAGACGGCGCTCTTTCCCGGCGCGCGAGCCGTGGACGCCACGATGGGCAACGGCAGGGACACCCTTTGGCTGTGCCGTCGGGTGGGGCCGGACGGGCACGTGTATGCCTTCGACGTACAGCCGGAGGCGGTGGAGAGGACCGGCCAGCGCCTGCGGGACGAGGGCCTTTCGGACCGGGCGACGCTCTTTTGCCAGGGCCACCAGCACATGGCCGACTTCGTGCCGGAGCCGGTGGACGCGGTGATGTTCAACCTGGGCTGGCTGCCGGGGGCCGAACACGCCGTCACCACCCGGACCGGGACGACGCTTCAGGCCGTGGACGCGGCGCTGACGCTGCTCAGGCCCCAGGGATTGATGACGGTTTGCGTGTATCCGGGCCATGAGGAGGGAGCGCGGGAGCTGGAGGCCTTGACGGAATGGGCGGGCCGGCTGGATCCAAAGCGCTACGACGCGCTGCTGGAGCGCTACATGAACCAGCCCAACGACCCGCCCCAGCTGATCGCGGTGAAGAAGAAGGGATGATCACCGGTCCTGGTACATGCTGTACAGCCTGTAATACACGCCCTTTTTCGCCATCAGGTTTGCGTGGCTGCCCTGCTCGACGATGCCCTCGTCGGTCAGCACCAGTATGGTGTTGGCGTTGCGTATGGTGGTCAGGCGGTGGGCGATGGTGAACGTGGTGCGCCCCTTCATCAGCTTTTCCAGGGACCGCTGCACCAGCTGCTCCGATTCGTTGTCCAGGGCGCTGGTGGCCTCGTCGAGGATCAGTATCGGCGGGTTCTTCAGGAAAACCCGGGCGATGGAGATGCGCTGCGTCTGGCCGCCGGACAGCTTGACGCCGTGCTCGCCCACGTAGGTGTCGTAGCCCTTTTCCAGCGCCATGATGAACTCGTGGGCGCCGGCCAGCTTCGCCGCCTCGATGACAGCCTCCCGGCTGGCGCCGGGGCGGCCGTATTCGATGTTTGACAGCACCGTGCCCGAGAACAGGTGCACGTCCTGCTGCACCATGCCGATCTGCCGGCGCAGGGATTTCAGCGTATACTGCCGGATGTCCGTGCCGTCCACGCGGATGACGCCGGACCTGACCTCGTAGAACCGGGGAATCAGGTTGCACAGCGTGGTCTTGCCGCTGCCCGAGGGCCCCACCAGCGCCACGCTCTCGCCGGGGCTGACGTGAAGGCGGATGTGGCTGAGCACGTCCGTGCCGCCATCGGCGTAGGCAAAGGACACGTCGTCAAATTCCAGCTCGCCCCGCACGTTATTCAGTTCCACCGCGCCGGGCAGGTCCGCGATGGTGGCGGGCACGTCCATCACCTCGGCGAAGCGCTCGATGCCGGTGATGCCCCGCTGGAAGTTCTCGGTGAATTCCACCAGACGGCGGATCGACACCAGCAGCGTGGTGACATACAGCAGGTAGGCCACCAGGTCCGCCGCGGTGATGCGCCCGTGGATCATGAAGATCGCCCCGACGCACACCACCAGTATGTACATGATGCCGTCGAACATGCGGGTGACCGAGTGAAAGCCGGCCATGGCCCGGTACATGCGCTTCTTGACCGCCAGGAAGGCGTGGCTGTCGCGCTTGAACTTCTCCATTTCCACGTCCTCGTTGGCGAAGGACTTCACCACCCGTATGCCGGACAGGCTGTCCTCCACCCGGGCGTTGATCTCGCCGAGCTGGAAACGGGAATCCTTGAAGGACTTCTGCATGGGCCTGGCGAAGTGGTTGCTGCACAGTACCATCAGCGGCAGCGACGCGAATATGATCAGCGTCAGGGGCACGTTCATGCCGCAGAGTATGATGAAGGCGACGATCACCTTCAGGCTGGTGATGAACAGCTCCTCGGGGTAATGGTGGGCAAATTCCGTGATGTCGAACAGGTCGCTGGTGATGCGGGACATGATCTGACCGATCTTGGTGCCGCTGTAGTAGGCGTGGGGCAGCTCCATCAGGTGGGCGAAGAGGTCGCGGCGCATGTCGGTCTCGATGTGGGTGCCCATGATGTGGCCCACGGACTGCATGAAGTAGTTGGCCGCGGTGTCCACGATGCGCAGCGCCACGTAAAGCGCCCCCAGCCGCAGCACCGTCGCCACGGTGAGCGCGGGCAGGTTGGTCGCGCCCATGCCGGTGATGTAGCGCACGAGCATCGGCAGAACCAGGTCGCAGACCGTGGTCAGCGCCGCGCAGAACAGGTCCAGCAGAAGTACCGGCAGGTACGGCCTGAAGTAGGGCAGGAAGGTTTTGAACAGGCGCAGGGTCTCGCCTGCGGAGCGGCGCTTGCGGGTTTGCTGCATGGGTGGGCCTCCGGTATCTGGTATTGTTTCTATAATAGAATTTTGGCGGGAAAAGTCAAGAGAAAAGTATAAAGATTTGGGAAAATGGTGTCATCTCGCCCATGACGGGCGTCATTATTGACGAGAGGTGGAATTAAAATGGGGCGCTGGCGTCGTTTGCTGGAGCTGTTCGGCGTGTTTTTCAAAATCGGACTGTTTACCTTTGGCGGCGGCTATGCCATGATCTCGCTGATCGGGCATGAGATCGGCGAGCGCAGGGGGTGGATCGCCTCGCAGGAGCTGACCGAAGTCTTCGCCATCGCGGAGTCCACCCCGGGGCCCATCGCCGTGAACTGCGCCACCTATGTGGGCTATCGCCGGGAGGGCGTGGCCGGGGGCGTGTGGGCGACGCTGGGGGTGGTGATGCCCTCGTTCATCATCATTTATGTGATCTCGCTGTTCTTCGAGCGCTTCATGGCCCTGACCGTGGTGGCCAACGCCTTCAGGGGCATCCAGGTGGCCGTGGCCTTCCTGATCCTGCGGGTCGGCCTGCGGCTGGCCGTCAAGCTGCCTAAAAGGGGGTTCGAGCTGGGCCTCTGCGCCGCGGCGGCGCTATTGGTGCTGGCAATCGACGCCCTGGGCTGGCGTTTTTCCACGGTTTGGCTGATCCTCTGCGGAGGCGTCGCGGGTCTGCTGTTCAGGCGCGGGGCGAAGGGGGAGGGGGGCGATTCCCAATGAAGCTGCTCGGGTTGTTCGCCGTCTTCTTCAAGATCGGGCTGTTCACCTTCGGCGGCGGCTATGTTATGCTGCCGCTGATCCGGCAGGAAACCCTCTCCCGGGGCTGGATGGATGAGCAGACGCTGGTCCGGTTTATTGGAATCTGCGAATCCACGCCCGGCCCCATCGCGGTGAACATGGCCACCTTCGTGGGCAGCACCCGGGCGGGCCTGGCCGGCGCGACCTGCGCGACGCTGGGCGTGGTCCTTCCGGCGCTGCTGGTGATGCTGCTGATCGCCGCGGTGCTGAAGGGATTCAGGGAGAATGCCCTCGTGCGCTCGGCGATGTCGGGCATTCGCCCCGTGGTCGCGGGGATGATCCTGGCGGCGGGCCTTTGGACCGCCGTGCGCTGCCTGCTGCTTCAGGCGGGGGAAGGCGGCGCGACGCTCCGGGTCGATATGCGCCAGATTTGCATTGCCCTGACGCTGGGCGCAGGGGGGCTGATATGGCGCAGGGCGTTGAAGAAGCCCTTCTCGCCGATCCTGCTGATACTGTTTTCTGCCGCGTGCGGCATCGTGGCCTATGGTTTTTGAAACAGGACGGGCATTTATGCAGAAAAGTCCGGGGTTTGCCACATCCTGGCGCGGGGAAGGATTGACAGGGGCATTGCAGATGAGGTAAAATATGGCTGTAATGTCGAATAGACTGAATGCAGTGAATAAATGCTGAACGAAGAGGTGCTGTGCATGTTTAGACGATGGTTATGCCTGGCGCTGGCGCTGGTCGTGAGTATGGGGGCATTTTCCCTCGCGGAGGAGATTGCGCTCGAAGACGGCGCCGTGACCGTGGATGCGCCGGAGGACGCGCTGCTGGTCGAAGAATTGGCGGACGACATTGAAATCGCCTTACCGGAGGACCTGGAGCTGAGCCTTCCTGACGCGGATCAGGGGCTGCTCTCAGGGGAACCGGAGGGCCTGGAAGTGGTGGAAGCCGTCAACGACGCAGATCAAAGCGAGGCGAGGCTTGAGCTGAGCGCCTCAAAGCTCCTGATCGGCGTCGGGGAGAAATGCGCGCTTATCAAGGCGACGCGAATCCCCGAGGACGGCAGCGACGCCGTCACCTGGTCCTCCAGCAAGCGCTCCGTGGCCAAGGTCAACAAGAAGACCGGGAAGATCACCGGCGTCAAACAGGGCCAGGCGACCATCACGGCCAGGACGGCCAGCGGCCTGTCGGCCCGCTGCGTGGTCACCGTCAGGCAGGCGCCGGACAGCGTGACGATCACGCCCGCCGAGCTGACGCTGTCCGTGGGCGACAGCTACAGGCTCAAGGGGAAGCTCCCGTCGGGCACGGGGTCGACGCTGACCTATTCCTCCGGGAAAAAGAAGATCGCCACGGTGGACAGGCGCACCGGCGTCGTCACCGCGGTGGCCCCCGGAAGTACCACGATCACGGTCAAGACCTTCAACGGCCATAAGGCCGTCTGCCAGCTGACTGTCGTGGAGGCGCCGGCCGAGGTGTTCCTGCCCGAGAAGCTGACGGTTTACCTGAAGCAGAAGGCCACCGTCGCCGCGACTGCCGTCGATGCCAACGGCGCGGAGGTGCCCGCCACATTTACATACAGCGTCCAGAATGGCACGGGCCAGGTCTCCGTCAATGCCAGTACCGGCAGGATCAGGGGCATTGCGGAGGGAATCGCCTTCCTCTATGTCACTGCGCACAACGGCGTTTCGACCCATCTGGTCAACGGCGAACCGGTACAGACCTTCTGCATTGTCAACGTGATCAAGGTGCCGGAGAAGGTAGAACTGGCCGCCGCTGAAGTCACCATCGGCGTCGGCGACACCTATGACCTGGCGCCCAGGGTACTGGCCGGGGACGGCTCGGTGATCGAAGGCGCGGACTACGTCGTTTCGAGCAGCGACGAAAGCGTGCTGGGCGTCAGCGAAAGCGGCGTCGTAACGGGCCTGAAGGCGGGCAGCGGCACCGTCACGGTGACGACCTCCAACGGCGTCCAGGCGAGCTGCAGCGTGACGGTCACCGAAGAGGAGGCGAATCCGGTGAACTACCGGCTGTTCGCGGCCTACAGCTATTACGACAGCCTGCCCTTTGTCAAGCGCAATTCCGAGAGCATGGCCACCGTGTTCAAAAAGTCGGGCATCGACGGACAGCGCTACGCCACAAAGGTCCTGGGGAACCCCAGCAAGTCCGGCATCCAGTCCGGCATCGCGGGCTTCTTCAAGGAAGCGGACGAAAACGACGTGAGCATCGTCTACCTCTGCTCCCACGGCCACAACAACAAGAGCAGCTATTCCAGCTACAGGCTCTCGCTGATGGGCTACGACAAGAACAAGAACAATTCCAGGTATTACCTGACCGCCAAGGAGATATTCAGCAGCGTACAGGCCATAAAGGGCAACGTCATACTGATACTGGATTCCTGTTACAGCGGGACCTTCATCAACGACATGAAGAGCAGGCTGGACGACGAGGACGGCAGGATCGCGGTGCTCACCGCCGCCTCCAACACCAAGGCCACCTTCTACACCAACAAAGCCAAGTCCGTGGATTTCTTCACGTTCTTCCTGCTGCAGGGGCTCGGGTACAACGAGAAGGAGGGCTGGTGGACGAAGAACGCCGACGCCGAGAAGGGCAGCTATCCCGGCTATTTCATGGCGGATAAAAAGGGCAATGGCGACGGCGCGGCGACGCTGGGCGAATTCTACAGCTTCGCGGCCAACTGCATCGACGTCAATATCCCGAAGTACATGAAAAAATCCTGGTACTGGGGAGACACGAGCAAGGTTCAGAAGACGCGCTTCTACGCGGGCGGGCTGAAGAGCCTGGTCATTTACCAGCCGGAATGATGCGTGGACAACTACTGATTTGTCGCAGCGCGACAAATCAGTAGTTGTCCGTTCGAACAGCAAAAGAAGATCCTTCGCTTCGCGCAGGATCTTCTTTTTTCAGCTTTCCGTATGAGTGGGTTTACGCCTTCGCCAGCTCGTAGATCTCGGCGCGCAGCGCGGGGGAGACGGAATCCACCGCCTGAACTCCCCTGGAGGCGCAGTAATCGGACACGGCGGCGGCCAGGCGGTTGTCATACACGCCGTCGATGCTGCCCGCGTAATATCCGATGGAGGCCATGGCCAGCTGGAGCTTTGCCACCAGAGGGCCCCTACAGCCCGGCGCCAGGGTGGCGTATTCGGCGGTGATGTCGTCCTCTGACATGATCCGCTCCAGCAGGGCGCGGCTTGCGACGCCGTTCACCGTCTCCGAAGCGGCAGCCTGGTAGCGCATGACGGCCAGCGTGGTGGCCTCGTCGTAGGTGCCGGTGGGGTCGTCCTCATAGAAGCCAAGGCCGATGAGGCGCTGCTGAAGGGCGGCGACCGCCTCGCCGGACGCGCCGGGGCCCATGACGCCGGAAAGGGCCTCCACGGGGCTGGCATCCAGGAATTGCCTGTAGGTCAGCTTGCAGTCCTCGGTATAGCCCTGGACCTTCAGCAGGGCTCGCAGGTCGGTCTTCTTCGCGGCCCCGTTGAAGATCTTGACCGTGGTGCCCACCGGGCAGTGCTCGGAGATCCAGCGGGCATCCTCCCATAGCAGGCGGATGCAGCCGTGGGAGGCCTTCGTGCCCAACTGGTCCAGCGCCTCCAGGTCGATGGTCTGCATGTCCTTTTTGGCATAGGGGATCGAGTGGAACAGTATGCCGCCCTTGATCCGGGTGGCGAATTTGACATAGCACTTGAATTTGGTGATGTAATACCATTCCATGCGGTCGGTCAGCGGCCGGGTCTGCTCCATCTTGAAGGTCCCCAGCGGCGTGTAATCGTTCATGCCGGTGGAGCAGATCATCTGGCGCACGATCCGCCTGTCGGCCGTGCGATACACGGTGGTGATTTGGTTGGTGACGTCAACCTCGACGCAATAGGTATCCGCGTCGGCCGACTGCGCCGCGCATGGGATCAAGGACAGCGCGCAGAGCAGTGCGGCGCACATCAATACGGCCTGTCGAAGAAGCCGGGTCGACATTTGTACTACCTCCGTTTTATGCATTAGAAGTGGAACGCGCCTTTTTCCCTGGCGACTCAATCATTCTACTCAAAAAGAGTTGATTCTGCAACGCATCTTACACACTTTACACAGAAAAAATGCAATTATGTATATAATTCAACGCGCTCAGGGGGAATAAAGGTATTGACAGCCCGGGCAAAAAGCGATATAATATCACACGTCGAAAGGACAAGCACCATTAGCTCAGTTGGTAGAGCACCTGACTCTTAATCAGGGTGTCCAGGGTTCGAGCCCCTGATGGTGTACCACGTAAATTTAGGGCACTTCTTACTAGGAAGTGCCCTAAAACTTTGCAAGAGATGTACAAAAATCTTCGTCCATTTTGTTATCCAGAGATTAACCAGCACAAGCGGTTTTTTGGCATTTTCCCAAAACGCACAAAAGAATTTCCTTCAGAGGCTTTACCAAGGGGATGTTGCGGTTGCTGGTTTTGGTCTTGGGCAACTGGATCGTCGCCGTGTTTATACTGTTGAGATTGTTGCAATCGAATATGCAGATCGCAAATTCCGGCTTTTCACCGGAAACATCCATCTCGGCCTGCATTTTTGCTGTGTACAGATCGAATGCGCCTTTATTATGTACGGAGGTCAGCGCATCAGCGTAGGCGAGGTTGTTCAGGTCCGTGATATAGGTTTTTAGATGGGCGGTCAAGCGGTTAAATGAATTATTTAAGGTCGTGACTTTCTTTATTTACTTGAACAATCGTTCCAGATGAGGTAAAATAGGATAGTAAAATAATTGGATTGTAAATACAAGTAATCGCAAAAATAACATAAAAGAGGTTCACAGCTGTGCCGATGCCGTATATCGTCAAGCAAGCAAGGCAGGCAAGACCAGCACGCTGAAGGCTACGGTCAAGGGCGTGAAATCAGGCAAGAAGGTGCTGCAACACCTGAAACTGGTTCGCTGGTACAGCAGTAACGCCAATGTGGCGACTGTGAACGGTGGCAGGGTAAAGGCTGTGGCGGAAGGCAGCTGCACCATCTATGCCGTGGCCAACAACGGTGTTCGCACCAGTATTAAGGTGAAAGTGACGTATGGTCCGACCAAGGTTGCTTTCAAAAAGTCCAGCTACAGCGTGAAACAAGGCAAGACGTTGAAGCTGGCGAGCAAGATCAAGCTGACTCCCTCCGGCGCAACCAGCGCCTATACCTGGACCAGCTCTGACCCAAGCATTGCAACGGTCAGCGCCAAGGGTGTGGTGAAGGGCGTGAAGAAGGGAACGGTGACGATCTCTGTGACTACCGCCAATGGCAAAACTGCCGAGGTGATAATCAGAGTGAAATAAGAGGATACTGATTAGTACTGTATGCTCGGACGAGGAGGCTGTCCCAACTGTGTGCAACCGCAGTCGTAGAATTCACCGTGAGATGATAAAGAAATAGAAAAGCCCTTCCCGTTATCACCTTTCGTGATACCAGGAAGGGTTATTTTCACTGTCGGTCAAGAGACAAGCTCCTTGGCCTTCTGGGCGGCGGAGGCGGCGTCCTCGGTGTAGGCGTCGGCGCCGATCTTGTCGGCGAACTCCTGGGTGATCGGCGCGCCGCCCACCATGACCTTCACCTTGCTGCGCCAGGGCTGCTGGTTGATGGCGGCCACGGTCTGCTCCAGAGCGGGCATCGTGGTGGTCAGCAGCGCCGAGCAGCCGATGATCTTGGTGTCGGGGTTCTCCTCGTAGGCGGAGATGAAGCGGTCGATGGGCACGTCCACGCCCAGGTCGATGACCTCGAAGCCGGCGGACTCGATCATCATGATGACCAGGTTCTTGCCGATGTCGTGCAGGTCGCCCGCCACTGTGCCCATGATCATCTTGCCCATGCTGCCCACGCCGCCGTCGCCCAGGTGGGGCTTCAACACGTCGACGCCCTTCTTCATGGCCTTGGCGGCCACCAGCATCTCGGGCACGAAGATCTCGTTCCTGGAGAAGCGATCGCCGACCACGCTCATG
>JAFRJF010000243.1 GCA_017432405.1 Clostridia bacterium | reverse complement strand
CGAAGCGCGCTGGACCAGGCTGAGCGCCGCCTGATCGCGGCGATGCCGGTGCGGCTGGAGCGGAGCCGGCACAGGCTCGACGCCCTGGCCGCGTCGCTGCGGGCGCTGGACCCGTCTTCCGTGATGGAACGGGGCTACGCCGTCGTCAGGCAGGGCGAACACATCGTGGCCCGAGCGTCGGGCGTCGATGGCAGCAGGCCGCTGCGCGTATGCTTTTCCGACGGCGAGCTGACCGCCGATATCACCGCCATAAACGCAAAGGATGAAGCCCTATGAAAAAGAAGATCACATTTGAAGAGGGTATGCAGGAGCTGGAGGCCCTGGTGCATGGGCTGGAGACCGGGGAGCTGTCCCTGGAGGATTCCTTCAAGGCCTATGAGAAGGCCGTCGCGCTGAAGAACAGCCTCTGCGCGCTGCTGGACGAGGGCGACAGGCGCATCCGCGTGCTGACGGACGCGGGCGAGACCGGGCTGGATGCTCAAATCGATACCGAGGAGGCCCCATGAAGACGCTGAACGATTACGCGAGCCGGGTCAACCGGCGGCTGAACGAGATCCCCGCCGTGGTGGCGGAGGACCGCTTTGAAATCGGAGAAATGCCCTGGCTGCTGAGCCGGTCCATGCGCTACAGCCTGGAGGCCGGGGGCAAGCGGCTGCGCCCGAGCATGCTGCTGGCGGCGGTGGAGATGCTGGGGGGCGACGTGGAGGACGCGCTGGACTTCGCCTGCGCCGTCGAGATGATCCACCCCTATTCGCTGATCCACGACGACCTGCCGGGCATGGACGACGACACGCTGCGCCGGGGTCGGCCCACCAACCACGTGGTGTTCGGCGTGGGCCAGGCGATACTGGCGGGCGACGGCCTTTTGAACGGGGCCTTCGAGACGATGCTGAACCACGCCTGCGCCCGCCCCGAGCGCGCGGCCCGATACCTCTCGGCGATTCGCGAGATCGCCGCCGGCGCGGGCGTCACCGGGATGATCGGTGGGCAGGCGATGGACCTGCACTGCGAGCGCTCCGGCATCGCCGATACCCACGCGCTGGAGTACATACAGTACGGCAAGACCGCCTGCATGTTCATCTACCCCCTTCGCGCCGCGGCGATGCTGTGCGGGGCCGGGGAGGACGACGTGAAGGCGCTCACCGACTACGGCAGGGCCTTCGGGCTGCTGTTCCAGGCCACGGACGACCTGCTGGACGTCGTCGGAAGCCAGGCGGACGTGGGCAAGACCCTGGGCAAGGACGCCGAGAGCGGCAAGCTGACCTGCGTCTCGGCCTGGGGTGTCGAGGGCGCCCGCCGGCGGGTCGAGGAGCTGCACGGTGAGGCCCTGCGGGCCCTCGGGCGCTTCGGCGAGGGGGCGGCCTTCTTCCGCGAGCTGGTGGACGCCATGGTGAACCGCACCAAGTAACTTACTGGAGTACGACCGATGCTGATAGAGCAGATACACGAACCGACGGACCTGAAAAAGCTGAGCATCAAGCAGCTGAAGCAGCTCTGCGAGGAGCTGCGCTCGGAGATCGTCAACGTGGTCTCGGAGCACGGCGGCCACTTGGCCTCCAACCTGGGGGTGGTGGAGCTGACCGTGGCGATGCACTATGTGTTCGACGCCCCCGGGGACAAGCTTGTGATGGACGTGGGGCACCAGTCCTACGCCCACAAGCTGCTGACCGGGCGCTATGAGGCCTTTCACACCCTTCGCCAGAAGGGCGGCATCAGCGGCTTTCCCCAGCAGGATGAGAGCGAATACGACGCGTTTACGGCGGGCCATGCCTCCACGGCCATATCCGCCGCTCTTGGCATGGCCCGGACCCGGGACATCATGCGCGGGGACTACGACGTCGTGGCGCTGGTGGGCGACGGGGCCCTGACCGGGGGCATGTGCTACGAGGCGCTGAACGACGCCGGCCAGAGCAACACCCGAATGATCGTGCTGCTGAACGACAACGAGATGTCCATCGCCCCGAACGTGGGCGCGCTCAGCCGCTACCTGACCCGCATGCGCCAGAGCAAGGGCTATATCGCCGTGAAGCACGGGGTCCGGGACCGCCTGGAGAAGCACCCCAGGTTCGGCGCGCCGCTGTACCGCGCGCTCAGCAGATTCAGGAACAACCTTCGCACCTTCTTCGTGGACGACAAGTTCTTCTCGGCGCTGGGCTTCGCCTACATCGGCCCCGTGGACGGGCACGACCTGCGCCAGCTGATCAAGGTGCTGCGCCGCGCCAGGGGCTATGACAGGCCCCAGCTGATCCACGTGGTCACCCAGAAGGGCAGGGGCTACCAGCCCGCCGAGGACCATCCGGTCACCTTCCACGGCGTCGCGCCGTTCTACCTGGAGTCCGGCTCCAGGAAGCGGGAGGGGGAGGAGGTGTCCTCGGGCAAGGTGGTGGCGCGACAGCTTTCCGACATGGCCGACAACGACATCCGCATCTGCGCCGTCACGGCGGCCATGCCCATGGGCACCGGCATGGACATCTTCCAGCAGTCCCATGCCGACCGCTGCTTCGACGTGGGCATCGCCGAGGAGCACGCCGTCACCATGGCGGCGGGCATGGCCAGCCAGGGCATGAAGCCTTATGTGGCCATCTATTCCACGTTCCTGCAGCGCGCCTACGACCAGATCCTGGTCGACGTGTGCCGCAACGCCCTGCCCGTGACGCTCCTGATCGACCGGGCGGGACTGGTGGGCGAGGACGGGGAGACCCACCAGGGCGTGTTCGACCTGAGCTACCTGCGCAGCATACCGGGCCTGGTGGTCGCCGCGCCGAGGGACGTGCGGGATCTGAAGAAGCTGGTGGAAATCAGCCAGGACTACGACGGGCCGATGGCCATACGCTATCCCAAGGCCTGCGAGGACATGGGCCCGGGCATACAGAGCCAGCGGCGCTTTTCCGTCGGCCAGTGGGAGTTGCTCAGCGACGGAGGCGACGTGATGATCTTCGCCGTGGGGCGCATGGTGTCCCTTTCGATGCAGGCCGCCATCGAGCTGATGGGCAAGGGCGTCTCCGCCGGGGTGGTGGACGCCCGCTTCGTCGCGCCGATGGATTTGGATATGCTGCGCGAAAAGGCGTCGGGCGTCAAACTCGTGGTCACGGTCGAGGAAAACGTATTGGCCGGAGGCTTCGGCGAGGGCGTGCTGGACGCGCTGGCGTCCGCGGGCATGGAGGTGCCGGTTTTGACGCTGGGCGTGCCGGACCGCTTCATCGCCCAGGGCACCGTCGCCCAGCAGACCGTGGAATGCGGGCTGGACGCGCTGTCCATCGCCCGGCGCATTGGCCAGCGCCTGAAGCAGATCGGGGAGGCGGGCAGATGAAGAAGCGCAGGGCGGACGAGGCCCTCGCCAGCGAACTGGGGCTGGAATCCATCGCCTTGGCGCGAGCGCTGATCATGGAGGGCCGGGTCATGGCCGGGGACCGGAAGATACTGCGCGCCAGCGAGCCTGTCAAGCCCGGGGAGGCGCTCAGGGTCCGGGGCGCGCTGGACGCCTATGTCAGCCGGGGCGCCCACAAGCTGAAGAAGGCGCTGGAGGTGTTCGGCATCGACCTCTCCGGGGCGGTGTGCGTGGACGTGGGCGCCTCCACCGGCGGCTTTACCGACGTGATGCTCCGCGCCGGCGCGAAGCGGGTCTATTCGGTGGACGTGGGCTACAACCTGTTGGACTATCGGCTGCGCAGCGACGGGCGGGTGGTGTGCATGGAGCGCACCAACGCCAGGTTCCTCTCTCCGGAGGCCTTCGATCCGCGCCCAAGCTTCGGGGCGACGGACGTCTCCTTCATCTCCCTGAAGGCGGTGCTCCCGGCGGCGCTGGGGGTGCTGGATGATGAAAACCAGGGCTTCGTGGCGCTGGTCAAGCCCCAGTTCGAGGCCGAAAGGGACGAGGTGGGCGAGAAGGGCGTCGTGCGCGACAGGGCGGTGCACGAGAAGGTGCTCCGGGAGATCACGGGCTTCATACCGACGCTTGGCTGGCGCGTGGCAGGCCTGGACTACTCGCCGATACGGGGCCCTGAAGGTAACATAGAATTCTTGTTATATCTGAAGCAATCCAACAATTCAGCTAAATTTGCGGGCGATATTTCTATTGATGTTACAATTAGCCGCGCTTATGACAATTTTTTTAAATCCACCTCAGAGGGCTTGTAACTCGGGCGCGCTTTGGTATATTGTATGAATAGGGAGTGGTTACGGGTGTCCGTTCGCTGTATCGGTATCTATTGGAATTCATCCAAAAGCCTGGGACTGGGCGTGGCTGAAAGGCTGATCGGCATGCTGCGCCGAAGGGGCGTGGCGGTATGTTTGAATGCCGACCTGAACGCGATCATGGGCTTGACCGATTGCCTGGTGGACCGATTTGACCGCTGCCAGCTGTTGATCATCCTGGGAGGCGACGGTACGATCCTCTCCGGCCTGGATTACGCAATTGAGAACGACCTGCCCATCGTGGGCATCAACCTGGGTCGCCTGGGGTTCCTGACGGAGCTGGAGACCGACGAACTGGATGAGGGCGTCATTGACAGGCTGCTGACCGGGGATTACACCGTTGACACGCGCACGACGATGATGGTGGAGGGGTGGGACTATCGCAAGTTCTTCGCCCTGAACGACATCGTCATTACCCGCGCCACGTCTTCCGTAAGAATTCTTTCTCTCGAATATGAAGCAAACGGCGCCATGGTGGATTGCATTTCCGGCGATGGACTGATCGTCGCGACCGCGACGGGGTCTACCGCTTATTCGCTGTCTGCCGGCGGCCCGGTGGTGCTGCCCGGCCTGGAGTGCTTTGTGCTGACGCCCATCTGTCCGCATACGCTCAACGCCCGGCCGGTGGTCGTCTCCGCCGACGAGCGCATCACCGTGCGCATGGTGGACGACCGTGGCGGCGCACAGGCGGTGCTGGACGGCAGGCGGGCGATCATGCTGGATCGCGAGCACCCGGAAATAACCATACGCCGATCCGTGCGGCAGGCGCGCTTTGTGCGCCTGAACGAGAAGAATTACTACGGTCTGCTCAGGAGCAAGCTGTCCGAATGGACGCATTGATCAGCAGCGCTAAGGGTTTCCGCTATCCAATCACCGGGAGGCTGTACACGAATGAAGAGCGCGCGCCATAATCTGATATTGGAAATTATTGAGAACAAGGACATAGAGACCCAGGAGGACCTGGCGGACGAGCTGATGCGGCGGGGCGTCAAGGTGACCCAGGCCACGGTTTCACGGGACATCAAGGAGCTGAGGCTTCTGAAGGTGCTGTCCGAGCACGGGGGCTATAAGTATGCCACCGTGGAGCGGGCCGAGAAGGGCATGAACGACCGATTCGCCAGGATACTGGCAGATTCCATCATCAACATCGAGCCGGTCAACAACCTGATCGTGGTCAATACGATCACGGCCAGCGCCAACGCCGCGGGCGAGGCCATCGACTCCATGAAGTGGAGCGAGGTGATGGGCACCATCGCCGGCGACAATACGCTTCTGATCATCACCCGCTCAAACGAGGCGGCGGAGGCCCTGATGACGAAGTTCAATACCATGCTGAACGGTTGACCGGAGCGGCACATGCTTGTAGAGCTGACGATCAAGAATATCGCCCTCATTGAATCGCTGCGCATCGAATTCGCGCAGGGATTCAATGTGCTTACGGGCGAGACCGGCGCGGGCAAGTCCATCGTGGTGGACAGCATCAGCCTGGCCCTGGGCGGCCGCGCCGACCGGGATATGATTCGCACCGGGGCCGAGCGGGGCATGGTGCAGGCGCTTTTCGACGTGTCCGGGAATCCCCGGGCCCAGGCGGTCTTGAAGGGCCTGGACATCGAGGCCGAGGACGGCCTGGTTGCCATACGCCGGGAGCTGAGCCGCAGCGGGCGGAACATCTGCCGGGTCGGCGACGTGGTGGTGCCCCTGAACACCCTCAAGCAGCTGACCGCCACGCTGATGGACATCCACGGCCAGCACGAGCACCAGACCCTGATGAATCCGGCGAAGCACCTGGATTTCCTGGACGCCTTCGGAGGGGAGGCCCACGGGGCCCGTCTGGAACGGGTGGCCGGACTGTACGCCGAGCGCAGCCACGTCGCCTCGGAATTGAAGCGGCTGATGAACGACGTCTCCGAGCGGGAGCGCCTGGTGGACGTGCTGTCCTTCCAGGTGCAGGAGATCAGCGCCGCCAAGCTGAAGCCCGGCGAGGAGCAGAAGCTGGAAAAGAAGCTGGGGCTGCTGGAGAACGCCGAAAGGATCCGCCAGAGCGTGGAGGGGGCCACCACCCTGGTCTACCAGGGGGATGGCAGAGCCCCCAGCGCCCAGGAGGCGCTGCTGCGTGCCGCCGACGCCATGGACCGCATCGGCGCGCTGAACGAGCGCTACGCCGCGCTGGCAGGCCGCCTGCGGGAGCTGTACTACGGCGCGCAGGACGTGGGCTACGAATTGCAGGCCCTGCTGGACGACCTGGACTTCGAGCCGGACCTGCTGGACAAGGTGGCCGCGCGGCTGGACGCCATCAGGAAGCTGGAGCGCAAGTACGGCGATACGGTGGAAGCGGTGATCGAGTTTGGCGCGAAGGCCGCCGACCGGCTAAACGGCATCAAGGGCAGCGACGCCGCGATCACCGAGCTGAAGAAGCGCTACAAGGCGGCGGACAGCGCCCTGCGTGAGGCCTGCGCCGATCTGACCGCCGTCCGCCGCCAGAGCGCGACGCGGCTGTCGGAGCGCATCTGCGAGCAGCTGAAGGACCTGGGCATGGGCAAGACCCGCTTCGAGGTGCGGGTGGAGCCCCTGGCCAAGCCCACCGCCGCCGGCATGGACGGGGTGGAGTTCATGATCTCCCCGAACCCCGGCGAGCCCCTGCGCCCGCTGGCGTCCATCGCCTCGGGCGGCGAGATTTCCCGCGTGATGCTGGCGCTGAAGGCCATCTCGGTGGATTCCGAGGGCGTGGACGCCATGGTCTTCGACGAGATCGACACCGGCGTCTCCGGCAGAATGGCCCAGGTGGTGGGGGAGAAGATGTGCCTGATCGCAAAGACGCGCCAGGTGCTCAGCATCACCCACCTGCCCCAGATCGCGGCCCTGGGCGACGCCCATTTCCTGGTGGAGAAGGTCGCCGGGGAGGATCGCACCGACACCCACGTGCGCCTGCTGGACGAGGCAGGCCGCGTGCGGGAGATGTCCCGCCTGGTGGGCGGCGCCCAGGACAGCGAGAGCAGCCTGTCCCACGGCGCGCACATGCTGAAGGAAGCGGCGGAACGGAAGGCGGCGCTGTAGGCATCGGGAGGAGGGCTTGGTGCAGTCGTGTACAAATACTGATTTGTCGCGCTGCGACAAATCAGTATTTATCGAACAAATCACTTGTGCAAGCGCTTTTCAATCAGTTCCCTGTGCAGGTGGCACAGCGCTTCCTTGTACTGCCTTTGTTCAAAATAGACCACGGTTTGGTCATGATTGGCGATGCTGCCCAGCGGCGCAAGCGGCGCTGCGGCGTCCAGGGCCTTCTCCTGCGGCACGCCGAACACCGTGACCTTCGCCGCGGGGCGTCTGTCGGGGAGATAGGCGTCCGGCTGGCCCGCCACGCAGGGAACCGTGCGCTCGCAGCGCTCGTCGATCAGCGTGCCGAAGCTGTCCGGGTGGGCGGTGTCCCGCAGGCGGGTGGGGATGCCGGCCATGGCCACCGGGTCCAGGCAGTCGGGGTGGAGCACCCGCGCCCCGGCCCGGGACAGCGCCCGCATCTGGCGGTAGCCGATGTGGGGGATCAGCCTGGCGTCCGGCACGACGGCGGGGTCGGCGGTCATCAGGCCGGGCACGTCGCTCCAGTTTTCATACAGGTCCGCGTCCAGTCCCGCGGCGACCAGGGTCCCGCTGATGTCCGAGCCGTTCCGGGGCAGTATGCGGATGCGGCCCGCAGGGTCGGCGCCGTAAAAGCCCGGTACGATCACCGGCGCGTCGAAGCTATCCAGGCGCCGGATGTTTTGCCGCGTGGCTTCCTCATCCAGCGTGCCGTCGCTTCCGAAGGCGATGAGGTCGGCGGCGTCCGCCATGGGAAGGCCTGTGTAGCGGGAGAACACCAGCGCGCACAGGTATTCACCCCGGCTGAGCGTGTGGGGCAGTGAGACGGACAGCGCCCGGTCGACCGTCCGGCGCACCGGGCCCGCCATGTCGGGAATATCCAGCCCCCGGCAGATGTCGCCAAAGCGACGGACCACCGCCGAGACCGCCTTTTCGCAGGCGGCGGGGCATTTGCGCAGATCCCAGCAGCGCTCCAGCATCGCCGTCACCTTCTGAGGATGGTCCCCGTCGATCCCCGGCGCGGAGAGCACCACGCAGCGGCGGGCCGGCGAGGCGCGCACGAGCTGCTCGATGCGCTTCAGGCGACTTGCGCTGGCGGTGGAGCTGCCGCCAAATTTGGAAACAATGATTCCCATGCGATAACCTCCGAGCATCAGATCAAAAAATAAAGCGAAAGTGCCGTGCCGTTGTCCGATGGGCGATATCAGGCGCTTTCGCTGTATACTATGCGGGGCGGGGAAGGAGGTGCGGTTGCTGAAAAACAAAAAATGGCTGTATATTAAAAATACATGAAAAAAAGGGTTTTTTCGTACAGATGTTGTATATATTAATATCGGCAGCACAGGCAGGAAAACCGGATTTGCCGGCGAATTAATATCTACTGTCATCTTCAAAAGCGCTTGGCCAATATTGTATCATCATCCTGAGGGGCGTGTTATGAGCGGAAGGTTGTCGGATGCCTGGCTGGAGGAACTGAGGTCCCGCGTCAGCCTGGAGGAAGTGGTTTCCGAGTACGTCCCCCTCAAGCAAAAGGGCCGCAGGTTTTGGGGATGCTGTCCGTTCCACAACGAAAAGACGCCGTCGTTCAGCGTGGACAGCGAAGCACAGCTGTACTACTGCTTCGGCTGCCACAAGGGCGGCACGGTGATCAATTTCGTCATGGATATGGAGCGGATGGATTTCATGGATGCGGTGCGCCTGTTGGCGGACCGCGCCCACATGGAGCTTCCCGAGCGAAGCTCACAGCCCGGCGAGGCCCCCGCGAACCGCGACGAGCGCGAGCGCATGTACGAGGCCAACCGGGCGGCAGCCCGATATTACCACGACCTGCTGTGGACGGAGGAGGGCGCTGCGGCGCTGAACTACCTCTACGGCCGTGGATTAAACGATTCGGACATCCGCCGCTTCGGCCTGGGAGCCTCTCCCAAGGGCTGGGACGGCCTTTTAAGTCATCTGGAAGCCAAGGGCTTCGAGGCGGCGCTGCTGGAAAAGGCGGGGCTTGCGGTGCGGCGGGACAACCGCTGCTTCGACATGTTCCGGGGGCGGGTGATGTTTCCCATCATCAACGCCCAGGGCCGCGTGCTGGGATTTGGCGGTCGCGCCATGGGCGACGCCCAGCCCAAATACCTCAATACGGCCGAGACGCCGATCTTCAACAAGCGCCTGGGGCTCTATGGGCTGAACTTCGTCAAGAAGGAGCGCTCGGTGGACCACCTGGTGCTGGTGGAGGGGTACATGGATACCGTCTCCCTCCGCAAATACGGCGTGCAGGGCGTGGTGGCCACGCTTGGCACGGCGCTGACCGAGGAGCAGGCGCGGCTGATGAAGCGCTACGCGCCGGAGGTGTGGATCAGCTACGACGGCGACGCCGCCGGCCAGAAGGCCGCGCTGCGCGCCCTGGATATCCTGGACCATCAGGACATACCGGCGCGGGTGATCGACTATCCCGCCGGCATGGACCCGGACGATTTTATAAAGGCCAACGGGCTCAGCGGCTTCGAGGCGCTGCCCCGGCACGATTCGACGCGCTATCGTATGATCCGGTCAAGGGATGGACTGAACCTCGCCGAGCAGGAGGGCATGACCCAGTACGCGCTGCGCTGCTGCGCGATCCTGAAAAACGTAAAGAGCCCCATCGACATGGAAAACCACCTGCGCAGGCTGGTGAACGAGACGGGGTATGACCGGGAGATTTTGCTCAGGCAGATCGGCGCGACCGCCCAGGCGCCTGCCCAGCCGCCGGCGCGGCGGCGGCCCCCTGCGGAACATGCGGCCACGGGCGTGGAGAAGGCGGAGCGGGCGCTGATTTCGATGCTCGCCGCGGGCCTGATCCCCGCGGAGCTTCTGAAGCCCGGGGATTTTACCGATGAGACCCACCGCGCCCTGGCGGGATGGCTGCTCGAGGGCAAGCCCGCCGGCGCCTATGTGGAGGCCGTCGGGGACGAGGCCACGCGGCAGAAAATCATGCAGGCTATGAATTATACCCCCCTTCCCGAGGCGCGTGAAAAGGCCCTGGAGGAGGCGGAGGAGTGCTTGCGCACGATACAGAAAGACAGGGACAGCCAGCGGTCAGAGCAGATCAAACAACAGATCAACTCGGCGTCTGAGGAACAGAAGGCCGAGATGTACCGTCGAATAATGGCGTCCATGAGGGATAACGAGGATTGACCGGTCGAAAGGAGTGGCCCGGATTGAGTAAGACGACTGAAAATCAGGAAGTAATGGCCGCGCGGGTGCGCGAGCTGATTGAGACCGGAAAGTCGAAGGGTGTACTGACCTATAAGGAAATCGTCGAGATGCTGGGGGACGTGGAGCTCAGCCCCGAGCAGTTTGATCGCATACTGGACACGCTGTCCGGCCTGAACATAGAGGTTATCAAGGAAGACGCCATTCCAGAGGCCGAGCTGATCGCCGAGACCGAGGAGGAGGAGATCGACATCTCCGTGCCCGAGGGCATTTCCATCGACGATCCGGTGCGCATGTACCTGAAGGAGATCGGCAAGGTGCCGCTGCTGACGGCGGACGAGGAGATCGAGCTGGCCAAGCGCATGGAGGAGGGCGACGAGGAAGCCAAGCACCGCCTCTGCGAATCCAACCTGCGCCTTGTGGTTTCCATCGCCAAGCGCTACGTGGGCCGCGGCATGCTGTTCCTGGACCTGATCCAGGAGGGCAACCTGGGCCTGATCAAGGCCGTGGAGAAGTTCGACTACCGAAAGGGCTACAAGTTTTCCACCTACGCCACCTGGTGGATTCGCCAGGCCATCACCCGCGCCATCGCGGACCAGGCCCGCACGATCCGCATCCCGGTGCACATGGTCGAGACCATCAACAAGCTGATCCGAGTCTCCCGCCAGCTGCTGCAGGAATACGGCCGCGAGCCGCTGCCCGAGGAGATCGCCGCCGAGATGGGCATTCCCGAGGACAAGGTGCGGGAGATCATCAAGATCGCCCAGGAGCCCGTGTCGCTGGAGACCCCCATCGGCGAGGAGGAGGACAGCCACCTGGGCGACTTCATCCCCGACGACGACGCCCCGGCCCCCGCGGAGGCCGCCGCCTTCACGATGCTCAAGGAGCAGCTGATGAGCGTGCTGTCCACGCTGACCCCCAGGGAGGAAATGGTGCTGAAGCTGCGCTTCGGCCTGGAGGACGGCAGGGCCCGGACGCTGGAAGAGGTGGGCAAGGAATTCAAGGTCACCCGCGAGCGCATTCGCCAGATCGAGGCGAAGGCCCTGCGCAAGCTGCGCCATCCCAGCCGCTCCCGGAAGCTGAAGGATTCCATCGACTGATGGGCCGCAGAGGAGAAATCGCACTCGATCCGCGCCTGTCGATGATCGCCCGAATGGTCGGCCCATGCGAATGCTGCGCCGACATCGGCTGCGACCACGGCAGGCTCGGCGCGTTTTTGCTCCAAACCGGGCAGTGCAAGGCCGTCCAGCTGACGGATATCTCCGGGCCCTCCCTCGACAAGGCCCGGTCGCTGATGGACAATCTGGATTTGACAGACCGGGTTCGGTTTGCGGTGGGGGACGGCCTGGCGGCGCTGGAGGGCACGCCCGACGCCATCGTCATCGCGGGCATGGGCGGGGCCACCATCGCGCAAATCCTGGAAAACGGTCGGGAGAAGCTGGGCGACGCCCGGCTGGTGCTCCAGCCCAACGTGGCCGCGCCCCAGCTTCGCCGGGCGCTGTGCGACCTGGACTACGCCGTCACCGACGAGCAGGTGGTTCAGGACGGGCGCAGGTGCTACGTCGTCATACAGGCGGAGCCGGCAAAAGCCGACTACAGTCTGAAACAGCTGACCGTCGGGCCGGTGCTGCTGGCGCGCATGCCCAGGGCGCTCGAGCCCTATGCCGCCTTTCGGCTGAGGGTGGCGCGGAAGGCGCTGGCCGGGGCGCTGGCCTCAGAGGACGATTCACAGCGGGCGCCGCTGGAGCGGGAGCTCGCGATTTGGGAGGAGGTCTGGGCATGTCTGCAACGGTAGCGCAGGTGCTTGAACTGGTCAACGGCATCGCGCCCTTTGAGCTGGCGGAGGAATGGGACAACGTGGGCCTGCTGGCCGGAAGGCCCGAGAGCCCGGTGGAACGGGTGCTGTGCGCCCTGGACCTGCGGCCGGACGTGGTCGAAGAGGCCCGGCGCAGGGGCTGCCAGCTGATCGTGACCCACCATCCCATACTGTTCCGGGGCCGCAAGAACCTGCGGGAGACCGACGCCGAGGGGCGCCTGCTGTGCGCGCTGGTGCGCGCGGAAATCGCCATGATCGCCGCCCACACCAACTTTGACAACGCCTCGCCCGGGGTCAACGACGCCCTGGCGGCGGCCCTGGGGCTCGAAAACGTGACCGCGCTGGAGAACGGCATGCGCCTGGGCGAGATCAAAGAGACCGACTTCGGTATGTTTTGTGAGGAAGCACGTGCCGCGCTGCGCGGACCGGTGCGCTGCTACGGCGACGCGGCGCGGAGGATACGGCGCGTGGCGGTGCTGGGCGGCGCGGGCGAGGATTTCGCGTCCCAGGCGATGGAAGCCGGCGCAGACGCCTACCTGACCGGAGAGATGGCCTATCACAAGGGGCTGGACGCGGCGGACAACGGGCTCTGCGTCGTCGAGGCGGGACACGCCGCAACAGAATATCCCGCAATTTCATTACTTTGCAGAGGTTTACAAAACGCCGCCGATGCGGTACAATATGATATATGCATCCTACAGAGCGAATCTGAAGTGTTTTTCTGACAAATGGAGGGAATTGGTATGCAGTTGGATACCCTGTGGCAATTCATGCAGGTGGATATGGAGGCGGACGGCTTCGAGGCGAAGATGCGCCAGTCGGCCAACCGCCAGAAGCTGCTGAAGCAGCGCGATTTCCTGCGGGATCAGCAGGCGAACATGAAGAAGCTGGAAAACGACGTGGCCGTCATGCAGGACAGGCTCGAGGCCGTGCAGGACGAGGCCGAACGGTTGGAGAAGGTGCTCTCGTCGCTCTCCGAGGAGCTGGAGAACAATCCGCCCACGACCCCCGAGGACGTGCAGAAGCAGTCCGAGGCGGTGCGCAAGCTGCTGGATACCCTTTCCCGCTACGAGCAGGAGCTCTCCAAGATGCGCAAGGACGCGGACACCAAGGACCGCCAGCAGAAGGAAATCCGCGTGCGCGCGGCCAAGACCAAGCTGGAGTTCGACCAGCTGAAGGTGGCCTACGACAAGGAATTCAAGGAGGACACCGCCAAGCTGCAGACGATGCGCTCGAAGACGGAGCAGGAGGCCAGGAAGGTGGACCCGAAGCTGCTGGCCAAGTACCGCAGCATCAAGCAGCACTGCACGCCGCCGATGGCGAAGCTCATCAACAACCAGTGCAGCGGCTGCTTCATGTCGCTGCCCAGCGCAACGCTGCTGGACATCCGCAGCGGCGACAGGATCGTGGAGTGCGACAACTGCGGCCGCATACTCTACGATACCGGGGAATAAAGCCCCTGAGACCGTCGAATTCGCGGTAGCGGCGGCGTTCACGCCGCCATTGCCGCCAACAATGCGACCATAATTGTGAGGGCGCCAGACGATCGCATGCGCCTCGGCGCATGAGGAAAGTCCGAGCACCGTAGGGCAGGGTGCCGGTTAACTGCCGGTGGAGGCGACTTCAAGGAAAGTGCAACAGAGATATACCGCGTAAAAACGGGCTTGCCCCTGGCAGGTCCGCCCCTTCGGGGGACGCAAGGATGGAAAGGCGAGGTAAGAGCTCACCCGCGGCCTGGCGACTGGCCCGCGCTGTAAACCCCACCTGGTGCAAGATTGATAGGGAAGCATGGGCGGCAATCCCTCGGGGTTCCGACCGGCGGCGGCCCGTCGCGCTTCCGGGTAATCGCTTGAGCCTGCTGGCAACTGCAGGCCCAGACAGATGATCGTCCAATACAGAACTCGGCTTACAGACGCCGCTCACAATTATAATAATAAACACCCCCTGTGAATTGCGATACTTCGCAATTCACAGGGGGTGTTCAATAGGGACTATTCCCCTTCGTCCGCCTCGGCGATCTCCAGGTACTTCTCGAACACCGCATCCAGCTCGGCCTCGTCGTCCACGGTGGCGTAGACGTCGTTGCCCTCGTCGTCGGTCTCGATGCGCAGGATCACCAGCTCGTCCTCGCTGACATCCTCCATCGGGTCCAGCGGCACCAGGCAGATGTAGGACTTGCCCTCGTGCTCCAGGGTCATCAGGTGCTCGAAGCGCACGGCGTTGCCGTCCTCGTCCACCAGCTCGACGACGTTTTCCTGTTCCATATCCAGATCATGGTTCATGTTTTCGCTCATATGCCATACCCCTCTTAAATAGATTCTCGTGGGTTCCTCCTCGCGCCAGCCGCCGGCGTCCATGAAGCTCTGCAGGATGTAGGTGGCGGCCAGCTGGTCGATATAGGCCTTGCGCTTCGATCGGCGCACGTCGGCCTCCAGCAATACGCCTCGGGCCTGTTTGGTGGTCAGGCGCTCGTCCTGGAAGCGGATCTGAAGGCCCTTGTCCGCCAGGTACTGGGCGAAGGCCCGGGCGTGCTGGGCCTGGACGCCCGCGCTGCCGTCCATGTTCAGGGGCAAACCGCACAGAACACGGTCGGTTTCGTATTGACGGCACAATTCCAGGACGCGGTCGGCATCCCTCTCAAAGCCCTTGGTCCAGATGGTCTCCACCGCCTGGGCCGTCAGGTTCAATGGGTCCGTGACGGCCACGCCCGTGCGCTTGTCGCCGATGTCCAGGCAGATCACCCGCATGGCTTCACACCACCTTTATACAGAACTGGGGGCATTCCCTGGCGCAGTAGCCGCAGAACACGCACTTTTCCTGGTCTACGACGGCACGCCCGTCGACGACCTGGATGGCGTGTTGCCGGCACCGGGCGGCGCAGCGCCCGCAGCCCTCGCACCAGTCGTGCACCATCATGCGCCGCCGCCTGTGGCGCAGGGCCTCCAGCCGATCGGAGACATCCTCTTCGCCGTCGAAGAAGGCCACGTTGGCGTCGATCTCCTGCCGGCTCTGCATGCCCAGGGCCACGGCGTCCAGCAGCGGGCTCTCCACCGCGTATTTCAGGGCTTCGCCACTGTTCTGGATCAGGTGCCCGCCGCCCAGCGGCTTCATGGCGAATATGCCGATGCCCCGGTCGCGGGCCGCGGCGATGGCGGCCTCCATGTCCTGGCGGGCGCCGTCCTGTATGCCGATGCCCCCGACGTTGATCAGCGGGTGGATGACGTCGATCATGTCAAAGCGCGGCGCGGCCCTGACGCAGGCGCAGAAGTGGGTGCTGACGCCCACGGCGCCGATGTGGCCCCTGTCGCGCTGCTCCGCCAGGTAGACGAGGGCCTCCTCGTGGCCCCGCAGCGTGTACAGCGATTCCTGCTCGTGGAGCATGAACAGGTCGATGTAATCCCGGCCCACCCCTTCGAAGGCCCGCTCCAGCGCGGCCTGGGCCGTCTGGCGGTCGTAGCAGTAGGCCTTGGTGCTGATCACGTAGTCCGGCGCGTCCTTCAGCGCCAGGCGGATGTGGGGATAGGTGCCGTAGAGGTCGGCGGTGTCGAGGAAGCGCACGCCCCGTTCGTAGGCGTAGACCAGGAGGTCGGCGCCCTCCCGGGGCGACAGGTTGCATTGCAGCGGCGACATGGTCAGCGTGCCATAGCACAGCCGGGAGACCGTCAAGGCGCTGCGCCCCAGCGCGCGCGTTTGCATGGTTTGGTTGTTTCCTTTCCTGTTCTCATGGCCCGGGAGCACATCACAGGGCTGGAAATAAGCGTATTCCCAGCCCTGTCGACGTCCGGATGCGATGCTGTCAGCTACGGATGATCAATCCTTGTCATGCTCATTGATATAGAAGCGCACAAACTCCTCCAACAGCTCGTCCCTCTCCAGCCTGCGGATCAGGGAACGGGCGTTGTTGTAGCTGGTTATGTAGGTGGGGTCACCGGAGATGATATAGCCCACCATCTGCATGATCGGATCGTGGCCCTTGGCCTTCAGCGCCTGATAGACCACCTCGATGATCTCAGCCGCCGATTCCGGCGCGTCCGCGGGAATGCGAAAGTGCCTGGTTTCATCCATTCTGCTGTTCATAGTGCACCGCCTTTCGAGCGCGACAATTCACACTCAAATCCATTATAACACATAATGCCGAAAAGATCAAATGTTTTCATATTTTTGAACAAAAATTCTAAATACCGTTCGAAGGGCCATCATCACGGGCAGCGCCAGGAGCATGCCGACGACGCCGCCCAGCCGCGCACCGGCAAAGATGCCCACCAGCACCGTCGCCGGGGAAAAGCCCGTGAGGCTGCCCATGATGCGGGGGGAGATCCACGACCCGTCCAGCTGCTGGACGACGATCAGCGCCAAAAGCGTCAGCGCAGCGCGCTGCCAGCCGTCTGACAGCGCGATGAACACCGCCGGCGCGCCGCCGATATAGGGACCGAAGTAGGGGATCATGTTGAGTATGCCGATGATCAGCCCCAGCGCCAGCGCGTTCTCCAGGCCCACGAGGCTCAGCGCCACCACGGACAGCAGCGACACCGCCCCGGCCACCAGCAGCTGGCCCTGCAGGTACAGCCGCAGCTCCCGGCAGACGGCGTTTCCCATGCGCACGGCGGTGGGGCGTCCCGCCCGGGGCAGCAGCAGCTCCAGGCGCAGCAGAAGCCGATCCCGGTCGCACAGGAAGAAAAAGGCCAGCACCGCGGCCATCGCGGCCTGGCCGATGCCGTCCGCCAGGTTGACGGCCAGGGTCAGGGTGCTTCCGGCCAGCCCCGAGAGCGGACCGAGCAGGCCGGAGGTGTCCAGCTCGGGCAGGGCGAGGGCGGGCATGCGCGCCTGGAGCCGGCTTTGCAGGCCGCCCATCCAGTCGGATACGCGGGCGATGGCGTCCGGCAGCGCCCCGAGCAGTTCCGTCAGCTGCCGGACCACCGGGGGCAGCAGCAGCCACAGCACCCCGCCCGCCGCCGCGCCGACGGACAGCAGCGCCGCCAGCGCCGCCGCGGGGCGGGAGAGCTTTTTCTCATAGAAGCGGGCGAGGGGTACCACCGTGAAGCACAGCAGGGCCGCGCCCAGCGCCAATGCGCCCACCTGCACAAGCAGCCCGCGAAACGCGAAGCCAAGCCCCGCGATCGCCAGGACGCCGCCGCCGGTGAGCAGCTGCCGCCGGTCAGGCGGCTCAAGCTTCAGCTGCATGGCAATTCCCCCCAATGCTCAATGTCGTCCGACTACAGCTTTCGCGCGAGGTCGTCCGCCTTGTCAGAGATCCAGCTGCCCGTCTGGCGGGCCTTCTGGTTCCATCGCTTTTCCGTCTGCCAGTTCATGATGCCGAACACCGTCGCCGCCGATCCGCCGATCAGCATGCCGGTGATCAGGCCCTTCATCAATCCACCCTTCATGCGCTCCCTCCTCCCTCGTTGCTTCCTGGAGATCGATCACGACCTCGCCGTTGTCCGGATTCACGGTGTAGCGCGTGACGCGCTGCCGCTGGTGGGCCAGGTCCTCCCAGAGGCCGGCGGAGAGCTCCAGGGCGCGGACGGCAAAGCTCAGCTCGTCGATTTCCGCCCCGGTGATGGCCCCCATCCTGCGCCCGTCGGTGGACACGGCCCGCTTCAGCAATGGCCTCGACCGCATGGGCCTGCGCCTGCCGCTCTCCTCGGCCATGACCGCCACCTCGCCAAGCATTTCAAGGCTTTCCGACGGTATGAACCGCGTGCCCAGCAGCCCGGCGCCGACCCATATGCCCGACAGCTGCCGAAGATCCCCGGTCAGCTCAGCCTGCAAGACCCGGCCGATCCTGTGGCTGCCGCAGATCACGCTCATCCCCGTCAGGGAACGCAGCTTGCGCATGTGTGTCGCCTCCGTTTTCATCGCGTTCCGGCACGCCTATTATTGACTGGCGGCGCGAGTTGCTTCCGCGGCAATTTTTGTCGGCGCGGGTGCATTGCCGTTTTGCGGGCACTGTGCTATAATCAAAAGGGGAGGCCATTGTTGATAAAAATATGATATGCATACGTTCAACGGGATATAACCCTATATTTCCTATCCAGTCGACTGATTGGACACAGTTTTGACAAATGTTTTTGGTAAATTCACAATGATGCCGAAGGAGGTTTGGATATGGAAGAGATTCGCAGCGGCTATAAGATATTGGTTGCCGATGATGATACAAACGTCCATCAGTCGTTGAACGCCTATTTCCGTCGCGAGGGTTATCAGATGATATCCGCCTACGACGGCCTACAGGCCCTGGAGCAGGTCAGGCGGATGCGGCCGGACATCATCATACTGGACATCATGATGCCCGGCATGGACGGCCTGATGCTGTGCCGGGAGATTCGCAAGGAGACCAACATTCCCATCATCATGCTCACCGCGAAGGGCGAGGAATTCGACAAGCTGCTGGGCCTTGAGATGGGCGCGGACGACTACATCACCAAGCCCTTCAGCCCCAGGGAGGTGCTGGCGCGGGTGAAGGCGGTGCTGCGCCGCATGCACGAGCTGAACCCGGAGGACAAGTCGGCCCACCTGGTGGTTGGCAACCTGGATATCGACATGAACGCCTTCACCGTCAAGCTGAACGGCAAGCAGGTGCCCTGCACCCCCAAGGAGACCGAGATCCTCTGGACACTGGCCAGCAATCCGGGCATGGTGTTCAGCCGGGAGCACCTGCTGCAGAGCATATGGGGCTACGACTTCCTGGGGGATACCCGGGCGGTGGACAGCCACATCAAGCGCATACGGGCCAAGCTCTGCAATCCCGACAACGATTGGGACATCCGGACCGTTTGGGGCATCGGATATCGCTTTGAAGTGCTCGACGGTAAACAGAATTAAATCATGGCAAAGGGAAGATATGAGCGTCCCCTCAGCATTGGCACGAAGATGCTAATCAGTCACCTGTTGCTCTGCGTCGTCATCATCGTGCTGGCCAGCCTGCTCAGCTACGTGCTGACCGCCCAGTACATGAAGGAAACGCGGATGAGGGACCTGCTGGAGAAGGCCGAGCGCATCGCCGAGAGCAGCCGACAGATGCCGGAGGGGGAATATGTGCCCAGCTGGCGCACGGTGCGCACCTATGCCTATCTCACGGACGCTCAGGTCTACTTTTTGGACGCGGATACCGAAGCGATCCGCATGAGCTGGTATCGCCCCGGGCCTGAGGAAGAAGCGCCGAAGGACGACGTCATCAAGCCCCACAAGCGCCTGGACGATATGGACGCCCCAAATCCCAGGAAGGCGCGTGAAGAGGAGGAGAACGAGAGCAACGTCCAGTGGGTGGACGTCAAGGACACCATCGACCGGGAATTTGTGTCGCGGGTGCTGGCCGGAGAGAAGGTCTCCGCCATGCGCCATTTTGCGTTTGTCAATGAGAAGATCATATTCGCCGGCGCGCCGATACTGGATGAGGAAGGCGTGGTGCGCAGCGGCGTGATACTGGCCCAGCCGGTGACGGAGCTGAGCAGTCTGTCCAGGATGGTGGGCTACATGCTGGTGTTCGTGGTGAGCATATCCCTGCTGCTCTCGGTGATCCTGGCGATGCAGCTGTCGAAGATGCTGGTCAGCCCCATCAAGCGCATCACCCTCGCGGCCCGGCGCATGGAAAACGGCGTGTACGCCGAAAAGATAACCCAGCTTCCCGCCGACGAGATCGGCGAGCTTGGGCACGCGCTGAACAGCATGTCCGGAAGGCTTCTGGAGGTCATCGGCAACCTGCGCAGGGAGCGCGATCGCCTGGGCATGATCATCTCCGGCATGAGCGAAGGCCTGTTTTCCGTTGACAACCGTTGGCACATCAACCACGCGAACACCGCGTTTCTGGAGCTGGCCGAGCTGGACGACGCTTCGCGGCTGCTGGACGGCGCGCCCCGGTTTGATCCCCTGGTGGCGATGCTCAGGCGCTGCATGAACACCGGCGAGGCCGAAACCATGGAATGGGAAAATCCTTCCCACCGCGTGATACAGGTCACCGTCACCGCCCGCCGGGACGACGTCGGCGCAATCACAGGCGTGGTCTGCCTGATGCGCGACGTCTCGGAAGCCCAGCGGGTGGAGCAGCTGCGCCGGGACTACGTGGCCAACGTCTCCCACGAGCTGCGCACGCCGCTGACCGGCATCCGGGGCATGGTGGAGCCGTTGATCGACGGCTGCTACGACACCGAGGAGGAGCGCCTGGAGTGCTATCGCATCATCTGGAAGGAGACCATGCGCCTGGAAAAGCTGGTGGGCGAGATGCTGGACATGTCCCGCCTGCAGGACGGGCGGGTCCAGGTGGAGCTGGAGCCGCTGGAGCTGCCCGGCATACTGGAGGCCGCGGTCCGCGGCATGAAGCCCATCGCCGAGGAGGCCGGGGTCGAGCTTTCGGTGTCGACGGACGGCACGAAGCTGGCCTGCCTGGGCAACGAGGACAGGATCACCCAGGTGCTGGTGATACTGATCGACAACGCCCTGAGCTTTACGCCCCGGGGCGGCAGCGTGACGGTATTCGCGCGGGACGGCGGGGAAGAGGTCCTCGTCGGCGTCCGGGACACCGGTTGCGGCATCGAGCCCAAGGACCTGCCGCTGATCTTCGAGCGCTTCTACAAGGTGGACAAGTCCCGCATGGGCACCGAGGGCACCGGCCTGGGCCTGTCCATCGCCAAGCTCCTGACCCAGCTGATGGGCGGCGACATCGCCGTCAAGAGCGAGGTGGGGGTGGGGTCGGAGTTCACGTTTACGCTGAGGAAGCGGTGATAAGTGCTGTTTATCGCTCGTCCATTCTGACATAAGTGTTTTCTTTCTCGCAGTTTAACATTTTTGGAATTATGGCAAGCGAGTATTGACATCTCCGAGCGAACCATCCTATAATAACGGGGAAGAGAGGTGATTTTATGGCTACGAGTAGCGTCTACCAGAATATATTGGTGAAGGATAAGCGCAGTATACAGCGATTGGTCGATGCGCTCGAAAGGTCAAAAGATACACCTGCGAAGGAAGTCACATACTCCCGATCCGTTGATATTGTCGAGGATGAAGATACCATACGCAAAATGTTTGGGGTAGAGTACCATGATGGGGTTCAGGATCATAACGATTGACAGTTTACTGGAATCCCTGGGAGAGGATGGCCTTAATGCTATCCTCTCCAGCTATTCTTGTCCGAGAAACAATGACATCGAAGATTTTCTTCATAACAAGGCTTTGGTCTTCTCGAGGCAGGGATTGGCGAAAACCCACCTTGTTTTCGCCAGTTACAGAGGGAAGCCTGTGCTGGTGGGCTATTAAAGCCTGGGACTTATTCGCTTTTATGAGGAGAATGGATTCCGGGCATTTAACAGCCGGGTGGACAGCAATGGCGAAACACTTGTGCAAATGATACGATACTTTTAAACGCGAAGTGACAGAAGGTGGTTTCCACCATACCATACCCATTACACAGTAGGGCAGTTTTAAGTGAAAGAAGGCTTGCGTTTTTTTACATGATATGTTAAAAATAATGCTTCACCATGTTCAAATCTGTGCCTTCGCAATCACAGAATAAAGAACAGAGCCAGATAAAACGCGCTTATCTGGCTCTGTTTGGCGGAGAAGGAGGGATTTGAACCCTCGCGGCAGTTATCCCACCCTACTCCCTTAGCAGGGGAGCCCCTTCGGCCTCTTGGGTACTTCTCCACGGCTATGAAATTGGCGGAGAGAGAGGGATTCGAACCCCCGGTGCCTTTCGGCATCACTGGTTTTCAAGACCAGCGCCTTAAACCACTCGGCCATCTCTCCTGAACCAAACCAGCGAAATGTATTATAACAGAAATCCGGGCGGCTGTCAACCGGTTCGGACGATTATTTTTTCGTCGCCTCCAATTTTTCAGGATTTTAAAGGAAATGGCGGGCACTGCCCGCCATATGTCCTTTGCTCACGCCTCCGTGCCCAGCAGCCCGATCTCTTCCGCGTGCTCGCGCATGCCGTCGATGCAGATGGCGGCCACGTCCTTTACGTCCATGCCCAGCATCTCGCAGCCCTTCAGCACCAGGGTCCGGTCGCACTTGGAGGCGAACTTTTTGTCCATGAACTTCTTCATGAAGCTCTTGATCTCCAGATCCGTGATGCCCTAGGGGCGCATCCGGGCGCAGGCCTGGATGATGCCTGTCAGCTCGTCCACGGTGAAGAGGGACTTCTCCATATTCGTGACGGGCTCCACGTCGGT
>JAFRJF010000242.1 GCA_017432405.1 Clostridia bacterium | reverse complement strand
GGGGTTAGGGAAACAGCAGCGCATCCCAAAGCCTTCCCCTTCAGGGGCATCGAGCGCCCGGAAAACAGTCCAGTGGACTGTTTTCAGTGGTTCGAGCGCCCGGAAAACTCTCCGGTGGAGAGTTTTCAGCGAGAACGGGTCGGCAGACCCCTGTCGATGGGGCCGGTAGGCCCGCGGAAGGTGGGCCGGCCGCAAGGCCGGGTCGGATGAGGTCAGTCCACCCCGCGGTAACGGTGGTATACGCGCTTCCTTCCAGGAGAACGACCTCATCCGTCACGGCGCTTTGCGCCGCGCCACCTTCCCCTGAACCGGCAGCTTCGCTGCCTGGGGAAGGCTTTGGGAAGTCACGTCTCCTCGACAAATCAGTATTTATCAACGACGCGACAAAGCGTCTTCAGACCAAAGCGAAAGCGAACGCGCCTCTGCAAAGCGCCGCCACATTGACAAAACGCATTGAAAAAGGTACAATGAACCCACCAATCAACAGACATGGAGGAATTTGACATGACCACAGAAAAGCTCTGTTCCATGGTAGACCACACCCTGCTGGCCCAGACGGCCACCTGGGAGGAGATCAAGGCCCTCTGCGACGACGCCATGGCCTACAGGACCGCGTCGGTATGCATCCCCCCCTGCTATGTGAAGCAGGCGGCGGACTACGTGCAGGGCAAGCTGGCCATCTGCACCGTCATCGGCTTCCCCAACGGCAACACCACCACCGCTTCCAAGGTCTTTGAGGCGAAGGAGGCCATCGCCAACGGGGCCCGGGAGATCGACATGGTCATCAACATCGGCATGCTCAAGGCCGGAAACACCGATTATGTGCTCAACGAGATCAAGGCCCTGAAGGCCGCCTGCGGCCCTCTGGTGCTGAAGGTCATCATCGAGACCTGCCTGCTGACCGACGAGGAGAAGGTCACCATGTGCAAGCTGGTCACCGAGGCCGGCGCGGACTTCATCAAGACCTCCACCGGCTTTTCCAAGGGCGGCGCGACCTTCGACGACGTGGCCCTGTTCGCCCGCCACGTGGGCCCCAACGTGCGCATCAAGGCCGCCGGCGGCATCAGCTCCATCGCGGACGCCGAGAAGTTCGTAGAGCTGGGCGCCACCCGTTTGGGCACCAGCAGGATCATTAAGATTTTGAAGGGATAGGCAAATACTGATTTATCGAGCCGGGCTCGATAAATCAGTATTTGATCTCCTCCACCGCAATCCCTTCCCGCTCCGCGATCTGCGCCAAATCGTCGAACTCGGGCTTGGTTCGGTCCACGCCGTAGCCGTGGGAGCGCTTGGCGCGGACGGGGCCGTAGGGCGTGTCCAGCGTGACGGCCTCCCGCTGGAGGGTGTAGCGGCGCAGGGTCTGGCCGCGCACGCCGATGGTGGTGGTGTGCTTCAGCATCAGGCGGGCAAATTCCGCCTCCTGCTCCGGCGGGCACAGGCAGCACAGCAGCGTGCCGGGGCGGTCTTTTTTCATTTGTATGGCCTGGGTCCACACGTCCAGCGCGCCCGCCTCCCTGAGGCGGCGGACGGCGAAGCCGATCGCCTCGCCGGTCATGTCGTCCAGATTGCAGCGCAGCTCCACCGCGCTGTCCGGCGTTTCCTGCGTCTCGCCCAGCAGCGCCCGGACGCAGTTGGCCCAGGGGAAGTCCTTCGTGCCCATGCCGTAGCCCACCCCCTCCAGGGTCATGGCGGGCATCGCGCCGAATTCGTCCGCAAAATGCGTCAGCAGCGCCGCGCCGGTGGGCGTGCACAGCTCGCCCCGGATCGCGCCGCCGTAGACGGGCACGCCCTTCAGCAGCAGCGCCGTGGCCGGCGCCGGCACCGGCAGCACGCCGTGGG
>JAFRJF010000241.1 GCA_017432405.1 Clostridia bacterium | reverse complement strand
TGCCTGCCGATGCCCCGCAGGATGACGTGATAATAGCCGCTTTCGCTCTTTTGGCGTGCCGCTCTCGGCATAAATGATCACATCCTTCCCCTGGTCGTATTATACCAAAGGAAGGATGTGGTTGTCAAGAGAACCGTCCCCGTGACACTCAGGTAAACGGCATCCGTCATCTGTTTCCTCCAAGCCATACTGAACCGTTTTCGATCATCCTCGCCCGCCTGTAACCCGCTTTCGCAAATGACAGCATCCAAGGTTAAATATATAAAATCAATGGACATCGTCCATCCCAGCGATTATAATAGTGTCGGATTTTCTTTATTTTCAATTCATATTATGCGGATAGAATTGTAATATAATAGATATAAATTCCACAATTATGTCCATCGGGAGGCGCGGCATGTTCTCCAAATACAGCGTCAAAAAGCCATATACGGTCATTGTGGGCATCATACTGGTCATCGTGCTGGGGGTCATATCGTTCCAGCACATGACCACCGACCTGCTGCCCAGCATGAACCTGCCCTATGTGGTGGTGTACACCAGCTACGCAGGCGCCACGCCGGAGCAGGTGGAGGACGAGCTCACCCGGCCCATGGAGGCCGCCTTCGCCACGCTGAACGACGTGAAGAAGATCACCTCGTCGTCGCGGGACAACGTCTCCGTGGTCATCATGCAGTTCAACGACGGGGCGAACATGGATACCGCGCTGATCGAGATCTCCTCCCGGCTGGACCAGCTGCGGGGCGACTGGAGCGACGACGTCGGCGCGCCGGTGACCATGAAGCTGAATCCCGACATGCTGCCCGTGGCCATACTCTCCGTCACACGGGACGACATGGACATACTGGCCCTTTCCAACTACGTGGAGGACGAGTTGGTGCCCGCCTTCGAGGCCCTCAACGGCGTCGCGTCGGCAGAGGCCTCCGGCGTCATCCAGCAGCGCATCGACGTCACCATAGAGCAGAGCCGCATCGACGTGCTCAACGCCGCCATACTCAGGGACGTGGACAAAGAGCTGGCCGACGTGGAGAAGGAGCTGAACGACGCCCAGGCCCAGCTGTCCGACGGCAAAGGCAAGCTCTCCCGGGCCAAGCGCAAGGCCATGAAGCAGCTGGACGAAGCCGAAAAAGGCCTTAACGAAGCCGAGGCCCAGGTCGGGCCTGCCATCGAACAGCTGACACAGCAGCGCGCCGAAGCCGCAGCCCAGCGGGAGGCGCTGGCGCAAAACGTCGCCTCCCTCGAGGCCCTGGTTAACATGGACGAGGACCAGCGCCAGCAGCTCAAGGAGATCGCCGACGCGCTGGCCCAGCTGAGGCTGCAAAAGGAGAATCTTGAGGGACAGCTTGCTGAAGCCGAAGCCGCACTGGCGGATCCCACCCTCGCCGACGCCCGCGCCGAAGTTCAGGCCCAGCGGGACGCGCTGGACGCCGAGCGCACCCGTCAGCAGCAGTATCTGGACGACCTGAAGCTGCTGGACGCCGACGCCCTGCGCCAGCAGATCGAAGGGCTGGACGAGGAGATATCGGAAGGCGAAGCCGCACTGAAGGCGGCCAACGACGCGCTGGATGAGCTGAAGGCCCAGCAGGCCGCAGCACAGGATCGCATCGACGCGCTCACCCGCCAGATCGAAGAAGCCGAGGGCGAAGCTACCCCAGCGCCTGCGCCTACAGAGGCGCCTGTTCAAACCGGCGTCCCCGAGGAGACTGACATCCCGACAGAGTCTGAAGCGCCGGCGGAAACCGAAGCGCCCACGCAGACCGACGCGCCTTCCGAGACTGAAGCGCCCGCGGAAACCGAAGCGCCCGCCCAGACAGAAGCACCCGCGCAGACCGACGCGCCTTCCGAGACTGAAGCGCCTGTGGAAACTGAAGCGCCCGCCCAGACAGAAGCACCCGCACAGGCCGAGGCACACGCTCCGACAGAAGCACCTTCCGAGGCCGAAGCGCCCGCCCAGACAGAAGCGCCTTCCGAGACCGAAGCGCCTCAAAGACCTTCCCCCGATGGGGAAGGTGGCGAGCGCAGCGAGGCGGATGAGGTCCCCGCTGATATAGAGACTACCGACGAGGAAGCGGAAGAGGAGACGACCTCATCAGACTCGCCTGACGGCGAGCCAGCTTCCCCTGCTTCCGCATCTGCGCCAGGGGAAGACTTAGAGGCTCCGACCGAGGCGCCTTCCGAGACCGAAGCGCCCGCGCAGACCGACGCGCCTTCCGAGACCGAAGCGCCCGCGCAGACCGAGGCATCTTCCAAGACCGAAGCGCCCGCGCAGATCGAAGCGCCTTCGCAGACCGAGGCGCCTTCTGAGACCGAAGCGCCCGCGCAGACCGAGGCGTCTTCCAAGACCGAAGCGCCCGCCCAGACCGAGGCGTCTTCCAAGACCGAAGCGCCCGCGCAGACCGAGGCGTCTTCCAAGACCGAAGCGCCCGCGCAGACCGAGGCGCTTTCTGAGACCGAGGCATCTTCCGAGGCCGAGGCGCCCTCCGAGACCGAGGCGTCCGCGCAGACCGAAGCGCCTTCCGGGATTGACAGCGGCAATGATACCGCCGATGCCCCGAAGAACACCGGCGAAGACGACTCCGACGCACCCAAGGATTTGACTGAAGCGGCGGACGACGCCAGTCCGAAGCACACCAAAAAGGACGATGACGCCGTCTCCACCGCCGGAGATACCGAATCTCCCGCCGACAAGGCAGATGGACCGAAGGAGGACGGCGAAGCCCCTGGGGAAGCCGCTGCCGACGCCACCTCAACGCCTGCCCCAACACCGACGCCTACCCCGACACCCACTCCTGCGCCTGAAAGCGCCCATCGCCCTGGCGCAGCGCTGGCCGAGGAAGCCTCCCTCGAGGACCTGCTGGCCCAGCGGGACGCCGAGCAGGCGCTGCTGGAGGAATTGAACCGGAAGATCGAGGACAAGGCCGCTGAAATCGACGCGCTGTCCCAGAGTCTGGAAGGTCTGCGGGCAACCCGTGCCGCCAGGCAGGACGCGCTGGATACCATGACCGACGACAACGCCGACATACAGAGCCGCATGGACGCCGCCCAGGCCCAGATCGACAGCCTGACCGAGCGCATAGCCGCCCTGGACCAGGAAATCGCTCAGCTGGACGCCCAGCAGGCCCAGCTTGCCGCCGCCCCGGAGGCGCTCAGGCAGGCCATCGCCCAGATCGACGAACAAATCGCCGCCATCGAAAACAGCGATGCCTATCAAGCCATACTGTTGCTGGAGGACCCGGAGGGTCTGAACGCGAAGTATGTCGAAGCCACCGAGGGGCTGGCCCAGCTGGACGCGGGCATCGCCCAGATGGACGAGGCCCTGGAAAAGCTGAGGAATAACATCATCCCCGGCGGCTTCGTACAGGGCATGGACGAGGACACCGACCTGAACGCCTCCCGCCAACAGCTGGAGGAGGGCCGCGAGCAGATGGAATCCGCCTTCTCCCAGGCCGCCGGCATGCTGAAGGACGCCGAGGCCGAGCTGGCGAAGGCCCGCAAGGAGTTCAACGAGCAGCGGGACGAGGCCCTTGAAAACGCGGGCCTGGACGGCGTGATCACGATACAGACCGTCTCCGGCCTGATCGGCGCCCAGAACATCGCCATGCCCGCCGGCTACGTCTACGACGCCGACGACGAGCAGGTGCTGGTGCGCGTGGGCGACAAGTTCGACACGCTGGACGGCGTACGCCGGCTGAAGCTGTTCAAGCTGGGCCTGGATTCGGTGGACGAGGTACGCCTGCTGGACGTGGCCCGGGTGGAACTGACCGATGACCGGGACGACGTGTTCACCAAGCTGAACGGCCAGGACGGCATACTGCTGTCCATGGACAAGCAGTCCACCTATTCCACCGCCGACGTGGCAAAGACCGTGATGGACAAGGCGAAGGCCCTGGCCGAGGAAAACCCGAACCTTCACATCGTGGACCTGATGAACCAGGGCGAATACATCAACATCATCGTCGATTCGGTGCTGGGCAACCTGCTCACCGGCGGCGGCCTGGCGATACTGATACTGCTGCTGTTCCTGATGGACTTCCGGCCCACCATCACCGTGGCCTTCTCCATCCCCATCAGCGTCGTAATCGCCTTCGTGTGCATGTATTTCACCGGCATCACGCTGAACGTGCTGTCCCTGTCCGGCCTCAGCCTGGGCATCGGCATGCTGGTGGACAATTCCATCGTGGCCATCGAAAACATCTACCGCCTCCACGACGAGGAGGGGGTGCCCCTGCTGCGCGCCTGCGTGGAGGGCGTGTCGTCGGTCTCCGGCGCGCTGTTCTCCTCCACGCTGACCACGATCTGCGTGTTCCTCCCCATCGTGTTCGTTCAGGGCATGGCAAGGGACCTGTTTGCCGACATGGGCCTGACCATCGCGTATTCGCTGCTGGCCTCGCTGTTCGTGGCCATGACGGTGGTGCCCGCCATGTGCTCGTTCCTGATGCGCCGCTCCAAGCCCCACAGGCACCGCATCTTCGGGGCCATACAGCGCTTTTACGGCATGCTGCTGCGCGGCGCGCTGCGCTTCAAGCCGCTGGTGCTACTGGCGGCGCTGGGACTGCTGGCCTTTGCGGTCATGCAGGTGCCGAAGATGGGCATCTCCTTCATGCCTGAGGTCAATTCCCGCCAGATGAGCGCCGACCTCGAGTTCGGCCCCGACATGACCGAAACCCGGCAGAAGGAACAGGCCGTGGCCATCATGGACGAGATGATGAAGATCGACGGCGTGGAATCCGTGGGCCTGATGAGCGGCGGCACCGGCATACTCTCCAGCGGTGGCGGCATGAGCTACTACATCAACATCGACGAATCCAAGGGGCTGAAAAACGCCGACATCGCCCGCCAGATGGAGGAGATCGGCAAGAAGCTGAACGCCGACCTCACCGTTCAGGCCAGCACCATGGACATCTCGATGATGACCGGCAGCGGCATCCAGGTGGAGATCACCGGCGACGACCTGCAGGTGCTGCAATCCATCGCGAAGGACGTGGCCGAGCTGGCCCGGCAGACCGAGGGCATCGTGGATGTGGACGACGGCCTGGAGGACGCCGTGCCCGAGCTGCGCGTGGAGGTGGACAAGGAAAAGGCCACCGACGAGAACCTCACCACCGGGCAGATCCTGCAATTCGTGGCCCAAAAGGTAGCCGGCCGGGTGGAGATCACCAAGGTCACGCTGGACGGCCGCGAGCTGAGCATCTACCTGGAGGACGGCGAAAACAGCGAGCTGAAGCCCGAGGACATCGAAAACCTGGAGATCGAAGCGGATAGCGAGGACAAGAACAAGCTGGTGCGCATCGGCGACGTGGCGACGATCCGCGACAGCCAGAGCCTTTCCACCATCAACCGCGCCAGCCAGCGCCGGATGGTGACCGTGTCCTTCGGCATCGCCGACGGCTACAGCGCCAACCTGGTCAGCGACGCCTTTGCCGAGAAGCTGAAGGGCTATAACCTGCCCGCCGGCTACAGCGCCGACCTGGCCGGCGAGAACGAGACCGTCATGGGCATCATGGAGGACCTGGTCTGGATGGTGCTGGTGGCCGTGCTGCTGATCTTCCTGATCATGGTGGCCCAGTTCCAGAGCTTCAAATCCCCGATCATCGTCATGTTCACGATCCCGCTGGCCTTCACCGGCGGCCTGCTGGCGCTGCTGATCTGCAAAATGGACCTGTCCATCGTCAGTATGCTGGGCTTCCTGGTGCTCTCCGGCGTGGTGGTCAACAACGGCATCGTGTTCATCGACTGCGTCAACCAACTGCGCATCGGCGGCATGGAGAAGCGGGAGGCCCTGATCGAAACCGGCCGCATCCGCCTGCGCCCAATCCTGATGACCGCCCTGACCACCATACTGGGCATGTCCACCATGGCCCTGGGCCAGGGCACCGGCGCGGAGATGATGCAGCCCATGGCCGTGGTGTCCATCGGCGGCCTGAGCTACGCCACGCTGATGACCCTTTTCATCGTGCCCGTGCTGTACGACCTGCTCAACGGCAGGAAGATGAAGGCCCGGGAGATCCAGATGATCAAGGAGGCCGCCGGCATGACCGGCGACGAGGTGTTGGACGGCGAGACCCGCAGCGAAGCGGAGGCAGCGCCCGGAATCCCGTCCATGGCTGCGCCCGTATCCGAAATGGCAGAGGAAAGCGCTTCTGCGCCGGCGACGCCTGAACCTGCGCCCGTGACGCCCGCGCCTGCAACGGAAGCGCCTGCGCCCGTGACGGAAGCGCCTACAGCGGAAGCGTTTGCGCCCGTGACGGAAGCGCCTGCGCCCGTGACGCCCGCGCCAAGTGAAGCCGCGCTCACAACGGCAGAGTCCGCCGAGCCCGCGCCCGCAGCCTCGAAACCCCTCCGCATCCGCCTGCACCCCCGAAGGGGATAGACAAATACTGATTTGTCGCACTGCGACAAATCAGTATTTCCCGATATTCTTCCAAATATCGCCGCGCCGCCATGACGCTTCAACCAACAAAAAAGGATTTACCTTCACTGGCAAATCCTTTTTTGCTTTATCGCTGCATCACCACCAGCCCGTCCCCCTCGGGCCAGAGCTGGACGGTCTGCACATATTGATCTGTGACCCCGTTCAAAGTTGCGGTCAGGTTCAGATACCACATCACTCTGCGGGCGACATAGCTGTACAGCTCCGTCAGGGTCACCCGACCGTCATAGTTCCGATCCGCGCGCAGCGCCGTGCCCGTGCCCCGGTCGATGTTCCATCCCCCTGCCTCGCACAGGGCCCGGGCAAACACGGTGGACATGTCGGATTCCCCGGCGCTGCTGCTAAAGCTGACGCGGTAGCTCTCCTGCTCCAGCGCGGCGCTGGCCAGCACCTTGAAGCGACTGGTGCCCATCACCGAGGGACCCAGGTTGCCGTCAAACACCCCGCCGATGCCCTTGAGAATGTCGGCGGTGCTGCTGGCCCTGCCGATGACGCCGCCGCTGCCGCAGCAGTCGATCACCACCAGCACGTCCCCCTTGACGTTGCGCAGCGCCTGGGCGAGCTCCGCCGCCGCCAGGATCGAACCGTCGTACATCTGCAGGCAGGTCATGCCCCCGGCGTAATAGCCATGACAGGTGATGTAAAACAGGGAGAGGTCGCGGTCACCGGCCTCGGAAAAGCCGTTCTCTATGCCCGCCAGCACCTCGTCCCGGGAGGCGTCCAGCAGCGTATTCACCTGGAACCTGGCCCCGTCGAAGGACAGGTTTTCCAGCATGCTGCGCATGCCGGAAACCGAATGGATCGATCCGACGCGCACCGCTGCCACGCCCTCGGCATAATTCTGTTCTCCCACCAGCAATGCCCGCCAGCGCCGGGGCGCCGAGTTGACGTGCACTGACAGGGTGTCGGAAAAACCGCCGTCCTGGGACCTGACGGTCACGGTGGCGTCGCCCTCGGCGATGCCCCGCAGCACGCCCCGGGCGTCGACCCCGACGATGCCCTCAGGCTGCGCCTCGTAGACCAGGCGGGTGTTGGTGGCGTTCTCCGGCATCACGTCGCACTCGATGGCCGCGTCGTCGCCCACGCTCAGGGTCATCTTTCCCGACAGCAGCGCCACACCCGTCACGGCCACCGGCTTTACCTCGACCACGCAGAAATCGCTGACGCCCCCCGGGGCATAAGCCGTGATCACCGTCTGGCCCGCCGCCCGTCCGGTCACCCGGCCGCGGCTGTCCACCCGGGCCACCGTGCTCTGGGCGCTCTCCCAGTACAGCACATCCGCCGCGCCCTCGGGGCTGACATCCGCCGCCAGGGCCACCGTACTCCGACCCTCAATGACCGCGCTCCGGCGGGAAAGGATCACCTGCTCCGGCAGCGCGTCGCCCGTCAGGCGATCCAGCCTCAGGTCATACAGGCCTGTCCCACCCTCCTGGCAGGAGAGCCGCACCCGGTAGCGCTTGCCCGCCTCGGGAACAAAGTCCAGCAGGCTCGCCCCGCCGGCGGTATGACTGCCCGCCTTGAGCAGTCGTCCCCCGTCGTCGATCAGCAGGGCATCCAGCCGCATGTCCTGACGCCCGGGAACAGCCAGCAGCGACACGGGCTGCTCCGAATCCGCGTCCAGGGCGTACCAGTGGACGTCGCCCTCCCGCACGAATGCCTTGGAATAGGCGTCGCCGCCGGCCTTCAGCAGCATCGGCAGCGCATAGCAGCGGGATAGGGCATGCCGAGCCAATTCCAGCCGTCCTCGACCCGATCCGCTCAGCGCCAGCCTGTATTCGGTCCCGGCAGCCAGGCGCAGGCTCAGGGCGGGCATGCCGCCCTCCCCCTCGGCGACCAGCCGGTCCCCCCGCCACAGCCTGGCTTTGACCGCTGGCGCTTCCGCCTCCGCAGGAAACAGCCACACGTCGTAAACGCTGCCCGACGGAGCGACGAAATCATATACCGCTTCTCCCGCGTCCAGGTCCACCTCGACCAGCGCCCCGGCTGCCAGGGTCTTGACCTGTGCCGCGTCCGCCTGCGCAAAGGCCACGCCAAGCGGCCACGGACGAATGGCCGCGGCCATGGCGATCAGCGCCAGCAGGAAAAGGAAGCGTCTTCGCATATTTATGATTCTCCGGATCGACAATTACTCCCCCAGGAGATACTCTGCCTTCACGAATCCGTCCACTTCGCCGGTGTGGACCTTCACCCAGCCGTCAGCGTCAGGGTCGGTAGCCGCGACCACCCGCCGCCCCTGGGCCAGCTGTTCGAGAACGGCGGCGTCTGTGGAGGGCTGCTGGCGCACGTTCAGGGCGGTAGCGTTCACCGTAGCGTAATGCTCGCCGTCCCTGGGTTCGGGCAAGGGGCGGTAGGTCGGCTCCGGCCGGGCCGCGCCCACACTGGAAGACAGCTCGTCCAGCGCCGTCAGGGTCATGTCGGGCCAGTCCATGCGGGCCAGCGCCATGCCGGGATAGTAGAAGGACAAGATCTCCCGCCAGGTCATGCCGCAGTGCCCGGCCATCCACTGTGCGCCGCGCTGGCTCATGCCCACGCCGTGGCCATACCGCCGCATGATCAGCCGGAAGGCCTGCGGCGCGCCTGCGTCATCTAAAATCGTCTCCACGTCCATCAGCTCGTAATCTGCCCCGTTCAGCCCCAGAGACAGGCCGTCCTTGATCTGCGCGTACACGTCCAGCGTCACCGTGTAGATGTCGTCGGACAACACCCACGCCATCGGCGGCTCGGTCGGTTCGTCGGCGGATTCGGTCGCCGCCGGATCCGTGACCGAAGGCGCCTGGTTGCCTTCGGGGATCGGCGTTGGCTCCGGCGTCGGGCTGGGCTCAGGGGTCGCCGCGGGCTGCAGCAGCTTCGCCCTGAGGTCGAATGCCAGCCCGTCGACCATCCGGCTGCCCTCGAAACGGGGGTTCACCGGCCTGACCGCGGCGATGGAATCGAAGGCCCAGCCGCCTTCGTTGACGCCCGCCGACGCCATCACCTTCCCCAGCGCCGATTCCAGCATGGATCTCAGCGCCGCGCTGCCCTCGCAGGCAGTTGAGACGGTCAACTCGTTTTGCAGGCTGCGGGGATTTTCCAGGTCATAGGGATCGTCCGCCATCGACAGATAGCCGTCGTCTCCGCCGCCGCCCCAGATCTGGCTGGGCAGGGCCGTCTGGCCGCCGTTGCTGGCGGTATAGTAGCAGGTGGCGAAGCCGCCATCGTACAGCCCCACCACGCCCCGGGTGTCGTCCACGGCGCGGATGACGTTGACATATTCCGGATCATAGCCCTTGAACACCTGGTCGTCGGTGGTATCCACCACGTCGTAATCCCGCCTGCCTGACCGCGCCTTTCGCTTCATGGCGTAGGTGCGGGCCGCTACGGCCTGGGCCTTCAGCGCCTCCAGCGGGAAGCGGTCGCTCATCTCGTAGGCCACCACGCCGTAAAGGTAGTCCTCCACCGGCAGGGTCAGCACGCAGTGCAGGCCGCTGCCCCGGGCGGTGACGGTCAAATCTCCGCAGTACAGGCCGTTCTTTTCGGATTCTTCGATGCGGATGCCGTTCTCCGCCCCCTCCGCCGCGCGATGGCGGGTCAGCGTCAGCGTCTTGCCCATGTCGATGCTCAGGCCGCCGGCGGAAAGCCAGACCCGGTCCTGAACCGCCGCCAGCGTCACAGCGGCCCCCGAATCAAAGCGAAAGCCGGGATCCGCCTCCACGGCATAGCTGCCCGACAGCGTCAGGTGCAGCTGCGCCGGCTTGTCCAACGAACGCAGCTCCACCCGCAGCAGGCCGTCGTCCCCGATATCCGCCTCCGGGATCGGCGCGAACGTCACCTCCGGAGTCGCTGTCGCCGGCGCATCGGCAGATGCCCCCGATTCCTCGGCAGCCGCCTCCGGCAAATCGACGGGCACCAGCGGGCCCTCCGTCTTCAGCGCGTCCACCGGTGGCAGCGTCACCGTCCCCTCAAAGGAAGCCGTCGTCTCCTCCGGCTCGGGCGAAGCCTTGGCTTCGACCTCCACCGTCGCCCGATCCCATTCGATCATGCCCTCCGCCAACGCCGACGCCGGCAGCGCCAGCGCAACCAACAACAGTACACAAATCAACCTATATATCATAGCGCCTCCATGGGCCGGCAAACGCCCGCCCGGATTTATCGTTGTATTCCCAATTATTGACAGCCCCCGCAATGTCTAAACACCGGGCTGTCCCCATTCCTCATTCCTCATTCTCCATTCCCCATTCTTCATTCCTCATTCCGATTATACCACTATCCCACCCCCTCTGTCATTGGTAAATTCGGTACAATTCGACCGCTTTCGCTGTTATTTCGTCACAATGATGTTCCATGCGCCCGGCCCTCGCCGCCTTGCGCCGTCCAAGGCGCAGGCGTATAATATAAAATGATGATTTATGTCAGAAGGCGAGGTGTTTCGTGATGTCCGAAGGCTTGTATGAGCTTGTCGCCCTGGGGGCGCGGTACGTGTTCGCCGCGCTGATGGTGCTGATCGTGCTGCGGGCGTGGCGAATCACCATCGTCGACAGCCGCCGGGCCGGCGTGCTGCGGCGCTTATCCCCCCAGACCGGGCTGAGCGGCGAGCTGCTGGTGCTGGAGGGCGACGGCAAGGCCTGCCGGGGCATGCGCTACCCGGTGATTCGGGAGGGCATGATCGGCGCGCTCCGCCGCTCGGACATCCGCATCCGCCACGCCAGCATCCGGCGCAAGCACGCCTATTTCCAGCTGACCGACCAGGGGCTGATCATACAGGCCCGGCCCGGCGCGGCAATGCGGGACGCCGACGGCCGCCGCGCCGAGACCCTGCGGCTGGGCGACGGCAGCGAATTCACCCTCGGCCGTGTGCGCCTGCTTCTGGTGCTCACCGACGGCAGAATGGCGGAGGATATCGATGATGAAGCGGCGGATTCCCCCTATGAAAACGGGGATCTGTTCCTCGAGGATATGGAAGAATGACCCAAAGCAGAGTTGAAAAGATGAAAAAGGCGCTGATGCGCTCCAATACCCACCTGCTGCTGTCCGCGGTGATGCTGTTTCAGTTCCTGGCAATGCTGCTGATCGCCTTCCAAAGGGGCGGCGTCAACCTCCAGGCGCTGTGCTTCGCCGTAGCGCTGCCGCTGGGCACCTGGCTGGTGACGACGCTGATGGGCCGCGTCTGGCCGGTGGACCGGGCGATACTGATACTGGTGATGTTGCTGTGCAGCGTGGGACTGATCTCGCTGTCGGACATCGCCAAGTCCAACATCACTCCCCGAACCCAGGCCATCTACGCGGTGGTCGGCATCGCCGCGATGTTCGCCGGGGCGGCGTTCATACGCGCCTGGCGCAACTGGAAGCGATACACCCCCTGGCTGATGGCGCTGTGCCTGGTGGTACTGGCGTCGCCCTACATGCCGGTCATCGGCGTGTACAAGTACGGCGCACGCAACTGGATCGGCCTGGGCGGCTTCTCGGCGCAGCCCAGCGAGTTCATGAAGCCGGTGCTGATCCTGTGCCTGGCCAGCGGCTTTTCCCAGCGGCCCCGGTTCGTCAAGTGCATTCCCACCATCGCCTTCGCGGCAGCCTGCTGCGGCATACTGCTGGCGGAGAAGGACCTGGGCGCGGTGCTGCTGTACTTTTTGACCACCGTGGCCATGTATTACGTGGCCACCTCCAACGCCTTTATCAGCCTTGCGGGGCTGGGCATGGGCGCGGCGGCGGCGGTGCTGGCCTACAGGGCGCTGCCCTACGTGCAGGGGCGCGTCGCCATCTGGAAAAACCCCTGGAGCGACCCGGAGAACTTGGGTTACCAGCTGGTGCACGCGCTGATCGCCATCGGCAGCGGCGGACTGTTCGGCATGGGCCTGGGGCTGGGCATGCCCCGCAACATCCCCCTCTACCATTCCGACTTCATATTCGCCGCCATCACCGAGGAATTCGGACTGATCTTCGCCTTGGGCCTGTTGGCCGTATACGTGCTGATCATCATGCGGGGCCTGATCGTGGCCTTCAACGCCCGCACGTCCTTCCACTCGCTGACCGCCTTCGGCCTGGTGATCATGCTGGGCCTTCAGACCATGCTGATCGCCGGCGGCAACACGAAGCTGCTGCCCCTCTCAGGCGTCACATTGCCCCTGGTGTGCTACGGCGGCTCCTCGCTGGTGAGCACCTTCTTCTCCATGGGCCTTCTGCTGGGCCTGTCGTCGATGAACGCGGAGGACGAAGCCAAAGATATCGAAACACTGGAACTGAGGGAAAGCGCGTATTGAATGAGGCATGAGGAATTAGGAATTAGGAATGATTAGCCCCTCCACTATTAATTCCTCATTCCTAATTCCTCATTTATTTGGAAGGTGATTGCATGAAGGAGCTCAGAAGAAACATGCGCCTGATCGGCACGCTGGTGGTCGTCATGTTCGTCGGCCTTGCGGCCTGGTTTGCCATGACGGTGTTCACCCAGGGCAGCATCTGGGCCTCGGACGTGCGCAACAGCCGTCTGCGGGCCACCAACAGCCTGCGGGGGGACATCACCGACCGGGACGGCAACCTGCTGGCCACCACCGCCGAGGACGGCTCCCGCCAGTACATGAAGAACGCCGCCGCCCGCAGGGCCCTGTCCCAGACCGTGGGCGACACCGCCGGCATGAGCGGCACCGGCATCGAGACCTTCTACTCGGCAACGCTGCTGGACATCTCCACATCGCTGGTGGACCGGCTGAGCGAGCTGTTCGCCAGCAAGCGCCACGTGGGCAGCAGCATACAGATCACCGTGGACGGCCCCCTGCAGGCGTACATCGCCGACAAATTCCCGGAGGGCTACCGGGGAGCCGTGTGCGTGACCAATTACAGGACCGGCGAGATCCTGGCGATGGTCTCCATGCCCAGCTATGATCCCTACGACCTGAACGGCCATCCCGACGCCACCGTGGAGGACACCGCCTACCTGAACCGATGCCTGCAGGGGCTGTACACCCCCGGCTCGGTGTTCAAGATCGTCACGCTGGCCGCTGCCCTGAGCAACGACGCCGGCGTCACCGGGCAGAGCTTCAGCTGCTCCGGCGAGTGGAACTACGAGGGCGGGCACATCGTCTGCGCAGGGAACACCGCCCATGGCTCATTGAACCTGAAAACCGCCTTCAAGCGCAGCTGCAACGTCACCTTCGGCAAGCTGGCCTACCAGCTGGGGCTGGAGCGCCTTCGGGCCACCGCCGAGGCCTTTGGCTTCAACGAGAACTTCAAGTTCGGCGACTTCGTGATCTACAACTCCGCCTTCCCCACTGCTGTGAACAGTATGAACGGCCTGGTGTGGGCGGGCATCGGCCAGGGCGAGGTGCTGGTCACCCCGCTGCACATGGCCATGATCGCCGGCACCGTGGCCAACGGGGGCGCGATGATGAAGCCCCTGCTGATCAATCGCATCGCCAACACCCAGGGCGCGGCCACTGCCACTGCGAAGAGCGAGGTTTACCGCAGGGTGCTGGATACCCAAACCGCCGGGGTGATCGCCGACTTCATGATCCAGACCGTGGAAAGCGGCACCGCCACCCGCGCCGCCATCGACGGCCTGCGGGTGGGCGGCAAGACCGGCTCCGCCGAGGTCAGCGACAACAAAGAGATCGAAACCAACGCCTGGTTCACCGGCTTCATACAGGACGACGCCCACCCCTACGCCATCGCCGTGGTCATCGAGGGCGGCGGCGCCGGCGCCCGCATGCCCAGCGAGCTGGCCGCCAAGGCGCTGAAGAAGGCGGTGGAGTATGTGGGGTAAATTCTGATTTGTCGAGCTTTGCTCGATAAATCAGAATTTATAAAGGAGGTACCATGCCTGCTCCCATCCTCACCCCCGACGTCCTGTTCTTCTTCGACGGGCATACCGGTGCGCTTGTGCTGTACGAGGCGCTGGCGGAAAGGCTGCTGGCGGTGTATCCGGCGACAGAGACTCGGGTCAAAAAGACCCAGATCGGCTTCCACGACGGCCGGCTGTACTGCTGCGCGTCGCTGACGCCGGTGCGGCGCAGGGCCGAGCGGCCTGACCCATTCCTCACGGTGACCTTCTCACTGGACGCGCCAGACCCGTCCCCACGGCTCATCTGCGTGCCCATCCGCCCGAACCGCTTCACCCACCACGCGATCATCGGAAGCGCCTCCGAAGTCGACGATGAGCTGCTGGGCTGGCTGCGCGCCTCCCACGACCTGGGGCGGCATTTCTAATGCAATTCTAATTCGATGTAAACGGAAAACAAACCCTGTGATGCTATCCTGATAACTGTAGCAGCGACTGTCAGTCGCCACACCCCCAAGACGGTGGCGGCAGATTGCCGCCTCTACATCGGAAACGGGTCACACCGTAGCGGCGACTATCAGTCGCCACTTCCCCCCAAAACGATGGCGGCAGATTGCCGCCTCTACATACCCTGTCATAAGGAAAGGACACCGCCATGCTCACACTTCAAAACTTGACCAAGCGATACCTGCGGCGCACCGCGCTGGACGACGTATCGCTGAATATCGAAGCGGGACAGACCTGCCTGCTGCTCGGGCCCAATGGCAGCGGCAAGACCACGATGATGAAGCTCATCACCGGGCTGGCCCGCCCCACCTCGGGGCAGATCACCCTGGATGGGCAGGAGATCGGCCCGGCCACCAAGGCCCGGGTGGCCTACATGCCCACCGAGAACTACTTCTACAACTACATGACCGTGAAGGACATCGGCAAATACTACGCCGACTTCTTCCGGGACTTCGATCCCGCCCGCTTCCGCCGGATGCTGACGGACATGGAGCTGGACGAGGCCGACCGCATCCGCCAGCTGTCCTCGGGCATGGCAGCGAAGCTGCGTCTCTCCCTGGCGCTCAGCCGGGACGCGGCGCTGATGATGTTCGACGAGCCTCTGAACGGCGTGGACATCCTCACCCGCACCCAGACCATCGACGCCATCCGCGCTGGCCGCCAGTCGGGCCGCACGATGCTGATTTCCACCCACCTTGTGGACGAGCTGGAGGACGTGGTTGACTGCCTGGTTTTCCTGAAGCAGGGCAAGCTTGTGATGATGGGCGACAAGCGGGAGATCTGCGCCGGCCGCACCCTGAAGGACCTGTACATCGAGATCTATGGGCACGCCTCGGCAGAGCCGCAGCCCGAGGGGGAGGCGAAGACCTATGCTTAAGCTGATGAAGTATGAATTCCGCAAGTGGCGCGTCACCCTGCTGGCGCTGCTGGTGGGCCTGGTCGGGCTGGAGCTCGGCTTCATCGTGGGCGTAAAGCTGGAAAAGCCCCAGTTGATGATCGTCTGCCTGTCGCTGATCATGGTGCTGACCTTCGCCGCCTTCGCCTACCTGGTCATCGCCGGCATCGCCGGCTATTCCCAGGAGTTGCGGGAAAAGTGCGGCTACCTGATATTCATGGCCCCGGTGCGGTCCATCAGCATCGTGCTGTCGAAGCTGCTGTTCATCGCGCTGGTCGCGCTGGCCGCCACGGCGCTGTTCGGCATCACGGGCTGGCTGGACGCCCGATACCTGCTGGCCCGGTCCCATCTGGACGCCCAGACGCTGGAAAGCCTGAACGCCATGCTGCGCTTCGGCCTGAAGACCGACGCCACCTTCCAGCAGATCTTCCAAATGGCGGGCTTCTCCGCCGCCAGCGTGCTGCTGGAGGTGCTGCTGACGATGTGCACCGCCTACCTGTCCATCACCCTGTCGGCCACGCTGCTGCAGAACAAGAAGGGGTTCCTGAAGGGCCTGATCAGCATCCTGCTGTTCGTCGCCCTGTCCTGGGGCAGCTCCTGGCTGGCGCAGAAGCTGCTGTATGAGCGCGTCGCCCTGGGCACCACTTTGGAGCAGTTCAAGGCCACCCTCGGCTGGTCGCTGCTTATGAACTTCGTGCTTTGCACCCTGTTCGCCGGCGCCTCCGCCTGGCTGCTGGACCACAAGGTGGATCTGTAGAAGAACATCGGGTATATGAACGCCGCCCCGCGCATTTGCGCGGGGCGGCGTTCATGGCTTTGCCGGGATCAGAACTCGATCCCCGCCACGATCTGGCCGATCGTATCCAACTCGATGGCCTCGGAGTTGAACATCAGGTTGCCGTACATGCCGTTCTCGCTGACGGTGACGGAAAGGCCGCCCTCGCCGAAGTCGGTCACGTTCATCATGCGGCCGTCCAGCACCTCGCCGCTGTCCTGCACGATGTAATTGGCAGTGCCGGCCTCGGGATCGAGGAAGAATATGGCGTAGGCACACTCGGCGCCTTCGGCGTCGGTGATGGTCATCTGCACCCAATCGTAAGCGGTATCGGTCTCGACGGCAGACACGCCCCAGCCGCTGGGCAGCCAGTTCAGCTTGGGCTGCGCAAAGGCCAGCACGCCGTCGTCCTCCACCGGCTCATCGTCGAAATCGAAGGCGGTCTCGTCGCCGTCCCCGACCACCATCTCGTAATCCCCGTCGTCGCCGACCACGAATCCATAGTCCTCGTCGTCCCCTTCAGGCGCTTCTTCCATGTCGTAGTCGATCTCCAGGTCCGCCTCGTCCAGCTCATCCACGTCGATGGGCAAGCCCTTGCCCCGCATCAGCGCCCTCAGGTTTTTCATGCCTGGATCCGCCTTCAGGGTGTTGAAGTCGACGAGTACAGAGCCCAGCGCCTGCATCAGCTTGCCCATCACTTCGGAATCCTGTCCAAGGGCCTGGATGCCCTCCTGGGACAGATCCTCGATCACGCAGGCGGATTGGGCGGTGGCGGTGGCGTCTTCGATGGCGTCCGAAGTGACGTTCAAATCGAAGGATACCGAGGCGTTCAGCTTACGGGTGCGCAGCTCGAAGGCCGCGCTGTTCTCGGAGGTGCCGTCGGGATTCTCCACGCCGTAGAAGGTGGCATCCGCCTTGGCGGTGTCCTGCCGGATGGCCTTCATGCTCATGCTGTAGCTGACGGTGCCCATCTCGTCATAGGCCATAAACGCGGACAGCTTGCCGCCCTGGGTCTTCTTGCCGTCCTCGGACACGATCACCTTCGCCGTCACCTCCTGAACGCCCTCGCTCTCGCTGGTCGTCATGGAGAAATCGACGCTGTGATGTTCGTCCACCGCGTAAACGCAGCTGCCGGTGGATTCATTGTACTCCGGGAGCTTCAAGCTGTGCAGGTTCATCACAATGGGAGCCAGCACCGGCGCCTCGGTCTCGCCCTCAGTCTCCGGGGCAGCTTCCGCCGCTTCGGCCTCTTCCGCAGTCTCCGGGGCAGCCTCCGCCGCTTCGGCCTCGCCCTCAGTCTCCGGGGCAGTTTCCGCCGCTTCGGCCTCTTCCGCAGTCTCCGGGGCAGCTTCCGCCGCTTCGGCCTCGCCTGCGCTCTCCGCCTCGGCTTCAGTCTCCAGCGGGGCGCCTGCCATCTGGTCCTCTCCCTCGGACAGGGCCTCCGGCTGCGCGTTCCTCATCTCCGCTTCGACGGTCGCCAGGCCCTGTGGCACGCTCATCATGCTGTTCAGATCCATGGTCAGCACATTGTCCATCTGGTCCACCGCGCCGTCGTCGGTGCGTTTCTCCTCGATGTCCATCCGCATCTGCACGCCGAAGCGCTCAAACAGGGCGGTAAAGCTGTCCAGACCCTTCAGCCCCGTTTCCTCCGGCAGCATACCGTACAGCTTGAACAGGGCGCTGTAGTAATCCTTCAGCGCGTCAACCTCGTCGAACATCGCGTCGCTCAGCGCCGCCATCTGCATGGCGTCCAGGCTGTAGCTGTAGGCGGTGACGTCGTAGCTCACGCCGTCCACCTCCAGCTTGGCGGGCGTGCCCTGTCCGCGGTCCACCACCCGGTCGTACACCGTCTGGCCCGTGGCGTTGATCTGCTGGCGCTGAACGGGGTCCATGGCCAGCTTCAGCAGGCCGGTGTAGGCGGGCATGTACTCCTCGGTGAGAAACTGCATCAGCTGGGCGTCGTCCTCGCCCGATGCCGCGAGGGAGGCGTTCACCTGTTCCTCCAACTGTGCGGCCAGTCCGGCCAGCGCCCCGGCGGTGACGGTCACGGCGACGCCGCTGTTGCCGGACAGCACCGTGACGCCCTCTTCACCGGCGCTCAGCTGCATGGGCAGCAGCACCTTGTCCCCCATCTCGACGGCAAAGTCGTACAGGGCCTTCTTGCCGTCGGTGGACACGCCGAAGCGGGCCTGGGGGTCCACTTGAAGCGTCTGCCCGTTCCAGGTCACGCTCACGTTGCTCAGCGTCAGCGTCCTGGCGGTCTCGCCCGCCGGCAGCGCCGCCTCCGGCTGGGCGGCCCCGCCCGCGCCGGTCAGCATCATGGCCAGGCTGACCAGTAGCGCTATCAGATTCATGCTCATGCGTCTATCCTCCTTGGACCATTCAAATGGTCGTTTTTTCATGAGAATATCATACCATGAAAGCCGCCCAAAGGCAACGGTTTTCGCCCGAATGATGCATTTTCGACATCCAAATGTCATGTCCCATGCCTGTATGCAGCCCCGTCCTGAATGCATACCGTTGCATAATTATGCATTAATCAGCGACATAATCCGTATATTTTTACATTATCGACGTTGTAATCCCCGTCTTACGGCGTTATAATGTGGTATCAATAATCAGGGAGGACACAGACATGGACCTGAAGGGCAAGAGCTTCCTGACGCTGCTGGATTTCAGCCCGGAGGAGATCGCGGGCCTGTTGGACCTGGCGGCGGCGCTGAAGGCCAAAAAGAAGGCCGGCGTTCCCCACGCGGACTTCGTCGGCAAGAACATCGCGCTGATCTTCGAGAAGACCAGCACACGCACGCGCTGCAGCTTCGAGGTGGCCGCCCACGACCTGGGCATGGGCGTCACCTATCTGGACCCAACCGGCTCGCAGATCGGCAAGAAGGAGTCCATCGCCGACACGGCAAGGGTACTGGGAAGGATGTACGACGGCATCGAATACCGGGGCTACGGTCAGGAAATCGTCGAGACCCTGGCCAAATACGCCGGGGTGCCGGTGTGGAACGGCCTGACCAACGAATACCACCCCACCCAGATCCTGGCGGACTTTTTAACCATCCGGGAAAAATTCGGAAAGCTGGCCGGCGTGAAGCTGGTGTACATGGGCGATGCCCGCTACAACATGGGCAATTCCCTGATGGTGGGCTGCGCCAAGATGGGCCTGGATTTCTTGGCCTGCGCCCCCCGCAAGTACTTCCCCAACCCCGCACTGGTGGACCAGTGCCGCGCCATCGCCCAGTGGACCGGCGCGTCGCTGAGCTTCAACGAGGATCCCGCGGAAGCCGTGAAGGGCGCGCAGGTGATCTACACCGACGTGTGGGTCTCCATGGGCGAGCCGGACGCGGTATGGCAGGAACGCATCGACGACCTCACCCCCTATCAGGTGAACGGGAAGCTGATGGCTGCCGCCGGCGACGACGCCGTTTTCATGCACTGCCTGCCCGCCTTCCACGACCTGAACACCGGCATCGGGAAGCAGATCCACGATAAATACGGCCTGGACGCCATGGAGGTCACCGACGAGGTCTTCGAGGGCCCCCGCTCCATCGTGTTCGACGAGGCCGAAAACCGCATGCACACCATCAAGGCCGTGATGGCGGCAACGCTGTGAAAAAGGGTGATAGACATGGCTAAAAGATATCTTATCCTCTCCGACGGCACCGTCTACGTCGGCGAGGCCTTCGGCGCGGCTTGCGAGGCCACCGGCGAGCTGGTGTTCAACACCGGCGTGGTGGGCTATATCGAGACGCTGACCGACCCCAGCTACTGGGGCCAGATCATCATGCAGACCTTCCCCGCCGTGGGCAACTACGGCATCATCGAGGAGGACTTCGAGGGCGAATGCGCCTGCCGGGGCTACGTGGTGCGCCAATGGTGCCCCGAGCCCAGCAACTTCCGTAGCCAGTATACGCTGGACGAATTCCTGAAAAAGCAGGGCGTGCCGGGCATCTGCGGCATCGATACCCGGGCCGTGACCCAGCACATCCGGGAAAAGGGCGTGATGAACGCCATGATCGCGGACCGCGTTCCGGACGACCTGTCCGCCCTGAAGGCCCTCGTTATCCGGGGCGGCGTAGCCGAGGTCTGCGCGAAGGAAGCGGGCCATTATCCCGCCACCGGGGAAAAGAAATGCGACGTGACGCTGATCGACTACGGCACCAAGCGCAACATCATCCGCGAGCTCCAGGCTCGGGGCTGCGACGTGACCGTGGTGCCGCCCGCGACCCCGGCGGAGGCGATCCTCGCCGGTCATCCCGACGGCGTGATGCTGTCCAACGGCCCCGGCGACCCGGCGGAGAACACCGCCTGTATCGCCGAGATCCAAAGGCTGCTGGGCAAGGCGCCCATGTTCGGGCTGTGCCTGGGCCACCAGATGATGGCGCTGGCCGCCGGAGGTCAGACCGTGAAGCTGAAATACGGCCACCGAGGCGGCAACCAGCCGGTGATCGACCGGCAGACCGGCCACACCTACATCACCAGCCAGAACCACGGCTACGCGGTGGTGTCCGAAAGCCTGCCCAAGGACGCCGTGCTCCGCTTCGTCAACGCCAACGACGGCACCTGCGAGGGCGTGGACTATCCCAAATACAACGCCTTCTCCGTCCAGTTCCACCCCGAAGCCTGCGCAGGACCGAGGGACACGTCAGTGCTGTTTGATCGGTTTGTGGACATGATGAAAGGGGTTGCCGTATGCCATTAAACACGAATATAAAGAAGGTTCTCATGATCGGCTCCGGTCCCATCGTCATCGGGCAGGCGGCGGAGTTTGACTACGCCGGGGCCCAGGCCTGCCGGGTGCTGAAGGCGGCGGGGGTGAACGTGGTGCTGGTGAACAGCAATCCGGCCACCATCATGACCGACAAGGCCCTGGCGGACGAGATCTACCTGGAGCCGCTGACGGTGGAGACCGTCAAGCGCATCATCGAAAAGGAGAAGCCCGACAGCATGCTGGCGGGGCTGGGCGGCCAGACCGGCCTGACCATGGCCATGCAGCTGGACAAGGAGGGCTTCCTCGAAGCCCACGGCGTGAAGCTGATCGGCACCAATGTGGAGGCCATCGACAAGGCCGAGGACCGCCAGCTGTTCAAGGACACGATGGAGTCCATCGGCGAGCCGGTAATCCCCTCCGACATCGCTGAGGACGTGGATACCGCCCTGCGCATCGCTCAGGAGATCGGCTATCCCGTCATCATCCGCCCCGCCTTCACCCTGGGCGGCACCGGCGGCGGCGTGGCCTATAATAAGGAAGAGATGCGCGCCGCGGCCCGCACCGGGCTGG
>JAFRJF010000240.1 GCA_017432405.1 Clostridia bacterium | reverse complement strand
GGTAAAGTCCTCCTCGTTGCCGATCATGACGTCGACATACTTTGCGACCTCGCGGTTGACCTCGCGGGCCTTCTCCAGACCGCCGATGGCGCTCCACATGGAGGGGCGATAGTTGAGGTCGTAGGAGATAACCGTGCCGTACTTCTTCGCGGTCTTGCAGGCGGCGATCACAGTCTCGCAGCTCTGCTCGCTCAGGGCCGCGTAGATGCCGCCGGTATGCAGCCAGCGCACGCCCAGCTCGCCGAAGATGTAGTCAAAATCGAAGTTCTCGGGACGGGCCTGGGAGATGGCGGTGTTGGCCCGGTCGGAGCAGCCCACCGCGCCGCGGATACCGAAGCCGCGCTCGGTGAAGTTGATGCCGTTGCGGCAGATCCGGCCGATGCCGTCGGTCTTCTTCCAATAGATGAGATCGGTGTTGACGCCGCCCTGCTCGATGAAATCCTTCATCAGCTTGCCGACCTCGTTGTCGGCAAAGGCGGTGATTACCGCAGTGTCCATGCCGAAGCACTTGTGCAGACCGCGGATGACATTGTACTCGCCGCCGCCCTCCCAGGCGCGGAAGGAACGGGCGGTGCGGATTCTCCCCTCGCCGGGATCCAGGCGGAGCATGATCTCGCCCAGAGAAGCGGCGTCAAAACGGCATTCTTCTTTCGGTCTCAGATTCAGTTCCATAACAGCATTTCTCCTTTATTTCGCACTCGTTGAAGCAAATCAGCCTCTGACTTCTTTCACGATCTCACGGGACTGCTTGCAGAGCTCCGTGATCTCGTCCCACTTGTTGTTGTCGATGAGGTCGGCTGTGACCATGTAGCTGCCGCCGCAGGCAGCGATGACCGGGTTGGAGATGTAGTCCTTGAGGTTTTTGAGGCTCACGCCGCCGGTGGGCATGACCTTGAACATCGGGAAGGGCGCGGAGAGCGCCTTGATCTTGGCAAGGCCGCCCGACTGCTCGGCCGGGAAGAATTTGAGCACCTCAAGGCCGAATTTCAGCGCCTGATGGTAGTCGGTGACGGTGGTGCAGCCCGGGAAAATAGGGATGTTCTTCTCCTGCGCATAGGCGACCAGCTCCGGATCGAAGCCCGGGGTGACGATGAATTCGCCGCCGGCCTCGATGACCTTGTCGATCTGCGCGGTGTTGGTGACAGTGCCGGCGCCGACGATCATCTCGGGGCAGGCTTCCTTCATGAGCTTGATGGCGATATCCGCACCGGCGGCGCGGAAAGTGATCTCTGCCACCGGCACGCCCCCGGCGCAGAGCGCCTTGCCGAGAGCGGCAGCGTCGCGCTCGGGATGGTTGAGTTTGATGACCGGCACAACACCGATCTTGGAAATGCGTTCGTTCATCTCAGTCATGGCCTTATTCCTCCGTCACGTATTTGTGCAGCGTGGCCCGGACAGCGCCGGGGGCCGCGGTCAGTTCTTCAAAATAGCGGCAGACCTTGTCGGCCAGTCCCGCTTCCACCAGATCAACGCCGAAAACGGTCTTGTTGCGCAGCAGACCCTCGAGCTTTGCGCAATCCGGCTTCTCTCCGAGCGTGAAGTCCTTGACGAAGCTCTGCGCGCTCTCCAGCAGCGGATCCGGAGAAGGCTCAAAGGGATTGCCCTGATCGTCGACTGCCATCAGGTAGCGCAGCCATCCTGCATGCACCAGCGGAATCAGCTTGAGATCCCGCACGTCCAGCGTATCAGAGGCGAGGTAGGCCTTGATGGTTTCGCCGAAACGGATGGGCAGCTTCTGGGAGGTGTCGGTGGCGATACGCTGGGGGGTGTCGGGCATGAAGGGGTTGGGAAAGCGTACCTTCACCACGGTGTCGATGAAGTCCTGAGGCTGGATGATGCCGGGGTCGGTGACCACCGGGAGGCCTTCCTGATAGCCGATCGTCTCCACCAGTTTTTTGAGATCAGCGTCCTGCATCTCCGCGGAGATCTTCTCAAAGCCAAGCAGGCAGCCAAAAACCGCCAAAGCGGTGTGCAGGGGGTTGAGGCAGGTGCAGACCTTCATCCGTTCCACCTTGTCCACGGTCTCACGGTCGGTAAAGTAGAAGCCGGCCTTTCCAGCGCCGGACGCCCGTTGGGGAAGTCGTCCTCCAGCACCAGATACTC
>JAFRJF010000239.1 GCA_017432405.1 Clostridia bacterium | reverse complement strand
TCAGCTGTACGATCTATGTGATGGCCAACAACGGCGTTCGGGCCAAGGTCAAGGTCAGGGTCTATGACAGCCCGGCGAAGGTCAGCTTCAAAAAGTCCGCCTACAGCGTGAAGAAGGGCAAGAAGCTGAATCTGGCAAAGCAGATCAGGCTGGAGCCCTCCGGCATAGCGACCCGATCTACCTGGACAAGCTCCGACCCGGCCATCGCCACGGTCAGCGCAAAGGGCGTGGTCAGGGGCCGGAAGAAGGGCACGGCGACCATTACCGTTACCACGGCAAACGGAAAGACCGCCAAAGTGAGGGTAAAGGTGAAATAGACTCGACCGCCGCAGCGGCGAAGGGGCCGGCGCAAGGCGGCAAAGCCCCACGCCGTTATGGGACATGAAGTAAAAGGTCCTTCGCTCCAATCAGGATGACAGTGACGTTCAAATGTCGGCGTGTCGTCCTGAGTGAAGCGAAGGACCTTTTGTATGTCCGGGCGCGTTACTCAATTCCCGGATGTATTAGCTATTGGGCGCGCTGTGCCGGTCGATGTACAGCTCGTAAAGGTTGGTGATCTCGGCGTTGCCCTCCGGATCTGCGTGGATGTAAACCAGCGTCCAATTGGCGGCGGCATCCGGTACGACCGGCGTGATCTGACACAGTATACAGTAATGCGTCCCGGCGTCGACTCGCGTGGACAACAGCGCCACCGGAGTGTACCCGGCGCCGACCATGCCCTCCAGGGCCTTATCAAACGCGGCCTGCGCGTCTGCGGGCAGCTCTGCCGCCTCATGGGGTATGTTTTCCCAGGCGCCAGGCTCAACTGCGGCTTCTTCCGCCAGGGAAGCGGCAGAGAAGAGGAGGGCAAGAATGAGGATGAGGACGATGTGTTTCATGCTGAAAGCTCCTTTCGCTATAATTAATTACGTATTATGCGCCTGACGCATGATCCCCAGATTTTTCTTCGCGTATAAGACAAAGGATACTGCCATTGCGATGGTGGTCACGGCGATCAGCGCATCGGACAGTGCCCCGGGCATATTGTAAAAAATCAAATGGGAAAGCACCATGGCGTACAGCAATACCGTTGCCACCTTCCCGTGCATCTCCGCGCCTTCGACATGCCCGGACTTCCTGATCGCCATCAGGCTGGTGATGCCCACGAACGCCTCCCGCACGACCATGAGACTCAAGGGGATCCAGAACCGGGGGAAGCGCGTGAGCAGACAGCCCAGCATGGCCCCCTGCGTCAGCTTATCCGCGATCGGGTCCAGCAGCTTGCCCACATCGCTGACTTGGTTGAACCGGCGGGCGATCTTCCCGTCCAGCAGGTCCGTGAGGGCGGAAGCCGTGAGGATCAGGATTGGAAGCACGCCGGGCCTGCGGATATAGGCCCAGATAAAGACGGGGACAAGCAGTATCCTCAGCATGGTCAGCATATTGGGTATGGTAAAGACCATGCGCGTTCCTCTTGCCGTCATCCAATCATCCTCCGCATCCACGGCTCGCCATTTATCCTGAATACATCCAGTATAATTATACCATATATCGCGCCTGGAATCCAGCAGTAAATTGAGAATAACAGTGAAAAAAGACGTTTCATAAAAAACTGAACGGGCAACAGCGCCTGCCTGTTAACTTTTCTGGCAGACAGCAAAACACTTGACAACGCCGGAACACCATGCTATAATTTCACCAATTTAATAAAGTAAACCGTTGAAGCGGAGATAACGGCGGCGATGCCCTTAAGGCAGTCGCGCTATGCGCCAGGCGCAAGCGCGATCGGTGCGTGACAGAGAGCCCGCGATGCTGAGAATCGGGTAGGAAACAAACCGTCAAATGGACCGCTGAGGGCGCGGGGAAATGCTCGGGGAGCAGAGTATCACGCGACGTGGGGCATACGTCAGTTGCCGGGGATATGTCGGTATCCCGCAAAGCGCACGGGGCGATCCCGTGAATTCAAGGTGGCACCGCGGATAATTGATTTATTCGTCCTTGACAGAAAACTGTCAGGGGCGTTTTTTTCATTGAATCGTGCATCGTTGCAGCGTTTCGTTTTTGGCGGTCCCACTGCGTGGGATGTCCATTCAGCAACAGGCCATGAAATAAGGAGGCAGCACTATGATCAAGGAAGCCATCGTGAAGATCGTCAGCAAGGAAGACCTGACCTACGACGAAGCCTACGCCGTGATGAACGAGATCATGTCCGGCGAGACTTCACCCACCCAGAACGCGGCGTTCCTGGCGGCGCTGTCCACCAAGAGCGCCCGCGCGGAGACCACCGATGAGATCGCCGGCTGCGCTGCCGCCATGCGGGACCACGCCACGAGGGTGGACCCCGGCATGGAGGTGTTCGAGATCGTCGGCACCGGCGGCGACAACGCCCACAGCTTCAACATCTCCACCTCGGCGGCGCTGGTGTGCGCCGCAGGCGGCGTGAAGGTGGCCAAGCACGGCAACCGGGCGGCCTCGTCCCTGTGCGGCACGGCGGACTGCCAGGAGGCGCTGGGCATCAACATCCAGCAAAGCCCGAAGCGCTGCGTTGAAATGCTGAACGAGGCGGGCATGTGCTTCTTCTTTGCCCAGAAGTATCACACGTCCATGAAGTACGTCGGTGCGATCAGGAGGGAGCTGGGCTTCCGCACGGTGTTCAACATACTGGGCCCGCTGACCAATCCCGCCGCGCCCACGACCATGCTGCTGGGCGTATACGACGACTACCTGGTCCAGCCGCTGGCCCAGGTGCTCATCAACCTGGGCGTGAAGCGGGGCATGGTGGTGTACGGCTTGGACAAGCTGGACGAGATCAGCCTCTCCGCCCCGACGCACATCTGTGAGTTCAAGGATGGCTGGTTCAAGTCCTACACCATACAGCCCGAGGATTTCGGCATGAAGCGCTGCCAGAAGTCCGACCTGCTGGGCGGCACGCCCCAGGAGAACGCCGCGATCACGCTGGCGATACTGCGGGGCGAAGCGGGCCACCGGCGCGACGCGGTGCTGCTGAACGCCGGGGCGGGGCTTTACCTGAACGGCAGGGCGGACAGCCTCGCGGCGGGCGTGAAGCTGGCGGCCGGGCTGATCGACAGCGGCAGGGCCATGGCGACCCTCGAAAAGGTCATCGAGGTCAGCAACCGACCGGAGGACGATGCATGAATATACTGGATCAGCTGGCCGATCACGCCCGCCGGCGGGTGGCAGCGGCGAAGGCGGTTGCGCCTGAGGCGGAGGTCCGTCGGCGGGCGCTGGAGCTTCCGAGGGGCGATTTTACCTTTGAAAAGGCGCTGTCAGGAGACGAACTGGCCTTCATCTGCGAATGCAAGCGGGCGTCGCCGTCCAAGGGCCTGATCGCGCCGGACTTCCCTTATCTGGACATTGCGCAGGACTACGAGGCCGCCGGGGCCGAGGCCATCTCCGTGCTGACGGAGCCGGGGTGGTTCCTGGGCAGCGACGATATCCTGCGGGAAATCGCCGGCCGGGTCTCCGTTCCCTGCCTCAGGAAGGATTTCACCGTGGACGAATACATGCTCTATCAGGCGAAGCTGCTGGGCGCGTCGGCGGCGCTGCTGATCTGCGCGATACTGGACGGGAGCCAGGTCAGGGATTATATTCAGGTGTGCGACGCGCTGGGCCTTTCCGCGCTGGTGGAGGCCCACGACGAAGCCGAGGTGGAAACGGCGCTGCGGGCCGGGGCGCGGATCATCGGCGTCAACAACCGCAATTTGAAGGACTTCACCGTGGACACGGGCAACAGCCGCCGCCTGCGGGCGATGATTCCCCGGGATGTGCGGTTCGTGTCCGAGAGCGGCGTGAGGGACGCGCGTGACGTACAGGCTGCCCGGGACATGGGCGCGGACGCGGTGCTGGTGGGCGAGGCGCTGATGCGCGCCGGGGACAGGCGGGCAAGGCTTGCGGAACTGCGGGGTGGGGTATGACGCGGATCAAGCTGTGCGGGCTGACGCGGCCCTGTGACATCCAGTGGGCCAACGCCCTGTTGCCGGATTACATCGGCTTCGTGTTCGCCCGGAAGAGCAGGCGCTGGGTTTCGCCCGAAGAGGCAAAGGCCCTGCGAGAGGGGCTGGATGCGGATATCCGCGCCGTCGGGGTGTTCGTGAACGCGCCCCCGGAGGCCGTGGCGGCGCTGCTGAATAATGACGTCATCGACATGGCCCAGTTGCACGGCAACGAGGACGAAGCCTATATACGATCCCTCAGGCGTCTGACGGACAAGCCCCTGATCCAGGCGTTCCGCGTGGACGGACCAGCCGACCTGGAGCGGGCCTGTCAGAGCGCTGCCGACCACATCCTGCTGGACAACGGCCCGGGCGGCACGGGCGCGGCCTTCGACTGGGCGCTTTTGAAGGATTTTGACCGGCCTTATTTCCTGGCGGGAGGACTTGAACCGGGGAACGTGGCGCAGGCCGTCAGAGCCATCCATCCCTTCGCCGTGGACGTGTCCAGCGGCATCGAGACGGGCGGCGTGAAGGACGTTATGAAGATGACCGCGTTTGTCAGCGCGGTGCGAAATGCAGATCAGGAGGGATAGAACATGACCAATCCCAACGGGCGCTTCGGCATACACGGCGGGCAGTACATCCCTGAGACGCTGATGAACGCCGTGATCGAGCTGGAGGAAGCCTATGGCGAAGCCAAGGCCGACCCGTCTTTTCAGGCGGAGCTGACCGAACTGTTCAACGAATACGCGGGCCGTCCCAGTCGGCTGTACCTTGCCAAGCGCATGACCGCCGACCTGGGCGGCGCGAGGATCTATTTAAAGCGGGAGGACCTGAACCACACCGGGGCGCACAAGATCAACAACGTGCTGGGGCAGGCGCTGTTGGCAAAGCGCATGGGCAAGACCCGGCTCATCGCCGAGACCGGCGCGGGCCAGCACGGCGTGGCCACCGCCACCGCCGCGGCGCTGCTGGGCATGGAATGCGTGGTGTATATGGGCGTGGAGGACACGGTGAGGCAGGCGCTGAACGTGTACCGGATGCGGCTGCTGGGGGCCGAGGTCATACCGGTTAAGACCGGCACCGGCACGCTGAAGGACGCGGTGTCCGCCGCCATGCGGGAGTGGACCAACCGCATATCCGATACCCACTACTGCCTGGGCAGCGTCATGGGGCCGCACCCGTTCCCGACCATCGTCCGGGATTTCCAGGCGGTCATCTCCCGGGAAATCAGGCAGCAGCTCATGGAGAAGGAGGGCCGGCTGCCCGACGCGGTGCTGGCCTGCGTGGGCGGCGGCAGCAACGCCATCGGCGCGTTCTACCACTTTATTGAGGACAAATCCGTCAGGCTCATCGGCTGCGAGGCCGCGGGACGTGGCGTGGACACCTTCGAGACCGCCGCCACCATCGCCACGGGGAGGCTGGGCATCTTCCACGGCATGAAATCCTACTTCTGCCAGGACGCCTACGGCCAGATCGCCCCGGTGTATTCGATCTCGGCGGGGCTGGATTACCCCGGCATCGGCCCGGAGCACGCCTGGCTGCACGACACCGGGCGGGCGGAGTACGTGCCCGTCACCGACGACGAGGCCGTAAACGCCTTCGAATATCTGTCCCGCATGGAGGGCATCATCCCCGCCATCGAGTCGGCCCACGCCGTGGCCCACGCCATGAAGCTGGCCCCGTCGATGGGGAAGGATCGGATCATGGTCGTCAATATCTCGGGCAGGGGCGACAAGGACTGCGCCGCCATCGCCCGCTACAGGGGGGAAAATATCAGTGAGTAATATCGCAAAGGCATTTGACCGAGGCAAGGCGTTCATCGCATTCATCACCTGCGGCGATCCCGATCTCGAAACCACCGCAGCCTGCGTGCGGGCGGCGGTCAGGGGCGGCGCGGACCTGATCGAGCTGGGCATTCCCTTTTCTGACCCCACCGCCGAGGGCCCGGTGATCCAGGCCGCCAACGAACGGGCGCTGAAGGGCGGCGTGACCACCGACAGCATCTTTGAGCTGGTAAAGGCGCTGCGCAGGGATGTATCGGTGCCCATGGTTTTCATGACCTACGCCAATGTCGTCTATTCCTATGGCATCGAGCGCTTCTGCGACCGCTGCGCAGAGGCGGGCATCGACGGCATGATCCTGCCCGACGTGCCCTATGAGGAGAAGGAGGAGTTCGCCCCGGCCTGCCGCGCGCGGGGGCTGGACTTCATCAGCCTCATCGCTCCTACGAGTGAAAACCGCGTCGCCATGATCGCCCGGGAGGCCGAGGGCTTTCTCTATATCGTCTCTTCGATGGGCGTCACCGGCGTGCGCAGCGAGATCACCACCGACATCGGCGCGATGGTGAGGCTGGTTCGGGAGAACACTTCCATCCCGTGCGCCGTGGGCTTCGGCATCTCCACCCCGGCCTAGGCGAAGCGGATGGCCGACCTGTCCGACGGGGCCATCGTCGGCAGCGCCATCGTCCGGCTGATCGCCGGGCACGGAAAAGACGCCCCGGAGCGCGTCTATGAATATGTGAGGTCCATGAAGGCGGGCATGGGCGCTTGACGCGGCGGCTATAACGCCAACCGATCACTGTTCGCGCAGTCCGTCTCATTCTGTATGGCGAGGCCGTACAGGCTGCCATGAGTTTTTTTCACAAATGATGTGAGAATAGATCAAGAAAATGCAAGAGAAGCTTGACAAGTGACCCTTCGTTCACTATAATAATTGGGCGAAGGGTCACTGCTTTTAATGGAGGCTGCTATGGCAAAGGATACAAAGGAAAGAATACTTGAAACGGCGCTTGAATTGTTTTCTCAGAACGGTTACGCGGGCACGAACGTCCGCGAGCTGACCGCGGCGCTTGGGCTGGTCAAGTCCTCGCTGTACAAACACTTTGAGAGCAAAGCGGCCATATGGAACGCCCTGCTCGACCAGATGATCGCCTATTACGGACAGCGCTTTGGATCGCCTGAGAATCTGCCGCCCGTGCCGGATTCTCTGGAGGGACTGGTCCAGATGACGATGGGCATGGTGAATTTGACGGTACACGATGAGAAGATCGTGATGACGCGGAAGCTGCTGTCCATCGAGCAATTCCGGGACGAACGCGCCCGTGAACTGGCGACAAAGCACTTCCTCTCCGGCCTCACGGACATGTTCACGCCCGTCTTCGCGGGCATGATGGACAGGGGACTGATCCGGAGGGACGACCCCGGGATGCTGGCCTTCGCCTATACCGCGCCAATCTCCGCGCTGATCCACCTGTGCGACCGGGAGCCGGAGAAGACGGGGGAGGCCGTTGCGCGGGTGGAGGCGTTCAGCCGGCATTTCATCAGTATATACGGGGTGTGAACCATGAAAGAGACCATCAAGATCAACGACTGCGCGAACCTGATCGTGAGCGCCATCCCGAAGGGCGTGCTGCTCAATACCAACGGCGAGAAGTTCAACGCCATGGTGATCGGCTGGGGCCATCTGGGCACCCTTTGGAGCCGACCGACCTTTCATGTGTATGTGCGCCAGGGGCGCTACACGAAGGGCCAGCTGGACCGCACAGGCGAGTTTACCGTCAGCGTTCCGCTGGATCAGGTGGATGGAACCATCAATCGCGTCTGCGGCGGACAGTCCGGCTTCAACATCGACAAGGTCAGGGAAGCGGGGCTTGAGCTGGAGGACGCGCGGACCATCCATACGCCCGGCGTGCGCCAATATCCGCTGACGCTGGAGTGCAGGGTCCTGTACGCCCAGGATCAGGACCTGAGCCGGATCCCGGAGGATATCCGCAGGCGCATGTATCCCCAGGACGTGCCGGGAACGCATCCCATGGCGAACCGCGACTGCCACACGATGTACGTCGGCGAGATCGTGGACGCCTATATCATACGGTGACAGCGTATGAAAGCGAGACGCTTTGAAGGCAAGGTTGCCGTCATCACCGGCGGCGCCCACGGCATCGGGAAGGCCATCGCCGAGGCGTTTGAGGCGGAAGGCGCGACGGTGCATATCATCGACGTCACCCCCGGCGACTGGTTTGTGGGGGACATCTCCGACCCCGAAGCGCTGGAGCGCTTTGCCGCGTCGGTGATCGAAGCGAGCGGCCATGTGGACTGCCTCGTCAACAACGCGCCGCCGCCAATGGCTGGCATCGACACATGTGGCTGGGATGGGTTCCAGAAGGCGATGGCGATCGGCGTCACCGCGCCGTTCTACCTGACGAAGCTGCTCTTGCCGCACTTTGCCCCCGGCGCGTCGGTGATCAACCTCTCCTCCTCCCGCGACCGCATGAGCCAGCCCCGGACGGAGAGCTATACCGCCGCCAAGGGCGGCATCGCGGCGCTGACCCACGCGCTGGCCGTCAGCCTGGCGGGCAGGGCGCGGGTGAACAGCATCTCGCCCGGCTGGATCGATACCACCGGGTCGGACATCGCCGGCGCGGATGCCCGCCAGCAGCCGGTGGGGCGCGTGGGCAGACCGGAGGACATCGCGGCGCTGGCGCTGTTCCTCTGCTCGGACGCGGCCGGCTTCATCACCGGCGAAAACATCTGCGTTGACGGCGGCATGACGAAGCTGATGATCTATCACGGGGAGCATGGGTGGAAATACAGCGACGCCGACTGAGTGACGAGCTGAATTTCTGAAGGAAGCTCGACAAATCAGAATTTGTCATCCTTCCTCAATTCCTCAAACTGTGCAGCGGTGCGGGGATCCTGCCGCCCCTCTGGATGAACGGGCTGGAATCCAGCGTGCGCACGGGGATGATCGGGGCGTGGCCCAGCAGGCCGCCGAACTCCACGCTATCGCCCACGTCCTTGCCGGGGGCAGGGATGACGCGCACGGCGGTGGTCTTGTTGTTGACCATGCCGATGGCGGCCTCGTCGGCGATGATGGCGGCGACGGTCTCGGCGGGGGTGTCGCCGGGAATGGCGATCATGTCCAGGCCCACCGAGCAGACGCAGGTCATGGCCTCCAGCTTCTCCAGCGAAAGTGCGCCCTTCTGGGCGGCCTGGATCATGCCGATGTCCTCGGAGACGGGGATGAACGCGCCGGAGAGCCCGCCCACGTGGGACGAGGCCATCACGCCGCCCTTCTTCACCGCGTCGTTGAGCAGCGCCAGCGCCGCGGTGGTGCCGTGAGCGCCGCATCTCTCAAGGCCCATCTCCTCCAGGATCGCGGCCACGGAATCGCCCACCGCCGGGGTGGGGGCCAGGGAGAGGTCCACGATGCCGAAGGGCACGCCCAGCCTGCGGCTGGCCTCCCGGGCCACCAGCTGTCCGACGCGGGTGATGTGGAAGGCGGTGCGCTTGATGGTTTCGGCCACCTCGTCGAAGGGCGCGTCCTTCACGCCCTCCAGGGCCACCTTCACCACGCCGGGGCCGCTGACGCCCACGCTGACGGCGCAATCGCCCTCGCCGGGGCCGTGGAACGCGCCGGCCATGAAGGGATTGTCCTCCACGGCGTTGCAGAACACCACCAGCTTCGCGCAGCCCAGCCCGCCGCTTTCGGCGGTGGCGGCGGCGGTGTCCTTCACCGTCTGGCCCATCAGGCGCACGGCGTCCATGTTGATGCCGGCCCGGGTGGAGCCCACGTTCACCGACGAGCAGACCAGGTCGGTGGTGGCCAGCGCTTCGGGGATCGATTCGATCAGCCGCCGGTCGGCCTCGGTGATGCCCTTGTGCACCAGCGCCGAATAGCCGCCGATGAAGTCCACGCCCGCGGTCTTGGCCGCCCGGTCCAGCGCCCGGGCCACCTTCACCGGGCTCTTGATTGCCCCGGTGACCAACGCCGCAGGGGTCACCGAGATGCGCTTGTTGACGATGGGCACGCCGTAGTCCCGCTCGATCTCCCGTCCCACCGCCACCAGGCGCTCCGCCCGGCGGGTGATCAGGTCGTAGATATTGTCGCACAGCCGGTCCTCGTCGTCGGTGACGCAGGAAAACAGCGATATGCCCATGGTGATCGTGCGCACGTCCAGCTTCTGGTGGTCGATCATGTTCAGGGTTTCCAGGATTTCAGAGGTGTTGATCATGTGCATGGTTCATAACCTCCTCAGATCTGGTGCATCGCTTCGAAGATTTCGCTGCGCTGGATGCGGATCTGCACGCCGATGCGGCCCGACAGCGCGTCCAGCTCGGTCTTCAGCGCGTCGAAGGAGCACTCCTCGGACGACACGTCCGCGATCAGTATCATGCTGAACAGCCCGGAGACGATGGTCTGGGTGATGTCCAGTATGTTGGCGTCGTTCTCATACAGGATGCGGCTGACCTGGGCGATGATGCCCTTCTTGTCCGTGCCCAGCACGCTGATGACCGCCTTCTTGGTTTCGTTCATGGATGTGGCCTCCTGTTCTGTGATCTATGGATTCCTATTGAGATATTGAGTCTATTCAAGTGTGAAGCTGCTTGGCGCCTGGCGATAGTCGTAGGTTTTGATGCCGTTTTCGGCGCACCAGGCCAGCAGGTCCCTGGCGGTATAGTTTTCGCTCGTCATCAACCATTCCGGCCCGTCCATGAACATGACCCTGGGGTGTATCGCGCCGTAAAAGTCGGTGGACGGACCCCGGTTGCCGTGGTGACCGGCCTGGACATAATCGGCGTGCAGCGCCTCCGCGCCGTAGGTATCCAGCATATGCCGGCACAGCGCTTCGGCGGTGTAGGTTAAATCTCCCAGGAACAGCACGGAATCTCTGGCCAGGCTCAGCTTGAATACCAGAGAGCTGTTGTTGGGCCAGTCTTCAGCCAGATCTCTGACGATATCGTCGAAGGCGCTGAACACGTGGATATGGATGCCGTCGATGTCGAGATCGTCTCCCCGGTGCAGCCTGACCACGTTGTCGGCACCTGCGGTTTGCTCCAGGAAAGCGGCGAATTCCTCGGGTGTGTCCCAGTACATGGCGACGGACTCAAAGGTGTCCCAGTCCAGCGGATTGACGTAGACCGTTTCGATTTTGTCCTTGTATTTGCCGTAGAGCTTATTGAACGCGCCGATGTGGTCGCCGTGGTAGTGGGTCAGGAACCATGCCTTGACCTTGCCGCCGTTTTCGTCGATGACCTTGCGGACTGTACGGGCATTCTTGGCCCAGCCCCCGTCGACCAGGATCAGTGTCCCGTTTGCCTGGTTGACCAGTGAATAGAACAGGCCGTTTTTGCCGGACGCGTCGGGATACTGGGTCAGTCTCCAGCCTGAGGGGGGCTCCGGTGTGGGTTCTTCAACGGGTTCAGTCACGGTCACGGCGCAGGTCGCTTTCTTCTTGTTATAGGTTCTGACGACGATGTCCGCCGAGCCTGCGCTGATGGCGGTCACAAGCCCGTTTGCGTCCACCGTGGCCACGCCTTCGTCGCTGCTTGACCAGGTCAGCCTGTAAGCCGCTGATTTATTCGGCAGTTTGGCAGTCAGGGCGGTGGTCTGTCCCACCTCCAGCGCGAGGGCCTTCGGCTTCACAGTCACCTTCGTTGGCGCTCTCATTACCGTCAGCTTCAGGCTCGCCTTCCGGCCATTGTGGGTGCTTACGGTGATGCTGGTGCTGCCCACCCTCCGGGCAGTTATGACGCCTTTGGCGCTCACTGACGCAATCCGCTTGTCTTTTGTGGTATAGGTAAAGCCGGCATGGCTGTTTTGGGGGATCGTGGGTGTGAGGGCCAGGGTTTCACCTGCGCCGAGCACGGCCGCGTCGATGTCCAATCCGACCTTTTTAGGCGCGGCCACCACTGTCACCTTGCAGGTGCCGAGGGTCTTCTTGCCGGACATTACGGTGATCTTCGCCGTACCCTTCTTCCTGGCTGTGATGACGCCCTTTTGATCCACTGTGGCAATGGCGGGTTTGCTGGACTTGAAGGTCCTGTTCTTTGATTTCAGCTTCCGGGTTTCTTTTACACCCAGCGTCAGTGACTTAGGGATGTCGTTCTCTCCGTTGACTTCGTCGGATGCTTCCGTTGTGACGTTCTCCGGCCCGGGCGATTCTGGCATATCGGTCTCGATGGACAGGTCGAGCGTCAGATCCGGTTCCATGAGGAAATCATCCGCGTTCAGGTTGATATCATCGTCCGGCAGAGACACATCCAATTTTATGGGATCTGAATACGGATCGTCCTCCGAAACACCTGGCACTGTCAGCAGCAGGGCCAATGCCAGTATTGTTGACAGTTGCCGGATGGTCCTCCTCGAAAGCATGACCAAAGCCTCCCTCTATATCGTAAGTCATTCGTTGAAATGCCACCTTCCAGCATCCATGATGATAGCAGAACGCCCTGTATCCTGTCAATCGAAATTCATTTGCATTTACGCATACGAACCGTTATAATAATGGTATTCCATACGAGACGGAGGGTACCCATGCTTTCACAATACCTTATGATCGGCGAGATCACCAAGCCCCAGGGGGTGCGGGGGGAGGTCAAGGTGCGGCCCTGCACCTGCGACCCGGAGCGCTTCGAGGGGCTTGAAACCGTATATATCGAAAAGGACGGCGGCTACGAGCCGCTGAAAATCACCGTGAACCGCCTGGGTGTGGACGCGGTGTTCATGAACGTGGCGGGCGTCACCGACCGGGACATGGCCGAGAAGCTTCGGGGCACGCTGCTGTACATCGACCGGGCCCACGCCGTCGAGCTGGACGGGGACAGCAACTTCCTGACCGACCTGTACGGCCTGCGCGGCGTGGTGGACGACGGGCGGGACCTGGGCAGGCTCACCGAGGTCATGCAGCCCGGCGGCAACGACGTGTACGTGTTCAACGGGCCGCTGGGCGAGGTGCTGGTGCCGGCGCTGAAGAGCGTGGTGCTGGCCGTGGACCTCCAGACGGGTCAGATGCGCCTGGACGGCAGGCGGCTCAATGAGGTGGCGGTGTTCGATGAGGATTAAGGTCTTTACGCTCTTTCCCGACATGCTGCGGCCCATGCTGGCCCAGTCCATATTGGGGCGGGCGATTTCAGCGGGGCTTTTGCATGTGGAGCTGATCGACATCCGCGAATACTCGAAGGAAAAGCACCGCAACACCGACGACTATCCCTTCGGCGGCGGCGCGGGCATGGTGATGGCTGCCCAGCCCATCGTGGACGCCTTCGCGGCCAACCTGCCGAAGGATTTTCACGGAAGGCGCATCTACCTGTCTCCCCGGGGGCGCACGCTGAACCAGCGCGTCGTCGAGGAATTGGCGGGGGAGGAAGAGCTGGCCCTGCTCTGCGGCCACTACGAGGGCGTGGACCAGCGGGCACTGGACGCGGTGATCGACGAGGAGCTGTCCATCGGCGACTACGTGCTCACCGGCGGCGAGCTGGGAGCGCTGGTGGTGATCGACGCGGTGGCCCGGCTGGTGCCCGGGGTGCTGGGCTCCGACGAATCCAGCGAAGACGAGAGCTTCACCACGGGGCTGCTGGAATACCCCCAGTACACCCGCCCCGCCGACTTTCGGGGCGAGAAGGTGCCCGGGGTGCTTCTGGGCGGCAACCACGCCGACATCACCGCCTGGCGGCGGGAGCAGTCGCTTTCGCTGACGCTCCAAAGACGGCCCGAATTGCTGGACAGCGCGCCGCTGGATGAGAATGACCGGGCCATGCTGGCGCGGCTCAAGCGGGCGGGGGAGGTGGAGGCGCTGCTCGCGGCCCACGACATCGCCTTTGAGCGCCTCCCGCTGAAGGCGGCCGAACAGTGGCCCAAGCAGTGGCTCGGTGTCTTCGTGCCCGAGGCCAGCCGCAAGGCCGCGAAGAAGCAGTGCTTCTCCGGACGGCGGCACAAGGGCTTCCTGTGGCAGGCGTTTGCCATGGGGTTTATTCCCGATTTTGTCGGGGGCGACGCGGCATGGGAACGGTGGCAGGCCTGCGGCATACAGCGCTGTCTGCTCTGCCTGCCGGATGACGCTCTGCTTTACCGGGTACAGGGTATTTCACCGGATGTCCTTGCCGCTTTCGGGTGTGCCATCCTCGCGGATGAGACGTTGACGCACGTGTGGATGCAGACGGGAAGTCCTGCCAGGGGGCCCTATTATTGTGAGGCGGGACAGGCTGCCGCTGTTCTGCCCAAATAATAATTTTCTTTTTGCTTGCATTTTTGACCCAAAAAGAATACAATGGATATACAAGCAAACGATGGGAGGAACGCGTATGAAGAATTACGACCGTGTACTGGCCATGTTGCTGGCTGCGCTGTTGCTTATCGGCGCGATGACCGCTTATGCGGAAGGTGATGTGAATCTCGTTGTGTCTCAGGACATCGAAGTCCCGCAGGACATCGACGGCCTTGACCTGGACATCGGCGTCCCGGATCTGGACATCTCCCCGGAAGCGTTCGAGATGTCCGATGACCTCTCCCTGGTCGAAGAAGCGCCTGAAGCTGCCACCGTCGTCAGCAATGCCGATGAGGAGACATCCACGGTACACCACGAATCCTTTACGATGGAAGTCGGGGACCAGAGAAAGGTCCATAATCATGTACGAACGTATTATAGCCATATCATCACGGATACCTCCAGCGACCCGAATGTCGCCAGGATAAGTTCCGGCGGCATCATCACCGCTGTTACCGCAGGCAAGTGCGTCATCACCGTGACAGCCGTCCGCCGCTGGGGAGGTGGTCAGCCGAGGGTGTGGAAATATGACGTCACCGTCGTCGGCGGCCCCGTGCTCTCGGAGACCGAAAAGACGCTGCGCATCAACGAAACCTTCCAGTTGAATGTCAGCAACCTCGGCAAACGCAGTGTCAGATCCTGGTCCTCCAGCAACCCCGAGGTCGCCACGGTCGACAACGGCATGGTCACCGCCGTGGGCGAGGGCACGTGCGTCATTTCCGCCGGGATCAGCAACGGCGGGTTTTTGAGATGCAGTGTTGAGGTCAAAGGCAGTGAAGGGCTGACCACCAACAATGTCAGGCTGAAGCTGCGTAAACTGACGACTGTGAGGCTCAAGGATCGCATCTTACGCAAGGTTTCCTGGTCCTGCAGCGACCCCAGCGTCGTCAGGATCAAGGCAAAGGGCTCGATTTGCCTCATCATTGCCCGGAAGAAGGGCGAATGCACCGTCACGGCCAGGCTGAAGGGCGGCCAGACGTACAGCTGCAGGGTCATCGTTGAATAGGCGCAGCACCGAAATCGGAAGTTTAACACACTCTTCCTTGCCCCTTTCCACACTGCGTGCTATAATATGCAGGTTGAATTCGGACGGTCCGCTGCCACAGGCTGGTCATGAACGTCCTGGTGAGGAAAGGAGGAACATCCCATGAATGAGATCATCCGTTCCATCGAGAGCGCCCAGCTCAAGAAGGACATCCCCCAGTTCGCGGTCGGCGATACCGTTCGCGTTCAGGTGAAGGTTGTCGAAGGCTCCCGCGAACGTTTGCAGGCCTTTGAAGGCGTGGTCATCGCCCGTCGCAATGGCTCTGTCCGCGAGACATTCACCGTGCGCCGCACTTCCTACGGCGTCGGCGTCGAGCGCACGTTCCCGCTGCACAGCCCCCGCGTGGACAGCATCAAGGTCGTCCGTCGCGGTAAGGTTCGTCGCGCGAAGCTGTACTATCTGCGTCAGCGCAGCGGCAAGGCGGCCAAGGTCAAGGAGAGGACCTGATTTCCTGGCCACACTCGGGAATCGCTATGGCGGTTCCCGTTTTTTCTTAGAAAGGAAACGAATCATGCCCAACGATCGCATCAACTGGTATCCCGGCCACATGGCGAAATCCCGGCGGCTCTTGCAGGACCAGCTTCGGGCGGTGGACGCGGTGATCGAGCTCTGCGACGCCCGCGCGCCGCAGGCCACCCGCAATCCCGACCTGGGCAGGCTGACCCGGGGCAAGACGCGCATACTGGTGCTGAACAAGGCCGACCTGGCCGACGACAACCAGACCGCCCGCTGGCTGGAGCGCTTTCGCCGGGAGGGGCTTACGGCCCTGCGCTTCAATTCCAACGGCGGCAAGGTGAAGGACGTCCTGGGTCACATCGAGGCCGCGTCAAAGCCTGCTCTCGAGCGCTATGCCGCCCGGGGCGTGCGCAAGACGATCCGCTTCATGGTCATCGGCATCCCCAACGTGGGCAAGTCCACCTTCATCAACCGGCTGCACGGCTCGGCCATCGTCAAGGCCGGCGACCGCCCCGGCGTCACCCGGGCCAACCAGTGGGTGAAGATCGGGCCGTTCCTGGAGATCCTGGACACCCCCGGTATGCTGCCGCCCCGCATGGACGACCAGGAGGGCGCGCGGCTGCTGGCTTACCTGGGCTCCATCCGGGACGAGATCATGGACACCGAGGACCTGGCCGGCGGCCTGATGGCGCTGCTGAACGACATCGCCCCCGCCGCCCTCGCCGCCCGCTACAAGCTGCCCGAGGGCTGCGGCGCAGCCCCCCACGAGTTGCTGGAGGGCGCCTGCAGGGGCCGCGGCTGGCTGCTGTCCGGGGGCAGGTATGACACCGCAAGGGCCGCCGCGCTGGTGCTGGACGAGTTCCGGGCCGGCAAGATCGGCAAAATCACGATTGAGAGGGCGTGACGACCATGCAGAGCGAAAAGCCCCGCCGCAGGCGGGAGACCCCGGCGGAGAAGCTGCATCGGCTGACGGAGATCGAGCGCGGCCTGTGGGCGGACGGCCATGTGATCGCCGGCATCGACGAGGTGGGGCGGGGGCCGCTGGCCGGGCCGGTGGTGACCGCCTGCGTGTCCATACCGCAGGACAGGCTGGTCATGGGCGTTGACGACTCCAAAAAGCTGTCGGAAAAGCGCCGGGAGGCCCTTTATCCGCTGTTGACGGAAGCGGCGGACTACGCCCGGACGTGCTTCATCTGGCCGGAGGAGATCGACGCGGTCAACATACTGAACGCCACGAAGAAGGCCATGGAGACCTGCGCGGCGGATTTCAGGGGCGACATACTGCTCGTCGACGCGGTGCAGGGCCTGCGCCTGCCCTGTCAGGCCCGTTCGCTGGTGCACGGCGACGCCCTCAGCTACATGATCGGGGCGGCTTCCATCGTGGCCAAGGTCACCCGTGACTGCTACATGGTTGAGCTGGACGCCCAGTATCCAATGTATGGCTTTGCCCGGAACAAGGGCTACGGCACCGCCGAGCACATCGCGGCGCTGAAGCAATACGGCCCGTGCCCGGCCCACCGGCGCAGCTTCATCGGGGGCATACTGGGGGAGAATCCATGAACCGGCGCAGCATCGGCGCCCAGGGCGAGGCCGAGGCCCGTGCTTTTTTGATGGGCAAGGGGGCTAGGATCCTGGAGACGAACTATCGGCGTCCCACCGGCGAGATCGACATCATCGCCAGGCAGGGCCGCACGCTGCTGTTCGTGGAGGTCAAGCGTCGATCTTCGCTGCGCTACGGCAGGCCCTCGGAGGCCGTGGACCGGCAGAAGCAGGCCCACATACTTCGCACGGCCCAGCTGTACCTCCAGGAAAAGCGCCTCGCCGACGCTCCCGTGCGCTTCGACGTGATCGAGGTGCTGCCGGGCGAGATCCGGCACATCGAAAATGCCTTCGACGCTTCGGCGATTTATTGAGTTTTTGGCGGAACGCGCTTGCGTTCCGCTTTCTTTTTCGCTATACTGCAAATGAGAGACACCACCACCGAGGAGGAAACGCTATGAAATGGCTGAATCGAATCCTGGCCCTGCTTCTGGCGGCGCTGATGCTCTGCATCGTGCCTGGCGCCGTCGCGGCGCTGTGCGACGGGCTGGACGTCCCGGAGAAGGTCGGGAGCGTTGAATTGGAAATTGAAGGGGATTGGCGGGATGCGTCGTTGGCGCTGCCGGAGGACCTGGCGCTGCCTGACGGCCTGGAATTGGCCGAACCCGCCACAGACGCCTCCGACGCGGCGGAGGATGCCGAGCCGGCGCGGCCGAATGCGGATGAGGACCCGTTCACCATCGACGGCGACGGCGTACTGGTCAAATACAGCGGGAGCAACAGGGCCGTCACGATCCCCGACAGGGTCGTCGCCATCGGGAACAGCGCCTTCAGGGGCAACACCCGCCTGACCGAGGTCACGATCCCCGCGGGCGTCGCCGCCATCCGGGCGAAGGCCTTCTCCGGCTGCAAAAAGCTGGCCACCGTCAATGTGCTCGCCGGGAAGATCGACATCGCGTCCAACGCCTTCAGCGGGGCGAAGCCCGTGTTCCGCACCGTCGTCGGCTCTGGCGCGGCCACATGGGCCCGGCGGAAGGGCTTCAGGGTGGAGGACAACCTCGCGGTGCCGGGCAGGGATGCCCGCATGGCAGCGGCCATCGGCGATACCCTGCGGATCTTCACCAGCGGCAGGAAGGTGATCGCCTTCTACTCCAGCAATACCTCGGTGGCCACCGTCAGCCAGGACGGCATCGTCAGCGTCAGGGGCGGCGGCACGACGCAGATCACGGCCTGGATGGAGGACTGGACGCCGCAGTATCTGATGCTGAGCGTGCCCTTTCCCGAGGCGAGCCTGTCCGAGCGATCCCTTTCGCTGAGCGTGGGCGGCACCCGGACGCTGACCGTCGACAACCTGTCGGGCCGCACCGTCAGCTGGTTTTCCAGCGACATGGGCGTCGCCAGCGTCAGGGGCGGCCTGGTCACCGCCCTCCGTCCGGGTAAATGCACGGTAACGGCCCGTCTCAGCGACGGCACGGCCCTGCCCTGCGCGGTCAGCGTCACCGACAATGCCGCCCTGTCCAGGACGAGCCTCTCCATGAAGGCCGGCTATACCCACAGGCTGAGCGTCAGCGGCCAGGGTGGGCGAGCGGTCTACTGGTCCTCCGGCAACAGCGGCGTCGCCAGCGTGAAGGACGGCCTCGTCACCGCGCTGAAGGCCGGCAAATGCACGATCACCGCCCAGGTCCAGAACGGCAAGCGCCTGAAGTGCAAGGTCACCGTCAGGGACGCGGCGAAGCTCTCCATGACGAGCCTCTCCCTGAAGGTGGGCGGGTACCAGTCGCTGAAGGTCCTCAATCGCGGCAATCGCGCGGTGACCTGGTCCTCCAGCAACAGCGCCGTCGCCACCGCGCACAACGGCATGGTCATCGCCCGCAAGGCCGGCAGCTGCACCGTCACCGCCAAACTGTCCGGCGGCAGGAAGCTCACCTGCAAGGTCACCGTCTCCGAAAAAACCAAATAGCATTTAAGCTGCGTTTAAGGTTTATACCGTATAATCATGACAGTCGAAGGGCAGGGGCGGACGCAAATGGGCCGCCCCTGCCGATATAAAGGAGGATTCATATATGTTGAAAAAATGGATTGCCATGGCGATTGCGTTGGCACTGGTCCTACCCACCGCCTGTATGGCCGATGAGGCGGCTGGCGCTTCCGACAGGGCGGCCATCGAGGCGGCGCTGGACCTCAAAAACATGGACCAGGAATGGACCTACAGCGCCGATTCCGACGCCTGGACGCTGTCCGTGGTGACGGCGGTGACCCGGCCCGTGATCGAGGACGAGGAGGGCGTTTCGGTGTGCGTGCCCGGGGCCTACGTCACAGGCATCGACACCGACGGCGACGGCGCGGCGGACGTGACCGCCGAGGGCGCGGACGGGGCCGTCAAGGGCGCCCTGGTGATCGACTACGCCGCCGAGATCACCAGCACGGGCGGCCAGACCTATACCGCCGCCACGGCCCCGGTGATCCTGAACACCGGCGCGGCGGGCTACGGCAATTCCAGCAGCACCCCCGCCGCCTCGACCTACGCCGCCGAGGGGTATATCAACGTGGCCTGCGGCAACCGGGGCAAGCAGGACAGCTACACCAACGAGGCGGGGGAGACCGTCTACACCGGCGACGCGCCCTCCTGCCTGGTCGACCAGAAGGCGGCGACCCGCTTCGTGAAGTACAACATACTGCTGGGCAACCTGCCGGGCAGCGTGGAATACTGGGTGTCCACTGGCGGCAGCGGCGGTGGGGCCCACGCGACGATGTTCGCGGCCACCTCCAACAACCCCGATTTCTACGACTACCAGATCGCGGTGGGCGCGGTGGGCGTCTATAAAAACGCGGACGGCAGCTACGATACCACCGTCACCGTCAATGGAGAGGCCGTCGAGCTGTCCGACGGCGCCTGGGGCTGCGTGGCCTACAGCGCCATCACCCCTCTGGCCGAGGCCGACATGGCCCAGGCGATGGAGTACACGCTGAATACCGGCTTCAGCTTCAACACGGATTTCCAGCAGGCGCTGGCGAAGGCGCTGTCGGATGAATATGTGGACTACATCAACGCCCAGGGCCTGACCGTGGAGGAGGCGAAGGAGGGCTTCGACCTGGACGGCGACGGCGCGCTCAACAGCACCGTGGCGCTGACCATCGAGTATGACGAAGAGAAATACGCCGACACCAACGGCTACGGCGGCAGCTACCTGGACCTGTACCTGGCGGAGCTGACCGAGAACCTCCAGTGGTACGTGGACAACCTGGACTACGCCACCGACTGGACCTGGTTCGACGCCGACGGCAACGCCCTCTCCGACGAGGCGGTGGCCGCGATGACCGGGGCGGACAAGGCCCTGGCCTTCATCGAGGGCCGCTACGCCAAGGGCAGCAGCGGCGGACGTGGCGGCATGGGCCCCAGCGGCATGAACGGCGCGGACGACTTCAAAGGCGGCATGGGCGGCGGACGCCCGGACTTCGCCGACGGCCAGATGCCCGACTTCGCAAACGGCGAGATGCCCGACTTCGGCGGCGGGCGCGGCTTCGACAACGCCGGCGTGGCCGAGAACAGCGCGGGTGACGAGATGGACGTGGGCACCCCGGACGCGGGCACGACCCAGGCGGCGGGCAGCAGCGCCAACTCCAACAACTACGCCAGCTACGATGAAATGCTGGCGGCCTATGCGGCCGACGTGGCCGAGATCGAGGCCGGCGACCTCTACGGCAACAACCTGGTGGACCTGTACAACCCGCTGAACTACATCGGCGCGGAGGACACCGAGGATCCCACGTGGATGCGCATCGTCTGCGGCGCGGTGGAGGGCGATATCGCCATGTTCAACTCCCTGAACCTGCAGCTGGCGGCCCTGGACGCCGGCATCGACGCCACCATCGAATGGCAGTGGGACGGCGGCCACGTGCCCAGCGAGGTGCTGGGGAACAGCCTGGCCCTGTGGGTGGACATGATGTTTGGCGAGCATGTCAGCGGCGTGGAGACCGCCAAGGCCGAGGCCGTGAAGCAGACCGCCAACGGCACCGCCGAGTCTGCCACCGGCAAGGACCTGTCCGGCTGGGTCAGCCTCGACGACGGGGGACAGGTGTCCTTCACCCTGGCAGACGGCATGGCCTACCGCACCAGCGGCGCCAGCAAGGCCGTCCCCGGCTTCGACGTGATCGACTACGGCCAGGAGGACTACGTCTTTGGCGACAGCGACACCGACGCCCGCCACTGGAGCGCGTATGTGCTCAAGGCGCTGGAGGAGAACCGGGAGGCGCTGGAAGCGCTGTTTGAGGGATAAGGTATGGAATTAAATATGGGCACAAAATAATAATTGACACAGCGTCACCAATGGGCTATAATAGGAGCTGCCAAACGCGATTGAAGGGAGCATGAACATGCCCAAGGGTTCCGCTGAACTGACGAACGCGCGCAGGGAGGAGATCATCTCGGCCTGCGCGCAGCTCTACCAAACCATGAGCTTCAAGGAGATCACGCTGAAGGACATCGCCGGGGCGACGAGCTTCACGCGCACCTCGATCTATAATTACTTCCAGACCAAGGAAGAGATCTTCCTGGCCCTGATGCAGAAGGAATACGAGTGTTGGGTGGCGGCGCTGGACGACCTGACGGCGTCCTACACCGTCATGAGCGTCGAGGCCTTCTCCGGCGCGCTGGCCCATACGCTGGAAAAGCGGGGCATGCTGCTGAAGCTTTTGAGCATGAACCACTTCGACATGGAGGAGAACAGCCGGCCGGAATGCCTGCGGGAATTCAAGGAGGCCTATGGCGCCTCCATCGAGGCGCTGGGGCGCTGCCTGGCAAAGTTCTTTCCCGGCATGGACGCCAGGGCCCGGCTGGATTTCCTGTATGCCTTCCTTCCCTTCCTTTACGGGCTGTATCCCTATACCACGGTCTCCGGGAAGCAGCGGCAGGCGATGGCGGAGGCCGGCCTGGATTTCGTCTACATGAGCGTCTACGATATGGCCTGCAGCTGCGTCAGGGCGCTGCTGAGGGGGATTGGGGAAGCTCAGCCGTAAGATAGTCGATATACCGCAAGACAGCGTCCAATCGGGCGCTGTTTCCTATTGCGCCGAGGTAGACGTCGCCGGAGAACCCCGCGCCTTCAAACAGCGGAAACGCGGAGACACGCAGGCCGTTGGCCACCGTCTCGGTGACGGCGCTGTAGGGCACGGACTCGTCCAGGCGGTGCTCGATGTCGTTGTCCTCGAGGATCACCGTGTTCCCGGTCAGCAAGTCGGATACCCGGCGGTACAGCCCTTCGTCCTGCTTTATAAAGTCGTCCAGGGGCAGCAGGTAGCCGCCGGCGGACAGTATGTCGTAGGCCTCCCGGTTCATCAGCACGACGTCCAGCTGCCGGTTGGCCATGGCGGCCAGCACCTTCAGCTGGGAGGCGTAGGCATATTCGTGGTTCTGCTGGGTGGCGTCCCGGCTCAGGTACAGCCCGCGGTAGAGGGATACCTCTTTTTTATTGAGGTTTTCCCCGATGGCGCGAGCGAACCCCTCGTTCAGCGCCCGGTCGAGGTCGTCGCCAACGGCGATGTTCGCAAAGCCGACAAACAGCAGCGCCTCCCTGCGGGTGAGCCTGTAGTAAAGCACGCTGCCCAGGGCCACGGCGGCGATGAGCGCCAGCACCAGGGGAAACTTGTAGTACTCGAAGATATAGCCCAGCTTTTCGGACGGGCCCATGTTCGAAAGCGCCTCGCGGTTTTCCGCCCGCTCCGATTCGGTCAGCCTCACAGCTCCGCCCCCGTATCGCCCTCGTCCGATTCCTCCTGCTTTTCCGCGTTGGGGTCGTAGATCATCGGGCGCAGCACCTTCAGCATCAGATGGGCGCAGATGAGGGCGCAGAGCCCCTCGCCGAATATGATCAGCGGCGTGAACACGTTCACCACCAGGAAGAACATCGCCCAATGGATGAAGAAGATCAGCAGGGTGAGGAACAGGTAGTGGGTGCCGATGAGGAAGGCGTTCTTGAACATGTTGGCCGTGGTGTTGCTGACGATGGACACCAGCGGGAAGATGTAGGCCAGCACGATGGCATAGAGTATCATGCAGGCGAATATGGCCGCCAGCAGCAGCGTCCACACCACGGCGGCGGTGCCGGTGGAGGTGGCGCGCAGGCGGTAGAGGAGCACGGCGTCCGCGCCGATCAGCAGGCCGGCGGCCAGCATGATCAGCCAGATGACGGTGGCCTGCTTGAAGTTCTGCTTGAATGAACGGAAGAACATGGTGGTGATGTAGCTTCCTTCGTCCTTCGCGATCTTGAAGGAGGTGTAGTAGAGCGCCGTGGTGGACGCGCCGATGGTCACGATGGGCAGGCAGCAGACCAGCCACAGCACGTTCAGGCAGCAGCCGTAGGCCAGCTTCAGGAAGAGCTGGCCGAATTTGCTGTCATAGGAAAAGAATCGCATGGCGGAACCTCCTCGATTGATCGCGTATTGTGGCGGCCCGGAGGCCGCCGCTACAGCTTAAGCATCCCTGCTACAGCTTCGTGGAATCCCGGTAGATCAGCTCAGTCTCGGTGTGGACCGTGCGGTAGTCCAGGCTGGGCTGCTCGATGCGGGAGAGCAGCAGCTGCATCGCCGTGACGGCCATGATCTGGGTGTGAATGTGCACGGTGGTCAGCGAGGGCGTCATGATGCGGGACTGGGGGGAATCGTCATAGCCGCAGAACAGCACGTCCTCGGGCACGGATTTGCCCAGCTTGCGCAGGGCGTAAATGGCGTCGTCGGCGACGAAGTCGTTGGCGCAGATGAACACCTCCGGGAACTCCTTCATGGCAACCAGGGCGTTCGTCAGCTGCTCCGGGTTCAGGATCTTGAGGCAGAATCGCTCGTCCACGGGGACGCCGGCCATCAGCATGGCGCAGCGGAAGGCGGTGTAGCGCTCGAAGAAGGACTGGCAGTGCTCATAGTCGCCGATGAAGCCGATCCGGCGCTTGCCCCGCACCAGCATGTCGTTGACAAAGCGGGTGATGGCGGTGGTGTTGTCCATGTACAGCTGGTCTGCGGGCAGGTCGATGCCGTCCCGCTTGTGGGGGCCGTCCACGAACAGCACCGGCAGCCCGAGGGTGCAGACCATCTCGTCATAGGCCCGGTCGAACATCTCGATGCAGATGACGGCCCGCGCCTGTTTGACGTTGAAGGTGAAGGGCAGCGTGCGGCACAGGAAGTTTTCCCGCTCCACACGGTGGGTGATCAGGGTAAAGCCCCATTGGGAAAGCTCCTTTTTCAGCTTGTCCAGCATCAGCGAGGCGAAGTGCGACCCGTCGATGGCGTCGCCGATGAGCAGCGCGATCTCGCCCTTGCCCGGCGCCTCCTGTTCGGGGCTGACCCTGGTTTGTTCCTTTATATATGAAAACTGCTTGTAGCCCATCTCGATGGCCTTTTGCAATATCCTCTCCCGGGTCGCCTCCGCCAGGCCGTCGGCGTTGTTGATGGCCTTGGAGACGGTATTTCGGGAGACGCCAAGCTCGTCGGCGATATCCTGTATGGTCACTTTTTTCATGGATGGATCCTCCTGGGTATTTCGCTGATATTGTAACATACAATGATGCAAATGTCAAATCATAAATGTGCGGCTTTTGTGCATTTGGGGCTTTTGCACCTTTTTGCAGCGAATAATCCGGGGAAAGACCGGCTTTGTGGCGGTTACAAATGGAAAAAATTGTGCATATGCATTAATTTGGTATTGACACAGGGGCCGGATAATGATAATATATAGGCGAAGCCCCCGAATTGAATGTGCAAATGCAACCTGCCAATGCAATTGCACATTCGGGGAGAACAGCAAAAGGAGGATTATAATGAACAAGCCCTTGCCTGCCAAGGAAAAGGCGTCTTTCAAGCAGAGACGTCACAACACCATGGTGTATCTGCGGCAGCACTGGCAGCTCTACCTGATCTTCATGTTGCCGGCGTTCGTGCTGACGATCATCTTCCGCTACATTCCGATGGGCGGCGTGGCGATCGCCTTCATGGACTACAATCCCTTCCGCGGCCTGTTGGGCAGCGAATGGGTGGGACTGGCGCACTTCAAGCGCTTCCTGTCCTCGCCCGACTTCATGACCTACTTGATGAACACCCTGAAACTGAGCGTGTTCGGCCTTCTGTGGGGATTCCCGGCGCCGATCCTGCTGGCGTTCCTGCTCAACCGCATACTCAGCTCCAAGATCAAGCAGAAGGTTCAGCTGGTGCTGTACATGCCCAACTTCATTTCGGTCATCGTTCTCTGCGGTATCGTCCGCATCCTTCTCTCGCCGACCGGCATGGTGAACATGTTCCTTGGAACGAACTACAATTTCATGACCATGCCCCAGGCGTTCCGCACGATCTACATTGCCAGTGGCATTTGGCAGGGCGCTGGCTGGTCCTCCATCATCTACACCGCTGCGCTGTCCAACGCCAGCAAGGATTTGAAGGAGGCGGCTGTCATCGACGGCGCGAACCTCATCCAGCAGATCAAGACGGTTGAGTGGCCGGCGATCAAGGATACCGTGCTCATTCAGTTCATCATGGCGGTCGGCAACATCATGAGCGTCGGCTTTGAAAAGGCCTACGCGCTGCAGACCGACCTGAACATGAGCGCTTCCGAGATCATCTCCACCTACGTGTACAAGAAGGGCCTTCTGGACGGCGATTACGGCTTCTCCACCGCCGTCGGCCTGTTCAACACCGTCATCAACATCGTCCTGCTGATCTCCATGAATGCCATTGTCAAGAAGATGAACGAAGGCAAGGGTATTTAAAGAAAGGAGAGAGTGAGAATGAGTGTTGCGAATGTTACACCAAGGAAGAAGAAGAGTGAATTTGCCAAGTACCCCACCGGGGACAAGGTGATACTGATCGTCGCTTATGTGATCCTGGGTATCTTCCTGGCCGCCATCATCATCCCGGTGCTGTACATCATACTGGCCTCCTTCATCGATCCCATCACGCTGCAGAACAAGGGCGTGACCTTCGATTTCAGCAAGTGGACCACCACGGCCTACAGCCGCGTGCTGGGCAACGGACAGATCTGGGTGGGCTTCAAGAACGCGCTGATCTATTCGGTGCTGTTCACCATCATCTCCGTCATCGTGACGCTGCTGGCCGCTTACCCGATGTCCCGCTCAGACTTCAGGTTCAAGGGATTCTTTAACACGATCTACGTGATCACGATGTTCTTCGGCGGCGGCCTGATTCCCACCTACCTGCTCATCAGTAACCTGGGAATGCTCGACACGATCTGGGCCATACTGCTGCCCGGCGCCTTCAGCGTCTGGAACATGATCATCGCCCGCACCTACTACCAGGGCGTCCCCCGCGACCTTGAGGAGGCGGCTTCCATCGACGGCGCGAGCGAGATGGTCTACTTCTTCAAGATCCTGCTGCCGGTCTGCACGCCGATCATCGCCACCATCTGCATGTGGCAGTTCGTGGGCATGTGGAACAGCTACTTCGACGCCATGATCTACCTGAACGACGTCTCCAAGCAGCCCCTGCAGCTGGTGCTGCGCGGCATA